>JBEKOF010000190.1:0-14965 GCA_049522055.1 Verrucomicrobiota bacterium | reverse complement strand
GAAGGCCGCCGGCGGGGAGGCAAAAACCATCCAGATACCCATAGCCGACCACGTGGTCCTGCCGCTCTGGCTCCAGGAGATCGCCGATCCCGTCAAGGCCTGGTTCCACGCGCACATGGATTGCGGCTTGTCTTCGGCGGTCCCGGTGGAAGAGGAAGCCGCGGCAGCAGGAAGCGCCGCCGGCGGAGAATAGCGGCGCCAAATTTGCCGCAGCCCCGGAAAGAAAACACGCGCAGGTATTCGGCCCGCGCGCGCGGCGGCAGGCTGCGGACGCCTCGGCGAGGCGTCCCTACCAAGATTCGGCCTGCGCGCGCGGCGGCAGGTTGAGCCGGTCAGTTTTACCGGGTGAGTTTCCGGCGCAGACCGGTCAAAACGGCCAATCCCAAGCCAACCAAGGGCAGGTCGGCGGGTTCGGGCACGGCGGTGGGTGTGCCGGCGAAGTCAATGTTGTCGTAACGCCAGTTGCCGGAGGAATTATTAAGAGCGGCGCCGGCGAGGTTGACGCAGTCCGCGCCGGTGGAAGCATTGACGATTTCGACGCCGAAGTTGGCATCGTTGTTGGCGCCCGAAATGCCGCTGAAGTTCACCGAAATGTTGTTGTTGAAGCCGGCGGTGGTGCTGAGGGCGACATAGGTGGAAGCCACCGAATTGGGGTCACTGCCCGAACTGTTGTTAACCAGGGAGGCGCCGGTGGTGGTGCCTGCCGAAGTAATGGTGGCGGGGGTCCAAGTGGTGCCGTTGAGGGTGTAAAAAACGGCGAGGTTTTTCTCCCCCTGGGTGGTCGTTTCGAGGTCAAAGGAAAGTTGGATGTTGTTGTAACCAACGGTGCTGACCTGGAATTCCGCCCCTTGGGTGCCAATGGGCGCCAGAGAGGACCAGCCGTTGGCGGCCGTCGAGCCTCCGGTGATTTCTGTGCCGCGCACGCGCCACTCGTTTTGGAGGGCGCCGCTGGAACTGTCCGTTGAGGAAAGCAGCACGTCGGTGAGGGCCATGCTGGGGCCGGGGGTTCCATAAGTATTGGCCATGCCGAGGGGTGTGGCCGTGCCGGCGCCCGTGGAGGGCGCGGGGCTTGCAACCTCCGTGCCGGATGCGGCCGGGTAGTTGCTAAACGTCCAATCAGCGATGGTGGTTTGTGCCTGAATATGCGAGGCCGCCAGCAGCGCGCCGCAAGCCAGCGCCGCGAGCAGCGCCCTTTTTATGTTCGTGTTCATATATGTATGTCTTTTCATGTTTAGACTGTTAGAGTTGTGCCTTAAAACAAGGCCCGGAGTATGGAAACAGCATATTACAATGGCGTGATGATTAAGTTAAGCTTTTGTTACGTTCTATTCCCAAGCGGCTCGAGGCGTTTTCATTTCCGCGCGAACCGCAGCCCACAGCGGGCTGGATTAGGTCTGTTGATGAGTCATACGTAGAATTCTAATAGTAGTCTCTTGCGGCACAAATGATTTGAAAACGGGATGCCGCCGGGTATTATCGCAGCGCTTATCAGGATATTAGGATAACCAGATGCGATTTGCTGTTTTTGACGAAGCAAGGGATGGCGAAACCCGGGTGGCCCTCGTTCCCGAGGCGATCAAGATGCTGCTCAAGAAGCAGCATTCGGTTTCCGTGCAACGCGGGGCGGGACTGGCCGCGTCCATCCCCGACGCGCAATTCGAGGCCGCCGGGGCTGAGATCGCCGCCGATGCGGCGGAGTTGTTGGCGGCGGCGGATTGCCTGCTGCGGGTTCGGCCGGTGACCCAGGAAGAGGCGGCGGCTTTGCCGGAAGGCAAGGGGCTGATCGGATTTCTCGCGCCGTTGCGCAATCCCGAACTGGTGAGCGCGCTGGCCCGGCGCCGCCTGACCAGCTTCAGCCTGGACGCCATTCCGCGGATCACGCGGGCGCAAAGCATGGACACGCTTTCGAGCATGGCCACCATCGCCGGATACAAGGCGGTGCTGCTGGCGGCCAACGCGCTGCCGAAATTCATTCCGATGCTCACGACGGCGGCGGGCACCATCCGGCCGTCGCAAGGTTTGATCCTGGGGGCCGGGGTGGCGGGCCTGCAAGCCATCGCCACGGCCCGCCGTTTGGGGGCGGTGGTGCAGGCGTTTGATGTGAGGTCGGCGGTGAAGGAACAAATCAAGAGCCTGGGCGCGGCCTTTGTGGAAGTACCCAACCAGGAGAACCTGGAGGACAAGGGCGGTTATGCCAAAGAGGTTTCGGCGGAAACGCTCGCCAAACAGCGGCAACTGCTGCACGAGCGGGCCAAACTGGCGGACTTCATCATTTCCACCGCGCAAGTGCCCGGCAAACCGGCGCCGCGGCTGATCACCCAGGAGATGGTCGCGGACATGAAGCCCGGCTCGGTGATCGTGGATTTGGCGGCGGAGAGCGGCGGCAATTGCGAGTTGACCAAAGCCAACCAGACCGTGGTGGCGCACGGCGTGACGATTCTCGGCCCGACGAACCTGCCCGCCGCCCTGCCGCTGGATGCCAGCCGCATGTTTGCGCGCAACCTGGCCGCCTTTATTCTGGAGATCACCAACGAGACCGGATTCACGATGGATTGGAAGAATGAAATTTTCGCCGGGACCTGCGTCACGCACAATGGCGAAATAAAACGAAAGGCCCCATGAGCATGAGCAGTCTGGCGATGATTTACATTTTTATCCTGGCCATTTTCACCGGAGTGGAAGTCATCAGCCGCGTCCCGACCGTGTTGCACACTCCGCTGATGTCCGGGGCCAACGCCATCCACGGCATTGTGTTGATCGGCGGCGCGATCGTGCTGGGGCGGGCGGGAGACAACGGGGTTTTGTTCGCCCTGGGTTTCATCGCGGTGATTCTTGGGACTTTGAACGTGGTGGGCGGATTCGTGGTGACGGACCGCATGTTGGAGATGTTCAAAGCCAAGCCTACGGCCAAAAAAGAAGACGCCAAATGACCAAGGACCAGTTCATAGCGGCGATTCCCGAAGCGGCCTATCTGATCGCTTCGTTGCTGTTCATTTTCGGCTTGAAGCGGCTGAGTTCGCCGCGCACGGCGCGTTCGGGCAATCTGGTGGCCGCCGTCGGCATGGGGCTGGCGCTGGGGGGAACGTTCCTTCTGCCGGACATGGGAAATTTCGGATGGATTATTCTGGCCATTGTCATCGGGAGCATTCCGGGGTGGCTGCTGGCAAAACGTGTCAAGATGACGGCCATGCCGCAGATGGTTTCCCTTTTCAACGGGATGGGCGGCGCGTGCGCGCTTTTTATTTCGCTCGATGAATGGCTGAAGGGAAGTCCCCACTTTACGGGATTGTCCGACACCCGGTTGGCGCACACTTTTCCCATGCTCCTGGGAATCGTGTTTGGCTCGATCAGTTTCACGGGAAGTTTGGTCGCGTTTGGAAAACTGCAAGGTTTGGTCAGCGAAAAGCCATTGCGCTGGCCAGGCCAGAAAATCATAAACATCGTCTTGGCGCTGGGCATTTTGGTTGCGGCGGGCGGGTCAGGCTACGCGGGTCCCCAGGTTTCTCCCACGACATGCATTGTCGTTCTTGCCGTGCTTGCGCTGCTCCTGGGCGTTTTGCAAGTGTTGCCCATCGGCGGGGCGGACATGCCGGTGGTGATTTCCGTGCTCAATTCCTGCACCGGGCTGGCGGCGGCGGTGACCGGTTTTGCGATGCAGAACATGTCCATGATCATCGCCGGAACGCTGGTCGGCGCCGCCGGTTCGCTGCTGACCGTGTTGATGTGCAAAGCTATGAACCGTTCTCTGGCCAAGGTCATCTTCGGTTCCTTCGGCGGGGGCGGCCAAGCCCAGGCGGCCGCCGGTTCCTCCGATAGAACCCAGCGCGAAATCACCGCCGCCGAGGTCGCCATCATGGCGGGGTACGCCCGCAAAGTAATTATCATTCCCGGTTACGGCCTGGCCGTGGCCCAGGCGCAGCATTTGGTGCATGAACTGGAAGAGTTGCTGGAAAAGCGCGGGGTGGAAGTCAAATACGCCATACATCCGGTGGCGGGCCGGATGCCCGGCCACATGAACGTGCTGCTGGCCGAGGCCGATGTGCCGTACCCGAAGCTGCTGGACATGGAGGAAATCAACCCGGAATTCGAGCAGGCGGATGTGGCGATCGTCATCGGTGCCAACGACGTGGTGAACCCGGCGGCGCGGACGGATCCCGGCAGCCCCATCTACGGGATGCCGATTCTGAACGCGGACAAGGCCAAAAATATAATTGTCATCAAACGCGGGCGCGGCACCGGATTCGCCGGCATCGAGAATGGTCTGTTTTTCGGCCCGAAGACGCGGATGTTGTTCGGCGACGCCAAGAAAGCCCTGCAGGAGCTGAACACCGAAGTCAAAGCGCTCTGAGGTTGCCCGGTCAAGGCAGGCTCTTGGGGATCAACTCCCTCCCGTTTCTGAATTGGCGCATGAAATCACCCAGGTAGTACAGCCCCGAGAGGATGACAAAAAGACCCGCCCCCGCCGTGAGACTGGGCAGGGCCGCCTGCGGCCATTTGAGGAGCGTCCAGAGCACCGCCGCCACTTGCAGAACTGTCGCCATTTTGCCCGCCAGACGGGGCCGCGCCATGAATTTACCCGAGGTCCAATAAAGGACCGCCATTCCGATCAACAAGATGGTCTCGCGGATCAAAACAATCACCACCAGCCAGAGGGGAATCGGCACAAACTTCCGGTGGCTCTCCAGGCTGAGCACCACGATGGCCGAAACCAGCAGCAACTTATCCGCCAGCGGATCGAGAATGGCGCCCAGTTCGGTTTTTTGGTTGAAGCGGCGGGCGACGTAACCATCCAGTCCGTCTGCGCCCGCGGCCAGGGCAAAGCAGAGGATGGCCCCCAGCCGGAATCGTTCCTGCCCGCCGCCGATGTAGAGGAGGATCTGGACAATAAAAAGCGGCACGAGCAAAATTCGCGCGATGGTGATTTTGTTGGCCGCCGTCATAGTCAGGATTAGTTTACTCCATAAGATCAAAAGAATAAAGATGAAAACCTTCGTGTGGATGGCCGCGGCGCTCGCGCTGGCGGGTTGCGCCACCGGCCGCCATGCGGCGGGCACGGTGAATTTTGAGGATGTCCAACCCGGCCGGCTCCCGGCGGCATGGCTGGGGGGCGTCACCGGCGGCGGCCAGGCGCATTGGTCCGTGGAGGAGGATGCCACCGCTCCAAGTCCGCCGCATGTCCTCAAGCAATCGGGGGAGGCGAAGTTTTGCTGGTGCGTCCAGACCAACACGTCGTTGCGGGACGGTTTTGTGGAGGTGCGATTCAAGCCGCTGTCGGGAAAGGAAGACCAGGCCGGCGGGCTGATCTGGCGCTGGCAGGACGGGGACAATTACTACGTGGCCCGCGCCAACGCCCTGGAGGACAACGTCACGATTTATCACACCATCCACGGGGTCCGGACGGAGAAGGGGCGGGCGGCCTTCAAAGTCGCCTCCAATCAATGGCACGATTTGCGGGTGGATTTTCACGGTCCGCGCTTTGCCGTCACGTTTGACGGCCGGCACGCCCTGAGCTGGGAGGACGGGACATTCCCAAACGCGGGCTGCGTGGGAGTGTGGACGAAGGCGGACAGCGTGACGGAGTTCGATGATTTCCGGTGGGGCAATTAACAGGGGAATTGCCGCCAAAAGGAGCAAAAAGCCCAGCGCGGCAAAGTCGCAACCAAAAGGGATTTAAAGCGGTTTAAGAAAAAGTGTAGCCGAGTGTAGCCGAGGATTGATGGGGAATGTGTTCGGCGAGGCGCCGAACACGGCAGGCGAGGGCGCCCGCGCTCCCCAAAAATCCAGACGTTTCAGCGGCTACAGTTTTCATGGAATTGCTCTAGCCACGGATTACACGGATCACACGGATATGAAATTCTTTTCAGGGATACCCGTCTTCATACCTGCAATCCGTGGTAAAAATCTTCGCAACAATCCGCGATTTTGAACTATTGCGGTGCGAGATTTCTCTATTTTGGTCTCTTGCGATTTTTTTTGCGGCTATTCTGGTTCCGCACTTGCAGCCCAAGTTCGCTCATTGCCGAAAGGGGGGTTGCGTCTCGAAGTTCACGTCGGTGAATATTTGGAGCACATCTTTCAACGGGATGTCGAACTGGCCGGTTTTGGTGGTGTAGCCGTTTTGCAATCCGTCGGGGCCTTTGGGGGTGAAATTATTTCCGTGGGGGTTCCAGACATGGACCAGATCGGTTTCCTTATTGTAACCCAGGATGGTATAGGCGTGGTCGGGAGTTATTCCGGGAGTCTTTGTGCCTCCGGGCGTTCCTGCTTTCACCAACAGGTGTTCGCGCCGGGCTGCGTCCAAGTCCTGGCGCAGCTTGGACAACTGAACGCTGCCGGGCCTAATGTTTCGAAGCTCGATGCTGCGGGTTTGATGCCCGTCGAGAAGCTCGATGGTGCGCGCACTGGTAAACTTGTCGTAGATGCTGGCCCTGTCTTGTCGGAAGGGGTGCTCCGTCTCGGTAAGAATTCTTCTGTAAGCCTTTTCCAAGATCGTCAACCAGAGGCCGTTGGCACCGGCGCTCGACCAAATAGCTATATCCGCATCGGTAAGGCGGACGATTCTGACCGCCTGCCCGTCGCCCAAAGAGACGGTGGTCGAGCCATTTTCGTTTTGGGTGAACATGGCTTTGACGGCAGAAGGGTTCCGGTAAACCATTGCGCCGACGGTCGAGACAAAGGGACAATCGCCCAGCTTTCCTTGATGGGTGGCCTGGAAAGAGGGCAAAGATTGGGGAAAAAGCTCACGTGAGGTGCGGCGCAGCTTCTGCATGGCGTAGATGTAGCGCGGCTGGAATGCGGGCGCATGGTTGAGTTTTTCCGACTTGGAAACATCGTCTGCAGAATCGTTCTGTTCATCGGAAGCGGACAGTTCGCGCAAAGGACTGGAGACAAGAAAGTTCTTGGTAATAGCCGGCAGGGCGTATTTTCCGCCACGGACAACCATTTCGATCGCAGCTATGGCAGCCGCGGCTTCGTCGTGGAACTTGGGATTGGCCACCGCGGCCTCAATTTCATCCGCCGTGAGCTTGCCATCGCCATTGGAGTCCCACTGGCCAAAGTATTGGTTGACTACCTGGGCAAAAGGTAGCGGTGGCGCAGAGTCGGCCGACCCGCCAGCCGCAGGGATGCTCTGCTGGGCAACCGAGTTGGCAAGGGCCGTGCAGCTTGCCGCAAGGACGAGCACAACACGGAAGGTCTTCATAGAGTAGAATAATTCCATCAAAAATTCAGGAATTGACCACGGTCCGAATAGTCTAATCCCAATCCCAATCCAGAAAGAGGTCGGCGATGGGGTATTGAAAGCCGGGAAGAAGGCCTTCGCCGTCCAGAACCGCGCCGGAACCGAGCATCTTGCGTTGCACGGGGGAATGGCAAATCTCAACAAACTGCTCTTCGGGATGGATGACCCAAGCCAATTGCGCGCCGCTGGCGAAAAAATCCTCCAGCCGCTGGGAGATTTCGCCCGGCGTGTTGGAGGGGGCCAAAACCTCGACGGCCAAGTCGGGAGCGCCTTCAAAAAAAGCGGCAGGGGCGCGCTTCCATTGCCGCAAGCGCGCTTTGGCAATGAAGGAGACATCCGGGGCGCGGCAGTTGCGGTTTTGCATCCAGAAGCCGGTGCTGGAGTCGAGCACGACACCGAGCTTGCGGGCGCGGACAAAGACGTTCAGAGCGGTGGAAAGCCGTGTGCAGATGTCGCTATGCTCGAAATTGTTTTTTGGACTCATGACCAGTGCGCCTCCAACTACTTCGTGGATGTAACCGTCGTCCGGGAGGGCTTGAAGCTCCTCTTCGGTCCAGATTCGTTGCGTCTGCGGGATTTGTGCGACTGAGGTACTCACGATGAAAATTGTACTCAAGCATCGGCGTCCTGTCAATTGTCCACCACAATTTACCAGGCGATTTTGGCCTCGGTGTGGCGGCGTTGGGAGAAGCGGCGATAATGGGTGAAACCCAGGGAACGAGCGCAGGCCACGGCGTCGGCAAAGGCCAGGCCGACTTCGCCCGGCGCGTGGGCGTCGGAGCCGAAGGTGATGGGCAGATTTCTTTGGGCGGCCAGTTCCAGGAAGGAGCGGCTGGGATAGATTTCGCGGCAATCCTTGCGCAAGCCGGCGGTGTTGAGTTCGATGGCGACATTGGATTGCCGGGCGGCATCGAGGAAGCGGCGGAACATCGGGGCGCAGTCCTGGCGGGGCCGGAAGTTGAATTTTTTCGGCAGATCGGCGTGGCCGATGATTTCAAAGAGGCCGGATTGTGCCGCCTGGGTCAGCCGGGCAAAATAGAGGGACCAGACCTCGAACGGGTCGGCTTGCCGCCAGAGGGAAAGTTGTTCGGGATTGTCCAAGGCCCAGGAATCAGAAACGTAGTGGACTGAGCCGATGAAATAGTCCCAGGGATGGCGCGCGGCGAGGTCGCGAATCCAATCCTCCTGGCCGGGCAGATAATCCACCTCCAGCGCCAGTTTGATCTCAAGGCTGGGATGGTCCATTTGCGCCTGCCGGACTTTTTCCACATACTCGGCCAGTTGATCGAGGCGCATGCGCCAATTGTCAAAATCATCCTGCCGCATCGGCGAATGATCGCTGAAGCCGATCTCGCTCAACCCCAGGGCCAGAGCTTGCGCCGCGTAGGCCGACGGCTCGCCGGCGGCATGGCGGCAGAGCGGGGTGTGCATGTGGTAATCGGCGACGCGCGGCGGGTTCATGGGGCGGTCTTTCAGGCGGCCCCGCCCAGGGCGAGGTTGCGCACCACGGCCGCGGTGGAGCGGGCCTTGTTCAAGGTGTAAAAGTGCAGGCCCGGCACGCCGGCGCGCAGGAGTTCGGCGCATTGTTGGGTGGCGTATTCGATCCCGAATTGCGCGCAGCCTTCGTCGTCGTGGGCGAATTTTTCCAGATTGGCCAGCAACGGAAGGGGCAGGTCCGCGCCGCACAGGGCGGTGAAGCGCTTGATTTGCGAGGCGCTGAGGATGGGGATGATGCCGGGGCAGAGGGGTACCGCCACGCCTTTGTTGAGGAGGTAATCGCGGAAGCGGAAGAAATCCGCGTTGTTGAAGAAAAGTTGCGTCAAGACGAAATCCACGCCGCTATCAATCTTGGCCTTCAAATGGTCCCAGTCCGCGGCGCGCCCCTCCTTGCAGGCGACGTGGCCCTCCGGGAACCCGGCGGCGCCAATGCAAAAGCCGCCCATCTCCTTGATGAAGCGCACCAGTTGCCAGGAATACTCAAACCCGCCCGCCGTGGCGGTGAAGGCGCCGCCGGGCGGCGGATCGCCGCGCAGGGCGAGGATGTTCCGGACGCCCAGCCGCCGCGCCTGGAGAAGGACGGCGCGCAATTCGGCGGCGGTGGCATTGACGCAGGTCAGGTGGCACATGGCGGTCAGGCCGTGCTCGCGCTGGATGCGATCCACGATCATCAGCGTCTTGTCGCGGGTGCCGCCGCCCGCCCCGTAGGTGACGGAGCAGTAATCGGGCCGCAATTCCCGGAGGGCGGGGAGGGTTTTCTCCAGGAGAGCGCGGTCGCCGTCCTCGGTCTTGGGCGGGAAGAACTCGAAGGAAATGACCGGCTGGCCGGCGGCCGCCTTCCTGGCATGAATATCACGAATGAATTCCATCCGGCGGATTATGCGGGTTTGGCGCGGCGCCGCGCCAGCGCAAAATCAAATCAAGGCCGTGTTTACTTCCAACTGAGGACGAGGTTCTTGTTGACTGTGGTGCTGACGGGCTGGGTGGGGTCAAAGTTTTTCCAATTGGGTCCCAAAGACCAGGCCATGGCGTCGCCCGGCACGTTGAAGCTCTTATTGTTCGACAAGGTGAACCAGGTTCTGTCATAGCATTTGCCGTCCCCGTTCATATCCAGCGTGACCATGTAGGGCGTTCCCCAGGGGTCGCGGAAGATGCTGTTGGTGTCAATGCCGGGCGAGCCCAGGCCGGAGGAGATTTTTGCGGGGTTGAAAAAAATGGTCTTTTGCGGGTTGTAAATATGGCTGTAGGTGTTGCTGGTTTCGGGATAGTTGGAGTCATCGCGCAGAATGGAAATGATTTCGGAGTTGGCATTTTGATATTGGGTGGTGTCTGGAGTGATGATTTGTTGACTCATGTTATTGGGCACGATTTCAATGCTCGCCGAGCCTGGGGGGACTTGAATCACGCTGCCGCATGTGAAATCGTTGGTGACCGAATTGGCGGTGAGGGCGGCGGCAACGGCGGCGGTGGAAGCCGGGAGGATGTTGTAGGCGGCCTTGTACTGGCTGATGGCTGCGAGCAGGCTGACTTCCTCCGTTTGCGCGACCTTCATTTTGGCCTTCATACCGCCCACAATGAGTGCGGGCAGCAAAAGCCCGGCCAGAATCCCAATGATGGCGATGACCACGAGCAACTCGATCAGCGTAAAAGCGGTCTCGTGGCGAGGTCGTCCGGAAGATTTAGTGTTCATATTCATACTTTACATTATGTTTTGGTTCAGGGAAAGCCCAATTACGGGCGCAACACAAGCCGCGAGGACGCCGCGATGGCTTGATTCGACTGAAAACTTTCCTCCTCACATCCAGAACATACTACAAGTTCCGGCAGAAGCAAAATAATTTATGGCAGGATTGCCCGGTAGAACCGGCGGGAGTTGGTGGCGGCGCAGGGATCCTCAATAAGGATGGCGCCGCCCGCGGGAATGGTGTTGGTGAGAAGGGGCAACCAGGTGAGAAGGTCGGAGGATGTTTGGAGGACGCAGTTGCTGCCGGCCGGGCCGTTCAAATCGAATTTGGCGGCGCCTTGGCTCACGGTCATCCCCGTCAACTGCGGGGCTGGCAGGGAACCCAGACGAAGGGTGTCGTTGCCGGTGTCTGCCACATAAACATTGCCGGCGCGATCGGCCGCCAACCCGTAGGGATAGTAAAACAGGGCGTTGGTGCCGACACCATCCCGGGTGCCGTTGTTGTCCGCCTGGCCGCCGATGGTGCTGACCACCCAATTGGTCCCGACGGGGACGATTTTGCGAATCGTGTAATTGAATTGGTCCGCCACATAGAGATTGCCGTTGGCGTCCACAGCCACGCCCGAGGGAGTGTCAAACTGGGCGGCGCTGTTGGTGCCATCGTTGAAGCCGGACTTGAACGGACTCCCGGCAATGGTGCTGACGACCCAATTGGTCGTCCCGGCCACCGGCGTGATCATGCGGATGGTGTTGTTGTCCTGGTCGGCCACATAGACATTGCCGCCGGGGTCCACCGCCACGCCGGAAGGATTATAAAAGCTGGCGTTAGTGCCGACGCCATTGGCGCTTCCCTGAGTTCCAGCCAGGCCGGCGATGGTTGTCACGACCCAATTGGTGGTCCCGGCCACCGGGGTGATCTTGCGGATGGCATTGTTGAACTGATCGGCCACATAAAGGTTGCTGTTGGCGTCCACCGCCACGCCCGTCGGCCCGCTGAACGTGGCCGCGCCGTTGCTGCCGTCAGCGTGGCCGGAATCGCCGTTTCCGGCGATGGTGCTGACGATCCAATTGGTCGTCCCGGCCACCGGGGTTATTTTGCGAATGGCGTTGTTGTTCTCGTCGGCCACATAGACATTGCCGCCGGGGTCCACCGCCACGCCGGTTGGGAAACTGAACAGCGCGCGAGCATTGGTGCCGTTGACAATGGGCGGCTCGAAATTGCACTCGCCTGGAGTCCCCGCAATGGTGGTGACCACCCAGTTGGCGCCGATGTGAGTGGCTTTGCGGATGACATAATGCAATTGGTCCGCCACGTAGAGATTGCCCAGGTTATCCACCGCGACTCCGGAAGGCCCCAAAAAGAGGGCCGTGTTATTGGTGCCATCGTCGTAAGCAGTGGGGCTGGCCGGATTGCGCGGGCTTCCGGCGATGGTGGTGAAGGTGTAGCTCTGGGCCTGGCCGCTGGCGGCGATCCTGCAAACCGCCCATACGCCCGCAACGATGAGAAAGGTTTTATTATATCGGCACATGCTTCGACTGTCTTGACTACCACAAATGGCGGCCCACGCCAATCCTTGAGTTTTCAGGGTTTCTCTTGCCGGGCAGGGCCTTCATCAGCTAAGCTGGCTCGCATGAAGTCAAACACGCTCCTGCCGCTGGTTGTTTTCGCCGTTTTCGTTTCCGGCAATTCGCTTTGGGCCGCTGACTCGCCGTACACGCCACCCGCGTCGCCGCGCGTGACGTACAATTTCAATCCCGGCTGGAAGTTTATCCGGCAGGACGTGCCGGGCGCCCAGGAAGTGTCGTTCGACGACTCCCAATGGGAGACGGTCAGCACGCCGCATTCGTTCAACGATGTGGACTCCTTCCGCGTGATCATTGACCACAGCGGGGGCGATCGGGGCAAGTACCAGGGCCTGAGCTGGTATCGAAAACACTTTAAACTGCCCGCCGAGGCCGCGGGATCGAAGGTGTTCATCGAGTTCGAGGGCATGCGCCAGGCCGGGGATATCTATTTCAATGGCAAACCCTTCGGTCTGTATGAGAACGGCATAACCGGTTACGGTGTGGATATCACCTCCGCGGCGCTGTTCGGCGACCGGGACAACGTGCTGGCGGTGCAAGTGGACAACCGCACCAGCTACAGGGAGCGGGCCACAGACACGACGTACCGATGGAACGCCAACGATTTCAACCCCGACCACGGCGGGATCAACCGGCGGGTGTGGCTGCACCTGACGGGGAAGATCTACCAGACCCTGCCGCTCTATTACGGCCTCAAGACGACCGGCACGTATATCTACGGCAGCAACTACAACATCGCGGGCCGCACCTGCGACGTCACAGTTGAATCGCAGGTTCACAATGCCACGGCTGATAGGTCGGTCCCTCGCGCGACCGTCACCCTGTCGTGCGCGGTCGTGGATAAGGACGGCCTGGTCCGCGCCAACTTCCAGGGCGAGGGCGTCGCTATGTTGTCCGGCGCCAAGACGGTTCTGACCGCCACCGGCCCGCTGGCTAATACCCGGTTCTGGAGCCCCGATGATCCCTATTTGTACGACGTTTACACCATCCTGACCGTGGATGGGAAAGTCGTGGACGTGAACAAGGTGACGACGGGGTTCCGCAAGGCGGAATTTAAGGGCGGCGCCGGCACAGGCGGCGTCTATATCAATGACAAGTTCGTCTATCTCAAGGGATTCGCCCAGCGCTCGAGCGATGAATGGGCCGGGGTCGGCGCCGGCTACCCCGACTGGATGCATGATTTCAGCGCGCAGATGCTGCGCGATTGCAACGGGAATTACATGCGCTGGATGCATGTCGCGCCGCAGAAGGCGGATGTGGAGGCCTATGACCGGTTTGGCATCGTGGAGGTCGCGCCCGCCGGGGACAAGGAAGAGGATGCTCAAGGCCGCCAATGGGAGCAACGGGCGGAGGTCATGCGCGACACGATCATCTACTTGCGCAACAACCCCAGCGTGCTCTTCTGGGAGGCGGGCAACACGGGAGTGACGGCAGCCCAGATGCAGCAGATGGTGGACCTGCGCAAGGAATTGGACCCGCACGGCGGCCGAGTCATGGGGTGCCGGTCGCTCAGGGAGCCGGGGGCGGTGGCCGCGACGGAGTGGTTCGGCACCATGCTCGGCGGGCCTTACAGCGATGCGAACCGCGACCAGGCTCCCCTGGTCGAGACGGAGGATTTCCGCGATGAAGGGGCCCGGCGCTTCTGGGACGACTATTCGCCTCCCTATTTCGGATTCAAGAAGGGGCCGAACGACACCTGGAACTACAATTCCGAGAGCTTCGCGGTGGCGCAAGTGGGGCGATATTGGTCGTTCTTCTCCAATTGCATCACCAACACCGACCCGAACCGGGCCAAGTGGTCGGCCTACGCCTCCATCTATTTCATTGATTCCGACGCGGACGGGCGGCAGGATTCCAGCGAGGTCTGCCGCGTGAGCGGGAAGATTGACGCCGTGCGGCTGCCCAAAGAGATTTACTTCGCCGAGCGGGTGATGCAGAACGAGAAGCCGGACATCCACATCATCGGGCATTGGACCTACCCGACCAACACGACCAAGACCATGTACGTGGTCGCCAACAATGTGGACGAGGTCGAGTTGTTCGTGAACAGCGCTTCCCAGGGGAAAGCCACCCAGCCGAAGAACGAGGATCTCCCGCCGTCGGGACCGCGCGGCGGCGCGGGGCGGGGCAGAATCACCCAGACCGGGAGCGGTTACCTCTATGTCTTCACGAACATCACCTTCGCACCCGGTGCCATCAAGGCCGTCGGCTACAAAGGCGGGGCTGTCGTGACCCAGCACGAACTCAAGACCGCCGGCCCTCCCGCGGCGATCAAGCTCACGCTTCACACCGGGCCTAATGGATTACAGGCCGACGGCGAGGATGTGGCGCTGATTGATTTTGAAGTGGTGGACGCCAGCGGCGAGCGCTGCCCGACCGACGACGCCCGCGTTGATTTCACCTGGAATTCATCAGGCAGGACTGTTTCGGCAGACGGCCCCGCCATCTGGCGCGGCGGCTATAACTCCGGCAAGACCAACAGCACCGACAACCTCTACCTGAACACCGAGTGCGGGATCAATCGGGTGGCCATGCGCTCGACTCTGATTCCTGGGACGATCACCGTGACGGCCAGCCGCGAAGGCTTGCAGCCCGGCACGATAACCTTCGACTCCAAGCCGGTTGCCATCCAGGACGGTCTGACGCGGGCAATGCCGCAAACGTTGAAGCCGACGACGCGCCTCTCCAATGTCCAACGGGAGTGACCGGTTGGATTTGATTGTTGACTCCACTACGGTTTGTCGGAGCCGAGGCTGGCCGCAGGCCGGCAAGCCCGTCACACAAGCTGACTGGAGCGATACGGAATCGGCAGAAGAATTGGGGTTGGAAAAATCGGAGAAATCGGAGAAATCGGAGAAATCGGAGCTTCAAAAGTGACAATTGCGCAAGTTGTTCTCTGGCTTGTAAATTGCTTTTTCATAGAAGTTATTCACAGGAGATTTAGGCCGGTTTTGGGGACA
>JBEKOF010000189.1:0-9270 GCA_049522055.1 Verrucomicrobiota bacterium | reverse complement strand
AAGTGAGATCGAGAGTGACGATTGTTTGATTTTGAGCTTGAAGTTTTGCGGCTGGTGATGTGAAATTAGCGCGGCTAAGGCCACCGACCACCTTTCTTCCGCCATTGGAAAGGCATGTTTTTTGAAATCGCGAGCGACTGCGCCTGAACGCGGCGAAGCGGCGCGAGCGCGGCAGTGCCGAGGCTTGGCCGCAGGGATGCTCGCCTGTAATAATTACGTCTATGCGAAGGACTTACGAAGAGAAAACAGAAGAATGGAATTTTTGGCGTGCCGCCTCGCCCCCCTGCTCGCAACGAGCAGGGGGGCGAGGCGGCTGGCAAGCCAAAGGCAGGCGGCGGGCGCAGACGGCGCGATTTCAGGGAGCATGAGGCGGTCCAGATGGCCATCTTTGCGGTGGGCACGGCAGGAGGCGCAGACGGCGCGATTTCAGGGAGCATGAGGCGGCCTTCAATGACGGCGTTGTCGGCCTGCGAGAAAAAGGCGCAGACGGCGCGATTTCAGGGAGCATGAGGCGGGGATACACCGTGCCGTTCGTTAAACCGCTCGTGCCGGCGCAGACGGCGCGATTTCAGGGAGCATGAGGCGGGGTTTATCGTCTGACCTTGTCGCATGGCCCACTCAGGGCGCAGACGGCGCGATTTCAGGGAGCATGAGGCGGATCCGACCCGGCTCGTAGGGCGCATAATTCTCGCGGCGCAGACGGCGCGATTTCAGGGAGCATGAAGCGGGAATTAAGAACAACGCAAAGGGCCAAGGCGCCAAGGCGCAAAGAAAGGCGCGGATGGGGAGAATTCAGGGAGTGTGAGGCGGTTCAGAGGCTGGAAGCCTCTGCCACTTTGCAGCGGGCGCGGAGGGGGATTTGCTCCTCAAAATTGACGACTCGACAGGAGGGCCATGAGCCTTTAGTTTGCGGGCCACACTATAATATGACCCAGTGGCGAGGATGGCTTTTTGATCCGGGCCGGCCCCGATACTGGACAGGCAAAAACCCCTATTATGAAAACTAATCAAAGCGGCAGACGATGTCTGGCGAAGTTTCTCGGAATCCTTGCGGTGGCCGCGGGCGCGATGCCGGCTTGCCAGCACCAGACGGCTCCCGACCGGCTTAATGAGGCGCGCATCGAGGCGCGGATCGAGAAGTTGATGTCGCAGATGACCGTGGAGGAGAAGGTCTCGCTGCTGCATGCCAAGTCCACGTTCTCGGTGGCGGGGGTGCCGCGGCTGGGCATCCCTGAATTGTGGATGGACGACGGCCCGATGGGGGTGCGCGAGGAGGTGGGGGAGGGATTCCGCAACATGGGCCGGGACGATGATTTCGCCACGGCGATGCCGGCGACGCTGGGTTTGGCGGCGACGTTCAACACCGATCTGGCCAACGCTTACGGGGCGGTGATCGGGCAGGAGGCGCGGCAGCGGGGCAAGAACATCATGCTCGGCCCCAGCTTGTGCATCCAGCGCACGCCGCTGTGCGGGCGGAATTTTGAGTATATGGGGGAGGACCCGTATCTGGCGGGGCGGATGGCTGTCAATTATATCAAAGGGGAGCAGGCGCAGGGAGTGGCGTCGTGCGCGAAACATTTCGCGGCCAACAACCAGGAGAACCAGCGGGGCAGCATCAACGTGGAAATGGACGAGCGGACGCTGCGGGAGATTTATCTTCCGGCTTTCCGGGCGTCGGTGCAGGAGGGGGGGGCGTTGAGCGTGATGGGAGCCTACAACCTGCTGCGGGGCCAGCATTGCTGCGAAAATGATTGTCTGCTGAACAAGATTCTCAAAGGGGAGTGGGGCTTCAAAGGGGTGGTGGTGTCGGATTGGGGCGGGGTGCATAGCACGGACATGGCGGCGACCAACGGGATGGACATTGAGATGGGAAGCCGCCCGCCTTACACGAATTTTTATCTGGCCAACCCTTATCTGGCGAAACTGCAATCGGGAGCGCTGCCGATGTCGTCGCTGGATGAGAAGGTGCGGCGGCATCTTTATGTGATGTTGAAGCTGGACATGATCCACGATGCGGGCACGGCGGCGGCGACCAATGAGGCGCCCAAGAATCCGCTGAGCACCAAGGCGCATCAGGAGGTGGCGCGGCGGGTGGCGGAGGAATCCATTGTGCTGCTGAAGAACGACGGGCTGCTGCCGCTGGATGCCTCGAAATTCAAGTCCATCGCCGTCATCGGGGCCAACGCGGTGACCAAGTTCGCCGGGGGCGGGGGAGCGGCGAACATCAAGGCGCCTTACGAAATCACGGCTTTGCAGGGGATCAGCAACCGGGTGGGCGGCGGGGCGCGAATCACCTATGCGGCGGGCTATACGGCGCCTGGCGGGCGCGGCGGGCGCGGGGCGCGGGGAGGCGGGGCGGAGGCGGCGCCGGCAGCGAACACCAATTTAGCCGGGGAGGCGGTGGCGGCGGCCCAAGCGGCGGATGTGGTGATATACGTCGGGGGCCTGAGCCACAACGGGGGCTACGACGCGGAGGGAGGAGACCGGAGGGACATGAAATTGCCGAGCGGGCAGGATGAATTGCTGGAGAAGATCGTGGAGGCAAACCCGCGGACGGTGGTGGTTTTCAACGGAGGGGGAGCGGTAGAAATGGGGCCGTGGCTGGGGAAAGCGCCGGCGTTGCTGTATGCGTGGTATGGAGGGCTGGAAGGGGGGAACGCTTTAGCGCGGGTGCTCTTTGGGGATGTGGACGCCTGCGGGCGGCTGCCATGCACGTTCCCCAAGCAACTAGGCGATTCGCCCGCCCACTTCCTGAACGCGGCGGAGAGGCCGCCGCACGCGCCGAACGCGTTTTATCCCGGGGCCAATGGGACGGTGACCTACGCGGAGGGACTGCTGGTGGGCTACCGGTGGTTTGACGCCAAGAACATCGAACCGTTGTTCCCTTTTGGCTACGGACTTTCTTACACGAAATTCAGTTACTCGGCGCTGCATCTGAGGGAAGGGAATGACGCGGGCAACCCGGCGGTGACGGTGGAGTTCGACGTGGCCAACACGGGCGGGCGCGCGGGGGCGGAGGTGGCGCAGGTATATGTGCGGCAGGAGAACCCGGGCCTGCCGCGGCCGCCGCAGGAATTGAAGGGCTTCGCCAAGGTGCGGCTGCAGCCGGGGGAAACAAAGCGGGTTTCGGTGCGGCTGGACTGGGGTGCGTTCGCGTATTATGATCCGGACAAGAAAGGGTGGGTGGCGGAGAAGGGGGAATACAAGGTTCTTGTGGGCAGTTCGTCGCGCGACATCCGGCTGCAGGATGTGTGTCAATTGCAACAGACCGTTTTCACGCCCGACACGCCCGGCGGGGGCGTGGCGGCGCGGTGAGGCGGGGCCATTAGCAAGGCGCGGGGATTGCGACGCAAAGAGGGAGCGCGGGGGAAGCCGCAACCGAAATGGCTGGGTCTGAATTGAGAATTTGTCATTGAGGATTTGTCATTTGTCATTGGGCCACATCGTTCGGGAAGTTTTGCCAAAAATGCGCAACTTTTCGATATATCACTGCAAAGAAGAAACGACATAAGTTCCTGTCGCTGTGTTCGTTGAGATGGAATGGCAACCGGATGCGCCCCAAGGAGGCGAGTTCATTTGCGGCAAGAAACTTCCTGAAATTGGGATGATGGCTGACTGTTGCAGTGCAAAGCAGTTTTGATGAGAACGGTTATAAGTTTTTCTAATTTCTAGGGAAAAGCCGGGGTTTTGGCTTGCTTTGGCAGATGATTAGGGGGAAAATCCGCAAAATACCGAACCGAACTAGTCACCAACTGGAGGCCGTCTGGCGGCCGACAGTGGGATCTTGGCTCGTCTGCCAGGGATTGGGCTGGATTCGGCTCAAGAGAAACGCAAAAGAGTCAACCAGTTTTGCAAAAGAATTGGCCTGATAATCAGTTTTGCCACACAAACCAAAACAGAAAGCCGCCGGTTGTTGAGCGACCGGGCTTCCTCCGAATACTATGAAATCAAAATACAGACTTCTACTGTTTTCCGCCCTTTGCGCCGCCGCCGTTTATGCCGCGCCTGCATATGCCGCCCTGACCGACGGCTTGGTTTCTTATTGGCCGTTGAATGGGAATGCCAACGACATCACTCCCAACGCCAATAACCTGACCGTAAACGGCAGTGTGGCATATGTGACGGGGACGCTCGGGCAGCAGGCGGCGCAGTTCGACGGCTCGACCGCTTACCTGAGCACCACTTACACGATCGCCAACACGTCCGGCTGGGTGGACAATGGCTTGCCGATCTACAACGCCGGTTATTACACGATTTGCATGTGGGTGAAATCGGCCACGGCGACGCCGCCGGAGAAGACGACGTTGCTGGCGGAGGCTTCCACGTCGAGCGGCAATCCTTTGTTCCAGTTCCGGACGGATTGGACGGCGTCCGATTCGTTTTTCTCGGTGCTGATTGAGAACCAAAACGGGAACGTCTATTTTGGCAACGAGAGTTTTGGAAACCTGGGCAAATCCACGAGCACGACCAAGGAGCCATTCGACGGGACGTGGCATCATGTGGCGTGGGTGGACAGCAACGGGGTGGCGGCGCTCTACGTGGATGGAGTGCAGGATCCGACGGTGTTCATCAACACGCGGCTTCCGGCGCCGACGAACAGTGTTCCCGGGCTGGTGCTGGATACGTTTTCGCTGGGCGCGACGGTGAAAGCAGCGGTGAGCAGCTACTTCGCCGGGGAAATCCAGGACGTGGCGATTTGGGAACGCAACCTGAGCGAAACAGAAATCTCACAGGTGATGGCCGGGAATCTTCCGAGCACTATTCCGACGGCTGGTCCGACCATTTACGTTCAACCCGTCGGCAACGTCAATCTGGATACCAGTATAAATCCAACCTGGGCGATGCAGGTATATGCCGGGGGAACGCATCCGCGCACGTATCAATGGTATTCCAACAACGTGCCGCTGACGGACGACGGGGCGACCATATTCGGCAGCCAGAGCAATATCCTGAACCTGGTAGGGATGCCGGCGGGCTATACCGGATCGTTCACTGTGACCGTCGGGAACAGCTACGGCCCGTCAGTGACCAGCCAAGCGGCGCAAGTGACGGTGAGCGCGGTCACTCCGCAGGCGAACAACATTACCAACGGAGAGGTCTCGGTTTGGCCGCTTTCGACGGTCAACGGAGGGGTGACGCCCGATGTGGTGGGAGGGTATGACATGTACCTGGCCTCGCCGATGACGGCGACCAATCTTGTTCCCGGCCTCTTTGGCACCAACGCGATGGAGTTCTACGATGTCGGGCCGCTGGTTCGGATATGCAGCCCCGGTGACGCGCTGCCGCTGGAGCAGTACGCCAATTTCACGGTTTCCTTGTGGATGAACGTGCCGACCCCGACGGCGAACCCCGGAGGCTCTGGGATGAGGTTCTTTACGATGGGCAACGACGCGAGCACGACGCCCTGGCTGAGCCTGGCGAATTGCGATACGACCAGTCAGGGGCCGCTGAGCAGCCTGAGAGCATTCTTCCGCAACGACAGCGGGGCGAACGCGACCGGGGGCGTCTCGACGTTTCCAATTTATAACGGCCTCTGGCATCACTTTGCCTACGTGCAAAAGACGGTGGGCGGGGCGATCCCGGTGGTTTTGGGATTGGTTTACGTTGACGGAGTGCAGGATCCGCTGGTCAGCTCGTGCATTGTGGAGTTGCCGGTGACCTCGCAGATCATCACCATTGGCGGCTCGGTGCGCAATACGACGACGATCAACGGCGGGACCTCGCGGGCGGGATTGTTCGGCACGATAGCCGATGTGGGGGTGTGGAACCGGGCGCTGACGAGCAACGAAATCTACACGATTGCCACCAGTGGCACGGCGCTGCCGCTGGCCAAGCCGACGTCGCCTCCGCTATCCATTACGACCTTCCAACCTGATTTCGGGGAAGTGGCCAGCGGGGACTTCTCCAGGCTGTCGTGGTCATTCTCCTCGTCCGCCACGTCGGCGACGATCAACAATAACAACGTGATGAACCTGACGACCAATGGGGTGGGGTCGCTGATGGTATCAAACATAACGGCGGCAACGAATTTCACGCTGGTCGTTTCCAACAGCGTGCATTTCACCAGTATGACCAATACTGTGGGGGTGACGGTCGTGACGAATGTCGCGCCTGGATGGCACATCCTGGATGACTTTGCAAACTACGGGGTGGGACCGCTGTCCACCTTAGCCAAACGTTATTGGCTGGACGTGGTAAACGGAGGGGCATTGGAGGCTGCGATAGTGAACGCTGTGGACCCGACCAGCGGGGCCACCAACACCAGCAAGTTCATGCTCGATATCCCTAACCAAGGAGGGAATGGCGAAGTGGCTGACCTGCCGTTGAACAGCCTTGCCATCCAGCCGGGAGAGGCGGGAACCCTATTCGCCCGGGTCGTGGTGACCAACGCACCCACATCCACGATAACCGAGCAATTTGGCTTTGGTCTCTCGCAAGCGGGTTTCAAGAGCTACTCTGATATAAAGACTGAAGCGGGCGGGTTGGCGCGTCTGTACGACGATGCGAATGCGGAGTTGGCAGTCGGGGTGGACGAAACGACCAACGAAACAACGGTGCTGATGCCCTGCAAACTCAACTACCAGCAGGTGTATGATATGTGGATTGACGTAACCAACGGGGGTGAGACAATCACGGCAACCTACACCAATGTCAATATTAGTTATTCAGTGTGGTTGAACCGGGAGGGAGACACCGGCGGGCGGGTGCTGGTGATTTCCAACGCGCCCACCGACCAGAATGGGCAGCCGGGCTTCTATGGGACATATAACCCCACGATAACCGAGTTCCTGGTTGGCTGCGGCGGCTCGGCCAATGCCTCGGTCCAACTGACGGACGCTTACATGAGCTTGCCCGGGTACAACTCCACGGTGCCGGTTCCATGGACGGGATGGCCGGCGGCAGATATTCCGGCGCTGCCCACGCCCACCTTCACGTACGATACGACGACGTATCCGGGCGAGTTCAACTTCACCTGGGCCGTGGGGCAAACGGGGCCGGCGGCGGGGGTTGGGACAGGCGGCGCCCTTGTGGCGTCTCCCAATGTGACGGGTGTTTGGAGCGTGCTTGAGGGACCGGCCACGAATGGGCTGGGGGGATACAACGACCAGGAAGTGATCACCAACACAGGCAACCAATTCTACATGATCTGGCAGTAAGCGGTGTTCGGTAAATGGCATGAGGCGCGCCCAGCGGGGGCGCGCCTCTTTTTTTGATTGCGGACAGAGGCCGGCGGGCAGATGGGGCGTATGCGTCTGAGGTACCACGCCGATATTTAGTCCGCTCGGAAGAAACAAGCCAAACCCAGGCCCGAGAATATCCAAAAATAAACTGTCCCTTTTCCACGGCGGCGTGGATGTATTGGTGAGATGATGACGGAAGACATGGATCTGGTGCGCGAATATGCGCGACACAATTCCGAGGAGGCGTTTGCCACGATCGTATCCCGGCACATCAACCTGGTTTATTCGGTGGCTTTGCGTCACGTCCAGGACGTCCACCTCGCGGAAGAAGTCACGCAAGCCGCTTTCATCATTTTGGCGCGAAAGGCGGAGTCGCTCGGCCCACAAACCATATTGCCCGGCTGGCTTTGCCGCGCAACGCACTACATCAGCGCCAGAGCTTTAACCATGCAACAGCGTCGCCAAATCCGCGAGCAGGAGGCTTACATGCAATCCGTTTTGAATGAACGCGAATCCGCCACCTGGACCCAGATTGCACCCCTGCTGGATACAGCGCTGGCGCAGCTTGGGGAGAAAGATCACGACGCCATCGTTCTCCGGTTTTTCCAGAACAAGAATCTGAATGAAATTGGAGTGGCGCTGGGCGCAAGCGAAGACGCGGCCAAAAAGCGGGTGGGACGCGCGCTGGAGAAGATGCGGAAATTCTTTGCGAAACACGGCGTAGTTTCGAGCACGGCCACGATTGCCGGGGCGGTTTCCGCAAACTCAATTCAAGCCGCGCCCGCGGCGCTGGCAAAATCTGTGACTGTCGTGGCGGTTGCCAAAGGCGCGGCGACCGGCGGTTCAACCTTAACTCTCATCAAAGGAGCATTGAAACTTATGGCCTGGACAAAAGTCAAAATAACCGCCGTTGCCGTCGTCGGCCTTCTCCTCGCAGCCGGAACGACCACGGTCATCGTGAAACATGTTTATCCGTCCGAACCGGAGTATCAGGGCAAAACTCTAACTTACTGGCTGGCAAGTCTGGGGCGCAACCAGATGCAGTTCTTGAATTTGAGGCCCGAATCCAACCAGGCCGCGGCGGAAGCTTTTCAAGACATGGGCGCCAAAGCCGTGCCCTTTCTCTATGGTGAATTGCATTCAACAGATATGGCTCGTCGGAAGCATGCGGCCGATGCCGCGCGCGCCATTGGGCCGGTGGCAAAAAAGTTGATGCCAGATTTGTTGGCATCCGCCATTTCAACAGCCAATTCCGGCCACGATCCCTACGCTGAAGTCTGGTCCCTCGCCGCAATGGGGCCGGAAAGCATCGGACTGCTAACCAACATGTTTACCAACCAGAATAAGTGGGCGCGGCAAAGAACAGCCGACGCATTCTACATGACTGATTATGACGCTGAACCCGCTGTTCCGGCCTTATTGCAGGCACTCGATGATGCAGATCCAAGTGTCCGCAGTCAGGCGGCCCAGGCGTTGGGGCATGTCCATAAACAATTGGCCGTGGTTCTTCCCGCGTTGCTCAAGAGCCTCAAGGACCCAGAGGCCGACGTTCGGTTGGGCACAGCGAGTGCCCTGGGCCTGCTGGGGCCGGATGCCGAATCGGCGTTCCCAGCACTTTTGGAGGTCTGGCGCAACGACCCCGACCGCTCTGTTGGCCCGTTTGCTGCCGACTCCCTGAAGAAAATTGACCCGGAAGCCGCCGCCAAGGCTGGGGTGAAATGATGTTTGTAGCCGCGAGCACGGTCTGACACAGCCCGGAGCTTGAAAACTGAAAGCTAAGTTGGCCAGCGGCAAATTTGCTCACGCAGCCTGATGGACCACTTTCTCCCTTGCTTTGGCCTTGGCCCACGCCGCGGGTTTGAACTCTTTGATTTGGGCAATCTTCGTCCCCGGCAACCGCTTGAACAAATCTTTCAGGTAATCAAACGGGTTGACCCCATGCCGTCGCCAACTGCCCTTCATGGAAGCCTAGAGCGTTTCAACAAAAACTGTAGCTGCATGAGACAAACCAGCCCAAGGCGTCTTGGGGCGTGACGCTGGCCAGAGCCCGGCCGATGGCGGCAATTAAGTCGGCGGGGGTCCGTGCCTC
>JBEKOF010000188.1:0-9288 GCA_049522055.1 Verrucomicrobiota bacterium | reverse complement strand
GCCCTCGCCACGGTCGTAGGAAACAAGGATTCGTTCACGGAGATCCAAAGAAAGCGTTCGCATG
Organism: Verrucomicrobiota bacterium; assembly: GCA_049522055.1. Lineage (GTDB taxonomy): Bacteria > Verrucomicrobiota > Verrucomicrobiia > Limisphaerales > Palsa-1400 > JBEKOF01. Next base: position 9,224 of record JBEKOF010000188.1, on the reverse strand, counting down.
GACAGACCATACCACACTCCTCTAAAATGGCTACACTGTTTATTGAAATGCTCTAGCCGCCATCTGAAACGACGGCCGGCGCGGCCAAAATCAAGCGATGAAACCACCGAAAGGAAAACAATCCTCCGGTTTTTTGGGCCGACAGAGCCTGAACAAACAATTCCCTGTTTGCGTCCCACAGGCTTGCCTTGTTGACGGTTCCGGCTACGCTGTTTCCCATGATCAGAGATACCCGGTCTGCGATGCTTGCCCTCTGCTTTGTCACACTTATTGAGCTGTTGCCCCCGGGTAGCGCCAGGGCGCAAGCGCCGGGAGCTGAGCCGGCGGACTTTGACGCGAAGGCCCGGCGAATTGTGGCCCAGATGACACTGGACGAGAAGGTCGCGCAGTTGCACGGGATCCGGGATACGAACAATTACCGGATCGTGCCGGGGTTGCCGCGTTTGGGGATACCCGCGCTCACCGTGGCCAACGGGCCGGCGGGGGTAGGCCCCGCAGGACCGGGACATGAGGGCAAAGCGACCGCTCTGCCGGCGCCCATCGCGCTGGCGGCGACCTGGGATATCGAGGCCGCCCACAGCCATGGCGATGTGGCCGGGGGTGAAGCCGTGCTGCTGGGGAATTTGTTGCTGGAGTCCCCTGACATCAACATCGCCCGGACGCCGCACAATGGCCGCACGTTTGAAAGTTTCGGCGAGGATCCATTTCTTTCCGGTCGTCTGGCGGCTGCCTATGTTGAGGGGATTCAGAGGCACCCGGTCATCGCGAATGTGAAGCACTACGCGGGCAATAATCAGGAGCAAGATCGAGCGAGGGTCAATGATGTGATTGATGAGCGCACGTTGCGGGAGCTGTATTTGCCGGCGTTCGAGGCGGCCATCGTGGAGGGCCATTGCGCTTCCCTGATGGGGGCCTATAACAAGGTCAATGGGGCCTACTGTTGTGAAAACGATGTGCTGCTCAACCAGATTCTCAAGGGCGATTGGAAATTCGCCGGATTCGTCACTTCGGACTTCGGCGCCGTGCATAGCACGGGGCCGTCGGCGAAAGCGGGCCTGGATCTGGAAATGCCGACCGGCATATATTTTGGCGACGCGCTCAAGCGGGCGGTGACCAACGGGGAAGTTCCAGTGGCGCAGTTGGATGAGAAGCTGGTGCGCCGTTTCAGGACCATGATGAGCCGCGGGGTGTGGGACCAGCCGCCCGCGCGGGGGCCGATCCCGGCGGAAAACGCCGCCATCGCCATGAAACTGGGAGCGGAAGGCATCGTGCTATTGAAGAATGAGGGCGGCCAGCTTCCGCTCCATGCTGGCGCCATTCATACCCTCGCGGTCCTCGGCCCCTTCGCGGCACATGCCATGACCGGCGGTGGGGGCAGTTCGCATGTGACTCCAATCCTGACGGTAGATCCCGTGGCAGGCATTGAGAAACTGGTCGGCAATGACGTCAAGATCCTCGAAGACGACGGGACGAACGCGGCCACGGCGGCGTCTGCCGCCAAGGCCGCCGACGTGGCCATCCTGATGCTGGGGGATCGCCAGGCGGAAGGAAGGGACCACCCGATCGCTTTGAGCGGTGACCAGAACACGCTGGCGGCGGCGGTGCTGGCAGCTAATGCGCATACCATCGTGGTGCTCAAGAGTGGCGGGCCGGTGTTGATGCCCTGGGCCGACCAGGCGCCGGCGATACTGGAAGCGTGGTATCCGGGAGAGGAGGATGGGGCGGCGGTCGCGGCCGTGCTGTTCGGCGTGGTCAATCCGTCGGGCAAATTGCCCATCACTTTCCCCAAACGTGACGAGGATTTGCCGCTGCAAACTGCGGCCCAATATCCCGGTGTCGGGGATGTCGCGCAGTACTCGGAAGGACTGCTGGTGGGCTACCGATGGTACGACGCCCAGAAGATTGAGCCTTTATTTGCCTTCGGCCACGGCCTCTCCTACACGGCCTTCACCTACCAGAATTTAAAGGCAAGCCCGCCGACCGAGGCCAAGAGCGTGACTGTGGAGTTTGACCTCACCAATACCGGCAGCCGCGCCGGGGCGGAAGTAGCCCAGCTCTATGTGAGTTTGCCGTCCCTGCCGAATGTGCCGCAGCCCCCACGTCAATTAAAGGGATTCCGCCGGGTGGAACTTGCCGCCGACGCCTCGGCGCATGTGACGATGACGCTGGATGCCCGGGCGCTGTCGTATTGGGATACAACTTCTCATGGCTGGAAGGTGGCGCCAGGTTCCTACAGCGTCTGGGCGGCGTCCTCGTCCCGCGATCTGCGTTTAAGCCAATCGTTCGACGTAAAATGAGCCGCCAGGATCTGGGCATCATCCTAGGTGCGAGTCTTGCCGGCGCATCACCCGTTCAAATCAACCTTCCGTCACCTTCGCGATGGCATTGACAGCCAGGTGAATGTCTTCGGCGGAAACCATCAGGCTCGTCACAGCCCGGATCGTCAGAGGGTCGGCGGCCAGGACGAGCACCCCGCGTGATCGGAGCCGCTCCACCACCTCCTGGGCCGGCACCCCAGGGAGGCCAAATCGCACCATGTTCGTCTCTACTTCACGCGGTGCCACGTCAAATCCCTTGCAACGGGCGATCCCCTCGCCCAGCACCTTGGCGTTGGCATGATCCTCCGCCAGGCGGGGGCGGTGATTTCGCAGGGCGAACAGGGCTCCCGCGGCGATGATCCCGGCTTGCCGCATCCCGCCGCCAAACATCTTGCGGAAACGCCTGGCGCGCGCGAGCAGATCCTTTGAACCCGCCAGGGCGGAGCCCACCGGCGCCCCCAGCCCTTTAGAAAAACAGACGCTCACCGTGTCGAACGGCGCCGCCCATTGCTGCTCGGCGATGCCTGTCGCCGCCGCCGCATTCCAAAGGCGCGCCCCGTCCAGATGCAATCGAAGTCCATGCCGCCGCGCGGCCTCCGCGACTTCCTGGATCCGCTTCAGCGGCCAGATTTTGCCGCCGCCGCGATTGTGGGTGTTCTCGATGCAGACCAGCCGGGTGCGTGGAAAGTGCAGATTCGATGGGCGAAAAGCCGACTCCAGATCGGCGCTGTTGAACACGCCGCGTTCGCCCTGCAAACAGCGGCACATGACCCCGCTCAAGGCGGCCGGACCGCCACTTTCGTAGTAATAAAGGTGCGCGTTCGCCTCGACCAGAATCTCATCCCCCGGCTCGGTGTGGGATCGGATGGCCAGCTGGTTGGCCATCGTGCCGGAAACGGTAAACAGCGCCGCCTCCTTTCCCAGCAACGCCGCCGTTTCGGCTTCCAATTCCCGCACGGTCGGGTCCTCGCCGAACACGTCGTCACCCACCTCGGCGGCGGCCATCGCTTCGCGCATGGCGGTTGTCGGTTTGGTGATCGTGTCGCTGCGCAGATCAATGGGGCTGGAGATGTCGTTCCTCATACGCAACGCAACAGGCTAATGTGGCTTAGTTCTTCATGGCGGGCGCGGCGAAGTATTTGGAGGCAAAATCGAGGAACACCGGCCAGTCGGGAATATCCGTGTGGGCACCTACATGCTCGCGGAAGGCAAGATCACCCGAGATTAATGAGACATTCGGCGGCGGCATCTCGGTCGTGCCCAGGTCCTTTTTGCCGAGCAGGCGGTAAACCGGCCCGGCGCCCACGGCGGCGAGGAATTCACCACGCGGGTCAGACCAGGGGTCCTGGGTGGCGCCGGTGACAAAGGCCGGGCGCGGGGCGACGAGGGCAAGCAGCTCGTTCGCGTCCACCGGCAGATCGTTCCAATGGCCGCCATACTTGCGGAAGCCGGCGGCCATCCAGTGGGAGCCGGCGATATTGTCGGTCGTCTCGCCATAATTGCGACGGAAGAGCTTGGCGCCCCCTTCGCCGGAGCAACTGGCATAGACGATCCCCCAGCGGGGATCCTGCGCGGCGGCCCAAAGGGCGGTTTTGCCCCAACGCGAATGGCCCTCTACACCGAGTCGTTTGGCGTCCACATCCTTGTCCGTTTCAAAATAGTCTATGGCCCGGCTCAAGCCCCACGTCCAGGCGGTCAGAGCACCCCACTGGTCGGCACTGGGACGTAACTGGCCCTTGTTGACGAGGCCGATGATGCCCCGGGTCAGACCCGCGGCACTGTCCTGTTGCACGCTGCCGGTATTGTAGGTGGCGTAGCCCCAGCCCAGGGCAAGGACCTGCTGTATGGGAGCAGGTCCTGCAGGACCGCTCCCGCCGCGATTGGCCGGAGAGGCCCCAAGCGCATTGACGGCAGCCGGCGCGGCGGCGGGGGGATTGCCTTGGGCCGCCGGAGGCGCGCCCCGCTGGGGGCCTCCAGATCCACCGGAAGAGACGACCACCATCACGGGCACCGGACTTGTGGCCTTGGCGGGGAGCGTCAAAGTAATCTCGATGGCCGGGGTCGCCTCCGGGTATGCCGAATTGTCAATGTGCCCCAGGATCGTCTTCGTCCTGACTGTCTCTGTTTGGCTGGTGGTTACTTCCCAGGTGATTTTGGGTGTGTTCCCAGGAATCCGGCCGTAAACTTCGGCATAAAAGTCCTCCAATATCTCCGGCCGGCGCTGCTTCCACCATGAGTCGGCATCTTCCACGCGCCGGCCATTTTTCAAGACCAGCGCATCGGGGATTGGAAACGGATTGGCCTTGGCCTCCTCGTAATTACTCCAAGTGCCGTATGGCGAGCGCTTGTACTGATTGTAGATGTTGCCATTGTCATCCACCCCCACGTCGTCCGTCCAAACGCCAGGCTTGAGCAACCGAATGTTGGGCGGGCGATTCGGGTCGTTGGCAGCCGGGGGCAGATTGGTTCCGGGCGTCACAGCCAGAAAGGCGTCGGATGGGGCGGCGGCAAAAGCTGGATTCAGCCCCGCCAACAGGCAGAGCAGGGCGCCGCCACAAGTGATGCGCGGTATTGTCACAGCGAGGGGCATCAGCGTCTCCTGGCCGGGCCAAAGAAATAGCCGCCGCGGATTCGAGCGCCGCGGACTTTGCCTGGGAAGGAAGTCCTCTGGCCCGCTTTTTCCTCCTCGAAAAGGGCGGTGTATTGGTAATCGAAGCCGTCGAGTTTGGCGCGGCGGATTTTTTGGCTGATGAAACGTTCGATGGCATAGACATGAGGGGCGTCGGCGGCCACCATCAATGTCAGGGCGTCCCCGGTCTGTTCGGCGCGGCCCGTGCGGCCGATGCGATGGATGTAATCCTCCGGGTGCTGGGGCACGTCGTAATTGATGACGTGGCTGACATCGGCAATGTCCAGCCCGCGGGAGGCGATGTCGGTGGCGACGAGGGCTTCAAATCGGCCCTGGCGGAAGCCATGGAGGGCGTCCTCGCGTTCGCGTTGGGTTCTGTTGGAGTGCAAGACGGCGACGGGGTGGTTGTGGCGTCGGAGGGAATTGGCGACATGGTCGGCGCCGTGTTTGGTGCGGCAAAAGATGATGACCGAATCGCATTTCAAGCGGTCGAGGAGCTTGAGGAGCAAGAGGGACTTCTGGCTTTCGGCGACCGGGTAGATGACATGGGAGACGGTTTCCGCCGGAGTCCGCCTGGCGCCGATCTGGACGGACTGGGGATTTTTCATGGCCCACTGGACCAGAGTGGCGATTTCGGGCGGGATGGTGGCGCCGAAAAGCAGAGTATGCCGCTCGCGCGGGACTTTGAGGATGATGCGCCGGACGTCGGGCAGGAATCCCATGTCGAGCATCCGGTCGGCTTCGTCCAGGACCAGGAATTTGACCTGGTCGAGGCGGCAGGTGCCGCGTTGCATGTGGTCGAGCAAACGTCCGGGCGTGGCGACAATGATGTCGGCGCCTCCGCTGAGGGCGTCCATTTGCTTTTGGTAGCCGACGCCGCCGTAGAGGACGGCGGTGTGCAAATTGGTGAAGCGGGCGAAGTCATGAATGGCGGTTTCCACCTGGGCGGCCAATTCGCGGGTGGGTTCGAGCACCAGCGCGCGGCTCCTGGCCTCATGGTTGTCGAGGAGGGAGAGCATGGGGAGGGCGAAGGCGGCGGTTTTGCCGGTGCCGGTTTGCGCGCTGCCAATGACGTCATGGCCTTGCATGACCAGGGGGATGGTGCGGGTTTGAATGGGAGTCGGCTCAATGTAGCCCATGGCCTTGATGCCTTGCATGATGGCGTGGGAAAGCCCGAATTTGGAGAATGGCATAGTATTATGGCTGCGCTGTCAAACCTAATGTTTGCGGCGCGGCGGGATGATCGGCGGCGGGATTTTCCGGGACGGGTTCCCCGGCGGGTTGGGCGGTGGCGAACGGGATGGCGGGGGCATCCGGTGTCGCGGCGGCTTCCGGCGGGGCGGGCCGGGTTTCCGGGATTGCGGCTGATTCCGTGGCTGCGGCGGGCCGATTTTCGGGCGCGGAGGATTGCGCGGGAGGCGGCTCGGGAGGTTTGGGTTGGGGTTTGGGCGGTTTGGGGATCGGCCGCTTGGCGGTTTCCAAAATTCCGTTGGCAAACTCAATCACATGCCCCTGGTGAACGAGCCAATGCAAATCGCTGGCCAGGGCGGTTTGTTCGGGAGGAGGCTCAGGCTCCGCCGGCGGCACGGGGGCCGGGATGGGCGCACTTGCGGCGGGGAGAGCCGGGGCGGCAGGGGCCGCCGGGGGAGGCGGGGAAGGGACCAAGGCCTCGATGAGTTTTTTTCGGGTGCATCTGGTGGTGGCGTTGATGAATTCGACAATGCGCCGCACGCCTTCGGAAACCGGGGTCGCCTCCATGTCGAGGAAATGAGGGCGGGCGACGGAGACAAAGGTGACGGAGTGGCTGGCCTTGAAGAACTGCAAGCCGCGGGCGGCGAATTGCTGGCTCAAGGTGGTGGCCAGTTTGAGAGGGAAGCGGCGTTGTTCCTCCCAGGCGGAGCGCAGCAAGCGTTGGAGACCGGAGGAGCGGACCTGCCTGCCGGCCGGCCCGCTCATGGTGTGGGAATCCACCTGTTTGAGCAAATTGGGCAGATGGGTCTGGCGGAAATGTTTTTCCACCGCTTCCATATTGGGCAGGCTCTGGGCTTCCGGGACGTTGAGGCAGGTGTATTGCGTCTTGGTGCTCTGGTCCTCGATCCATTTTTTGACGACGGCCTCATCCTTGACAATTTTGACGCGGGCCTTGAAGGCTTCGAAGGGCATGCGGGCGAAGCGCTCGGTGTGGAGCTTGTGGAGCTTGCTCTGGTAATCGTGATAATTGGGAGGCCCCAAAATCAGCCCGCTCATGCCGCATTGGGCGACAAAGGTGTAGGTGCCCTTGGGCGGTTCGGTGGCGGTTTTTTCGGTCTTGTAAAACATGTCGAAATGGCGGCCCAGCAGATGCGCCACCGCCTCGTCCTCCGAAAGCCAAAGGGAATCGTCCAGCGCGCAAAGAAAAAGAGGCTGGGTGACTTTGCCCGCCGCGTCCTTGAGCACGTCCCACCGCGCCAGTTGGCGCTCCGGCTTCTGCAAGATCAACTGGGCGATGTCGAAAAGGGGATAGGCGCGGCCGGTCATCCGGATTTGCCGGGCCAGCGAATCGAGGCCCTTGTCGTCGGGCAAAATGGTGGCCGTGACTTGAAGCGGCGGCGGCGGCGGGATGGGTTCCCGCGGCTCAAAGCGCTGTCCGCGATCCGGCCGGCCCTCGCGTGGCCCGCCCCGGTCGCGGGCATCAGAGCGGCGGTCCTGCGGGCGTCCGCCGGCGGGGCGCTGGCCGCCGGGCCTGGGAGGGCCGCGACGGGGAGCTTGACGGTCGTCGGGACGGCTTTCCCGGCGGGTATCGCCCATGAAGCCGGCGTATTTATTGGCCCCCGACGATTCCTGCGCCCAAGCGGGAAGGAAAAGTTTTTCCAAATCAAATTCTGTTTCAGGCGGTTCGCTCATCGTAATGGTTTCCGCAAAAGTGGAAATGCCCTCATCAATTCATGTCTGCGGCATGATGGAGTGATTTGAGGCGGATTGCAAGCGTTCAAAGGGGGCCTTGAAGGAGGGCGGAATGCGGAAGGGGGGTGGGGCATGGTTCAGAAAGGCTGATTGCTGAAGGATGAAGGATGAAGGATGAAGGATGAAGAAAGCCGAAGTCCCGCTCCGCGCGCTTTGCTCCGATTTTGGCATTTCGTATCATAGAGAATGTTTTTTTTGGCTTAATTTGGCTTAATTTGGCTTAATTGGCGGGCTGGAATTGGTCTGGGGATAACGATGGAGTTGATGGGCGGATTTTCTCCCGACGCGGTGATGACTTGCCGGCTCCGCCTTCGCTTCCTCCTTCACTGAAGCTCCCGCCTTCGTTGAAACTACGGACAAGACGGAGGACGGGAACACTATACGCGACAAGTCCGCCTTTGCCGAAGCTTTGGCGGGACAGGAGGGCGCGACCAGGGGTCTGGCATTTAAAGAATGGCCCATGGCTCCTCCCTCATGTTTGAGAGTGAATCATAGTTGCTAAGAATTGTCAAGCTTTTAATGTTTTGGACTCTTCGTGCTTGCAAAAGGGATGAATCTGGCGCTGGATTGTGAAGAAGAAGCCCAATTTAGAGAGAAAGTGAAATGACGATGAAAAGACATCTCCTGACAATCTGCCTTGCCCTGGCCGGCGCGCAACTGGCGTGCCCGGAGACGGCGCAAGCGGCGGCCGACGACTCCCGGCCGCACTTGGAAACCCGGCACGGAGCGAGCCAACTGGTGGTGGATGGGAAACCGTTCCTGATGCTGAGCGGGGAGCTGCACAATTCGAGTTCATCGAGCCGGGAGTACATGGAGGGGATTTGGCCCAAACTGGCGCAGCGGAACCTCAACACGGTGCTGGCGGTGATTACCTGGGAACTGATCGAGCCGCAAGAAGGGCGGTTCGATTTCAGCACGGTGGACGATACCATTCAGGGCGCGCGGCAAAATCACCTGCGGCTGGTGATCCTGTGGTTCGGAAGCTGGAAGAACGGGGAATCGTCCTACCAGCCCTCCTGGGTGAAGGCCGACCCGCAGCGCTACCCGTGGGCGAAAGACCGGACGGGGAAGACCTTGAACATTCTTTCCACCTTTGGCGATGCGACACGGGACGCGGACGCGCGGGCTTTCGGGGCGTTGATGCGCCACATCCGGGAGGTGGATGGCAAGGAGCACACGGTGCTGGCGATGCAGGTGGAGAACGAGGTGGGGGTGCTGGGGGACTCGCGGGACCACATTGCGGCGGCGAACGAGGCCTTCGCCAGGCCGGTGCCCAAGGATTTGATGAACTATCTGGAGCGGCACAAAGACACGTTGGCGCCGGAACTGCAAAA
>JBEKOF010000187.1:0-9362 GCA_049522055.1 Verrucomicrobiota bacterium | reverse complement strand
CGCCCATGACCGAGTCCGGCGCCTGGATTATATTGCCATGACCGCCGCCCAGCACGGCATCGTTGACATTGGGCCCCACCTGATTGCCCGACCCCGCACCGATAAAGACCCCGCTGGAATTGGAGTAGATGAGGTTGGGAATGCCGGCAAACCCCCCTCCGCCAATAAAGTCGCCCCCGGAACCGGGCTGGAGCATCGCGTTGCCCGCGTAACCGCCTATCAAGGTGGGGACACCGTCGCCACGGCTATCCGGCTCTATCCGCAATCCCCGCGTCCCGTCAACATGGATTTCCAGCGGATTATTGTCCGTTGTGCCAAGAAACGCGCCGTTGGTGGGATTGGCACCCGCGTTGCCAGCCATATTCCAGAAGGCCGCGCTGCTCAAACCGCCCAACGCCGCCGCGTTCACACTGGTCAGATCAGCGCCATCTCCGGAGAACGCGGTGGCAGTGACGGTGCCGCTGACTTGGAGGGTGGTGACCGGATCGGTCGTCCCAATCCCGACTTTGTTTGTCGTCAAAGTCATGGGTTCGGTGTTGGCGCTGTCACAGCGGAAAACCAGTTTGCCCTGTCCTTCATCGGCCGTTCCGCCGGTGGAGAAAAAGTCCCAGTCCTGTCCCCCGGTCAGCGTGGTCGCGTCGCAACTGATGGCGGCACCGAAGGCCGAGGAGGAACGAACCTTCAGCGCTCGCGCGGCCGCAGCCAGGCCGCCACCGGCGCCGCTGCCTAGAACTTCCAGAGAGCTCCCCGGCGTATTGATGCCAACGCCGACGTTGCCGATGTTGTAAAAAATGTTGTCTCCCGATTGCGTCCAAACACCAATGCCGGCAGCCAATTGGTTTGCAGTGATCGCACCATTGGCGATATTCGCCGCCGCGATCGTCCCGCTCAGTCCCCCCGCATTGGCGCCTTCGGCGAAGAGGGCATACGGCGTGGGGGTTAGTTCCTGCAGCGGGGTCAGCGCCACGTAGCTGCCCAGCCCATTGCTCTGCACGCTGATGGCCAGCCAGGCGGGGTTGCCGGTGAAGACGGCGCCAAAGTCGAGGGTGGTGGTGAACAGGCCGTTGGTCACACCGATGGCAGTCTGGTTGGTGGTGGTACCAACCTGGCTGCCCCCGCTGGGAGCGTTGGACAAGGCGAATTTGAAGTCGTAAAGCCCATTGGCCGGAGCGCCCGCCTCCATCAACTGGCCCTGATAGGTGAAGGCCGTGCCTTGGGCGAACATACCCCCAGTGACAGCGAACAAGGTGAAGGTGAATAGAAGATAAGCGTATATTCTCATTGGCTTTTTGCCTTTTGTAGAATTAAGAGCAGGGAAATGTTCCACCATCCGCCGCAAAAGCAAGCTTATTTTGCCTTTACGACGACAAAATAGGGTTGATGATAGCCGGTCCGGCAAAGCTCCGGGCGTTCCGGGCGCAGCATCATCACTGAAGTAATCTTGCTGGTGGAATGATTATTTTGCGGCCGTCACAGGCCGGTAGCGGAACCAATCGAAATCAGCCACTCCTGCGTCCGTGGCGGAGGGGTTCGTGTTGAAGGCGAAAAGGCCGACGCGGGCGCCTTTCCACCAACTGAACATGATCCTGGCCGGGGGTCCCAACGGGGTGAATGTCAAACCGTCCAAACTGTAGGCGTAGGAGGCCGTCTCGTCGGCCGCGATGCTGACTCTGAGTTGAATGGCATCCTGGGCAAGCTCCGGGCCGGTGGTTTCCAACTTTGAGGCGTGGAAGAGGAGATGGCGCCGGCCTTGCTCCCGTGTGACCCCAATCCAACTGGCGTCGCTGCACAACAAGCAAAGTCCCGCCTTTTCATGGTCGGCCATGCCTTTGGTGTCCAGCAGCGTGGTCGCGACCAGGGCGGGATCGGCCAGCATTTGGGTCAGCGTGTTGCGCGCGTTGAGAAGGTCCGGCGCGGGCAAGGCTTTCAACCGCAAAAAGCCGGGGCGCACGGTCAGAGACCAATGATCCTGGACCGGGTTATGATTCCATTGCCACTGCAAACCCAGGGCCGCCCCGGCGAATTCATCGCTGGTCTGCGGAAACTCAATGGGGCATTGGGCCACATCCGGTTTGGCGTGGGTGAGAACAGGCTGGCCAACCGGGCCGGGCAGGCCTTGCCCGATGATCGCGTCGGGAGCGGGCGGTTGGGGCGTCCAGCCTTGGGGGTTGGACGGATTGGGTTGTCCGATCACAGGCCAGTCGTCCACCCAGATCACAGGCTGCAAATGGAGAATCCGGCCGTAACCGCCGCGGGATTGGAAATGAAGAAACCAGCCCTGGCCGGAGGGAGTTTCCACATACGCTCCTTGATGGGGGCCGTTGATTTGGGTGGAGCCTTGGCTGAGGGCGACCTTGAAATCGTAAGGGCCATAAATATTCTTCGAGCGCAGAACCGCCTGGGCGCCGCCGCTGACACCCCCAAAGGGAGCGAAGATGTAATAAAAGCCGTTTCGCTTATAGAGCTTGGGACCCTCCAGGGTGCGCAGATTCTTCTCATCGCGGACGATTATTTTCCCGCCGTCCAGCACGGTTTTGGCATCGGGACTCATCTTGCGCAAAATCAGCGGGCCTCCGCGCAGGGCGGAATGAATCAAGTAAGCGCTGCCATCGTCATCCCAGAACGGGCAAGGGTCCTCCAGATTATTGGTGGCGATCAGGGGGATAATCGGGTCCCACGGGCCTTCGGCGGACGGGGCGGAAGTGATGAACACGCCCTCATCCGGGGTGGGAAAGCAGACATAAAAGCGGCCGCGGTGGAATCGAATCGCCGGGGCCCAGCAGCCTCTGGCATAACGATTCCCGTTGGTCATATCGTAAGCGGGGTCCAGATCCAGACGGTCAAACGCATGGCCGATGATTCTCCAGTTCACCAGGTCGCCCGACTTGAGAATGGGAATGCCGGGCATGTAATGGAAACTGGACGAGACCATGTAGAAATCGGCCCCCACCCGGATGACATCCGGATCGGAGTAATCGGCGAAAAGAACGGGATTCTGATAGGTCCCATCTCCGTTATCCGACTGCCAGGCCTCCAGGCGGCATGGCGCCAGGAAAAGGAGGAGCGACGCGAAGCAACAGAGGCATGCTCTCATTGAAACTCAAGATTGCAACGCGGCCCGAAAAGTCAAAGATTTTCATCGTCGGGCGAAACCGCGGCTGGCCGATGGAGCCGGGAAAGGCCTGGGGTTGGCAACCGTGAGAAGGATGGTGGAATTATCTATTCTGAACCGCCCAAAACTCCAATAATGCGACTAATTTGGTAGTGTTACTAATCTAATAAAAAGGCAGCAATTTAGGCTAAAATAAAGGCAATAATTGTGTTGTAAGATTCCAAACAATAGTTAATCTATACTATGTCAATAGACATAAACAACTAATCGGCAAAGAGCCGCCAAATTGAAAAGGAAAAACATATGCCAATTCATCCTGATATAATCAGCACAGTCGGGCGCACCCCTCTGATCAAATTGAACCGCATCGCCACAGGGGTTGATGCCACGATTGCCTTAAAGGGGGAGTTCTTTAATCCCCTGGGCAGCGTCAAAGACCGCATCGGCATCGCCATGATCGAGGCCGCTGAGCGGGAGGGCATTCTCCAGCCGGGAACAACACTCATCGAGCCGACTTCCGGCAACACCGGCATTGCGCTGGCGTTTGTGGCGGCGGCGAAGGGCTACAAGTTGATACTCACCATGCCCGAGAGCATGAGCCTGGAGCGGCGCACCTTGCTGGCATTGCTTGGGGCAAAACTGGTCTTGACTCCGGCAGCGGACGGAATGAAAGGGGCGATCAAGAAAGCCGAGGACCTCCACAAGGAAATCGCCGACTCGTGGATTCCCCAGCAGTTCAACAACCCGGCCAATCCGGAAATCCATCGCCGGACGACCGCCGAGGAAATCTGGTCGGACACCAATGGAAAGGTGGACATCCTGGTTTCCGCGGTGGGCACCGGAGGAACCATCACCGGGGTCAGTGAGGTGATCAAGTCGCGCAAAAAGTATTATCTTTCCATCGCCGTCGAACCAAAGGATTCCCCGGTCATCACGCAAACGCGCAACGGGGAACCGGTCAAACCCGGCCCGCACAAGATACAGGGCACAGGCGCGGGCTTCGTTCCGAAGAACCTGAATCTCCAAATCGTGGACGAGGTTATTACGGTCAGCAATGAAGACGCGATCCACACCGCGCGCCGGCTGGCGCTGGAGGAAGGGATTCTGGCCGGCATCTCCACCGGGGCGAACGTCTGGGCGGCGTTCCAGGTGGCCAAACGTGCCGAGAACAAGGGCAAATTGATCGTGACGATCGGTTGCAGCACCGGGGAACGTTACCTGAGCACGGCGCTGGCGGAGGAGGCGCGCAAACAAGTTTCCGCCCACTAAACCAACCAAGAAAAAAAACCGCGGCGGCCGGACCGGACCTCCGGGCCGGCTTTCCGCAATCACCATAAATGCACCATGAAAATAAATCCGTTTATTCCTATGAATCCACGCACTGAATCCCAATTCCGCCCCCGGCCCGCGCTGTTTTTGGCGCTGGTCCTGGCCGCCGCAACGGCTCCCACACTCAGGGCCGCGGAGGCCGCACCGCCTCCCGCTCCACCCCCTTCCCAGACAAATACGGACCTTTCGCAGCCCGTCGCGGAGAAGCCGGCGCCGCTGCCGCTTCATCAGATCGAAGGCAACGGCGGGATTTTCTCCACGCTGTCAGCTTACATCGTCAATCCTCCGCGAAACGGGCAAGTGGTGGGGCTTCCCAGCGTGGGGTTTGCTTACGTGAACCTCGGCGGCGATAAGAACCTCGAAGCGTTGACGCTCACCGAGTCGCCGTTTAAGCGGCTGGAACTGGGCTACGGCTGGGATCAACTCGGTCTGGGGGACCTGCCGCTGGCGTTGAGAAACTTCGACCTTGTCAATTATCACGCCGATCAAGTTCAATTGCACAACTTCAATGCCCGGCTGCAACTGCTGAGCGAGGGCGAATTTGACCAGAAGTGGCTTCCGGCGGTGACCGTCGGCGTGCATTACAAATACAACGACGGCATCAGCGAAGTGAACAGCGAGACAGGGGGGGCACTGGCCTCTGTGGCGCATATTCCCTATCACGACGGCGTGGATTACACGCTCTACGCCTCCAAACTGTTCACGCAATTGCCGCGCCCGGTGCTGCTCGAGCTCGGGGGACGGGCGACCGAAGCGGTCTGGGACGGCTTGGGCGGGTTCACCAGCAAGTACAACTACGTCTTTGAAGGCAACGTGGTGGTATTCGTGACCGGCAATTTCGCCCTGGCGGCGGAGTACAAAGAGCAGCCGCGGGATTATCAGGCCATCGGCGATTTGGTGAAGGTGGAAGGCGATTGGGCCACCCTGGACGCCGCCTACGTGGTGAACAAACACTTGACACTTGCGGTCGGTTACGGTCTGTTTGGCAACGTGCTGAATCACGAAGCCAACGGGGTCTGGGGCCTGACGACCAAATGGGAGTTTTAAGCGTCACCGGTTCACGCTGGGGGCTGGACGATGGCTTGTGCCTTGGCCGCGTTCCCGTTCCTCCGAGCGCGCCGGTTGGCGCCAGACTTCCCGGCCCCCAGCGAGTTCAACCAATTCAACCTCGAACAAGAAAAACAACGAAATGAGCACTCCAACACCCCATCTCAACACACTGGCGCTGCACGCCGGACAAGTTCCTGATCCGACCACCACCGCGCGGGCCGTGCCGATTTACCAGACAACCTCCTACGTCTTCAAGAGCACCGAACACGCCGCGAATCTGTTCGCGTTGAAGGAATTTGGCAACATCTACACCCGCCTGATGAACCCGACCAACGATGTCTTCGAGCAACGCGTCGCCGCAATCGAAGGCGGGACGGGCGCGCTGGCGGTGGCCTCCGGCCAATCGGCCATCACCTATTCGCTGCTGGCCATCACCCGGCTGGGGGATGAAATTGTGTCGGGCAACAACCTCTACGGCGGCACTTACCAGCTTTTCCATCACACGCTGCCCAAGCTGGGCCGCACGGCCAAATTCGTGGACTCGCGGAGTCCCGAGGCGTTTCGCAAAGCCATCACGCCCAAGACGCGCGCCCTCTACGTCGAAACGGTGGGCAATCCCAAGCTGGATGTGCCGGACTTCGAGGCGCTGGCCAAGATCGCGCACGAGGCCGGCATTCCGTTGGTGGTGGACAACACCGTGGGCATCGGCCTGGTGCGGCCGATTGATTACGGCGCGGACATTCTAGCCACCTCGGCCACGAAATACATCGGCGGCCACGGCACGAGCATAGGCGGCGTGATTGTGGACGCCGGGAAGTTCCAGTGGAACAACGGCAAATTCCCGGAGTTCACGGAACCGGATCCGAGCTACCACGGTTTGGTTTATTGGGACGCCTTGAGCAATGTGCCCGGTTTGGGGAACGTGGCCTTCATCCTGAAAATCCGCGTGACGTTGCTGCGCGACACCGGCGCGGCCTTAAGCCCCTTCAACGCCTTCCTCTTCTTGCAGGGGTTGGAGGATTTGCCGCTCCGGCAGAAGCAACATTCGGCCAACGCGCTGGAAATTGCCCGCTGGCTGAAAACCCATCCGCTGGTCAACTGGGTGACGTATCCCGGTCTGCCCGACGATCCGAGCTACAAAATTGCCTCGCGCTACCTGAAGCACGGGTTCGGCGGCCTGGTCGGTTTTGGCATCAAGGGCGGGCTGGAGGCGGGCAAGAGGTTCATCAACTCGGTGAAGCTGCTGTCGCATTTGGCCAATATCGGCGACGCCAAGTCGTTGGTGATACATCCGGCTTCGACCACGCACCAGCAACTCACGCCAGAAGAACAGGCCGAGACTGGCGTGACGCAGGATTATGTCCGCCTTTCCATCGGCCTGGAGGACGTGGAAGACATCGAGGCGGACATAGATCAGGCCTTGCGCGCCGCGAAATAGACCGCGCCGGCACCGTGAACCGGACAGGAAATCAAGCCGATGAAAGACCCGCCCGCCGGCATCCTTCAGGGCGATCTTCAGGATCAGAAGATCGCCGGCTATCACTCGCCCCTGGGTGTCACGCGCACCCAATCCGTCACGTTCCGCGGGGTGCAAGTCCAGTCCGGTTTCACGTTTGATCAGGTGGATGTGGCGTACCAAACGCTGGGAACGCTTTCGCCCCGGCGGGACAACGCCATCCTGGTCTGCCAGGCCTTGTCGGGCACGGCGCATGTCGCCGGCCTGCACCCGGACACCGGACGCCCCGGCTGGTGGGATTTCCACGTTGGCCCCGGCAAGGCGATTGACACGGACAAATTCTTCGTGGTCTGTTCCAACGTGCTGGGCGGCTGCGACGGGACGACCGGCCCGCTTTCGCCCTGCCCTGAAACCGGCAAGCCCTACGGGATGGACTTTCCTCCTCTGACCGTGCGCGACATGGTGGAGGTGCAGGCAAAACTGATTGAGCATCTGGGCCTTTCACAATTGTTCACCGTCATCGGCGGTTCGATGGGTGGAATGCAGGCGCTGTCTTGGGCGGTCCACTTTCCGGAGCGCGTCCGCGTTTGCGTTCCAATCGCGACCTGTGTTTCGCATAACGCGATGCAGATTGCCTTCAATGAAATCGGCCGCCGCGCCATCATGACCGATCCGAACTGGAACGGCGGAAACTATACGCCCGACCGCCGTCCGAACCACGGCCTGGCCGTGGCCAGGATGGTGGGGCACGTCACCTATCTCAGCGAGTACGCCATGGCGCGGAAATTCGGCCGCGCTTTGCAGCCGCCGGTCAATGCCGCCGACGCCGAAGAGGCGCTGTTCGCCGTAGAAAGCTATCTCCACCATCAGGGGGAAAGTTTCGTGAGCCGATTCGATCCCAATTCCTATCTTTGCCTGACCAAGGCGCTGGACCAGTTCGATTTGTTCGAGGGCAAACCACCGGAGGAGGTTCTACGCCGCGTCAAGGCGCGCTTCCTGGTGATCTCCTTCGCCTCGGACTGGCTGTATCCGCCGGCGCAGTCGCGGGAGCTGGTTCGCCTGCTCAAGCGCGCCCGCGTGGCCGCCACCTATATCAACCTGGAAACTCTTTACGGGCACGATTCGTTTCTCATCCAGAACCCGGAATTCGCCAAAGTCCTGGGCCACTATCTGGAGAATGAATACGGCAGCGGCCATCGCAAGGACGCCGCCGCGGCGGCTTGATGGGTCATGCATCCCGGAATTTACCAATGCGTGATGGAGTGGGTGCCTGAGGGCGCGCGGGTGCTGGACCTGGGAACGGGCGACGGGGCCTTCCTGGAGCGGCTGGTTGGGGCCAGGCACATCGTCGCGGAGGGCGTGGAGAAGAATCCCGAGTTGGTGGCCCGCTGCATTGAGCGCGGGCTGGTGGTGCATCAGGGCAATATTATGGAGGGCCTGGATCAGTACGGCGATCAGACCTTCGACTACGTGACCTTGCTGGGCACCTTTCAGGAATTGATTTCCCCGGTCGAGATCGTGCGGGAGGCCTTTCGCGTCGGACGCCGGGTGATCATCGCCTACAGCAACTTTGCCCACTTCCGCGTGCGGCTGCAGATTATGCTTCGCGGACGCACGCCCGTCACCCCATCCCTTCCTCAACCCTGGTATCGGACGACCAACTTGCATTTCCTGTCCACTCTGGATTTCCGCGAATTCTGCCGGACCATCGGCGTTTCAGAAACCCGTCATGCTTGTTTCAACTCGCGGGGCGCAGTCGTGTTTCTGCCGAATCTCTTTGCCGAGGAAGTGGTGGCCTTGTTGGAGTCTGCCAGATAACTTCACCGCGAAGCGGCCAGATCAAACCCGGCAATGAAGGAATCCCCATTGCACATCGCGCCGCGCCACCATTCAAAGGCGGACAAACCCGCTGAGCAGCCAGACGACGAGGTTGACGTACAGGGCGGCCAGCACGTCGTCCATGGTGATGCCCCAACCGCCGGACAACACCTGGCTTTGGCGCACCGGCCAGGGCTTCCAGATGTCGAAGAGGCGGAAGAGCAGGAAAGTGACGGCGGTGAGGAGGCCGTGCGAGGCGGAAAAGAAATAGCCCGGCCCCGGCCATTGTTGGCCATGCGAGGAGGCCCGGACCATCGCCGCCACAAAGCACAGTGGCATGGCGGTGATTTCATCCAGGATCACCGAACCAGGGTCTTTTTGGCGGAGCTGCTTTTCCGCCTCGCCGCAAAGCCAGATGGAAACGGCGACGCCTGCGGCCGCGCCCGCCGCGAAGATCAGCCACGACCCGGCGCCCAGCAGCAAGGCGAACCAGCCGAGTCCGAGCAGCGCCCCAAAAGTTCCCTGGGCGAAAGGCATCCGGCCCACGCCCAAGCCCTGGGCGATCCAGAGTTTCATAGATCGGACAAATAGAGCGAG
>JBEKOF010000186.1:0-9366 GCA_049522055.1 Verrucomicrobiota bacterium | reverse complement strand
ATGATATGTCAACGGGACGCATCCTGTAGAAAGAAGAGTGAATTTATGAAAGTAAGGGCATCGGTAAAGAAACTTTGCGAGAACTGCAAAATAGTCAAACGCAAGGGCGTGATCCGTGTGATTTGCACGAACGCGCGCCACAAACAAAGACAAGGTTAAGAGAAGGTCAAGAGCTATGGCACGAATTGTCGGAGTGGAAATACCTGGAGAAAAGCGCATTGACATCGCGTTGCGGTATATTTTTGGCATAGGCCCGTCCAATGCGACCGTCATCCTGGCCAAGGCGGGGATCAACCCCTCGCTGCGCGCCAAGAATCTGGACGAACAGCAGTTGTCGCAGATTGTCCATGCCATCCTGGAGGGCAAATATGTGATTGAGGGCGACCTGCGGCGGGAGTTGGGCATGAACCTCAAGCGCCTCCAGGGCATCAAGTGTTATCGCGGCATCCGCCATTTGCGGGGCCTGCCCGTGCGCGGGCAGCGGACCTCCACCAACGCCCGCACCCGCAAGGGGCCGCGCAAAACGGTGGGCGTGCAGCGCAATCCCAACGCCAAGACTGGCATCCATTGATCTTCTCTTATGGCTGACGAAATCAAACAGAAGAAACCCGCGGTGAAAAAAGAGGGCGGCCCTCCGGCCGCCGAAGGCAAGGCCGCCGCGGGCGACGCGCCCAAAGGTCACAAGAAAACGCCGGGCGCCGAGGCGGCCCCGGAGGAGAAGGGCAAGACGGCTCCTGCCGCCGCCCCCGCCCCCGCCGGCGCCGCGGCCGCCGCAGGCGCCGGACCGGCGCTTGCGCCCGCCGCAGCCGCCCCCACCGCCGCCGAGTTGCTGGCGGAGGACGCCAACGCGCGGAAGATCATCAAAGCCAAGGGCGCCAAGAACATTTCCGCGGGCATCGCGAATATCCTGGCGACATTCAACAATACCAATGTGACGATCACCGACATGCAGGGCAATGTGCTGGGGTGGTCGAGCGCCGGGCGGGTGGGGTTCAAAGGCTCGCGCAAAAGCACCGCCTTCGCCGCGCAGCAGGTGGCGCAGGACGCGGCGCGCCAGGCGATGTCGCACGGCATGAGGGAAATCGAGGTCCGGGTGAAAGGGCCGGGATCCGGCCGGGAATCGGCCATTCGCGCGCTGCAAGCCATCGGGCTGGAAATCAGTGTCATCAAGGATGTCACGCCCATTCCGCATAATGGATGCAGGCCGCGCAAAAAACGGCGCGTTTGATGAGAGAATAGCCGCAAGACGCAATACAGAATTTGACAATAATAAACTATGGCTCGTTATACTGGACCTCGCACCCGCATCAGCCGCCGCTTCGGCATTCCGATGTTCGGGCCGGACAAATATCTGGAACGCCGCAATTACGGTCCGGGCGTTCACGGACCGAAATCGCGCCGCAAGCATACGGAGTACGGCCTGGGCCTGATCGAGAAGCAGAAATTGCGGTATTTTTACGGATTGATGGAGCGGCAGTTTCGCGGGGTTTATGAGCGCGCGCTCAAGCGCCGCGGCGTCACCGGCGAGCAAATGCTGCAAATCCTGGAGACGCGGCTGGATAATGTGGTGTATCACCTGGGCTTCGCCAACACGCGTGCGGCGGCGCGGCAAATGGTCAGCCACGGCCATGTCAAGGTCAACGGGCGCAAGGTGAACGTGCCCTCCTACGGTTTGAAGGTCAACGACGTGGTGGAGGTCAAGGAGTCCAATGTGTCGCGCCAACTGGCCTCCAAGAACCTGGAGCTGGCGACCAGCCGGGTGGTGCCCGATTGGATGAGCCTGGCCAAGGAGGCGTTCAAAGGCACGGTGATGCGCATTCCCACCCGGGCGGAAATCCAGCCCGTCGCCAATGAGCAGGCGGTCGTTGAATTTTATTCCCGCTGACCCATAACCCGTCCCGCCCGCGCGGGACAAGAACAATTATACGGGCATTTCCGCCGCGGGAATAAGAGGCGGAGAGGCCAGATTAAAATTGTGGAAAGGAAACATGCCAGTTCGTTTAGGTCGTTTTGAAATGCCCAAGCGGTTGACCCGGGAGGAGGCCACCGCCACGGACACGTACGCGAAGTTCTTCGCCGAGCCGTTTGAAACCGGTTACGGGCACACCATCGGCAATTCGTTGCGCCGGATTCTGCTCTCCTCGCTGGAGGGCGCGGCCATCTCCTCCATCAAAGTGGATGGCGCCCAGCACGAATTCGCCACCATTGACGGGGTGGTGGAGGATGTGACCGATGTGGTGTTGAACCTCAAGAAGATTCTTTTCAAGGCGCACAGCCGCGACCCGCAGACCCTGCTCCTGTCTGTCAACAAGGAAGGCGAAGTCACCGCCGGGGACATCGAGCTGAACCAAAATGTGGAGCTGGTGAACCCCAAGCAGCACATTTGCACGCTGGACAAGAAGAAGAAGTTCGAAATGGAGCTGGAAGTCAAGGTGGGGCGCGGGTTTTGTCCGGGCGATGAAAACAAAAAGCCCGACCAGGCGATCGGGGTCATCGCCATTGACTCGCTCTATTCGCCGGTGACGCGGGTGCGATACGCCGTGGAGAACGCCCGGGTGGGCCAGCGGACGGATTATGACCGGCTGATCTTGGAGATTTGGACCGACGGCCGGCTCACGCCCGACGAGGCGCTGGTGCAGGCATCGGCGATATTGCAGCATCACCTGGATGTGTTCATCGGCTACGACAAGAACGCGGTGGAGTTTGAGGAGACGGAAACCAAGCAGGACGACGAGAAGGCCAAGCTCAAGAAGCTGCTGAACATGAGCGTGAACGAAATCGAGTTGAGCGTGCGGGCGGCCAATTGCCTCAACAACGCGAACATCACCTCGGTGGGCCAGTTGTCCATGAAAACGGAGGCGGAGATGCTCAAGTACCGCAATTTCGGGAAGAAATCGCTCAACGAGATCAAGGAGAAACTGGCGAGCCTGAATCTTTCGCTGGGGATGAACATTGACCAGAGTTTGCTTGATCCGCCCAAGGAAGAAACCAAGCTGACCGAATAATTTATTGTTATGCGCCATTTGAAACGCACCGCCAAGCTGGGACGCACCGGCACGCACCGCAACCGCATGCTGGCCAGCATGGTTTGCAGCCTGATCAAACACCGCCGCATCACCACCACTGCGGCCAAGGCCAAAGCCGCGCGTTCCGTCGCGGAGAAGATGATCACCCTGGGCAAAGGCGGCACGCTGCATGACCGCCGGCTGGCCTCGGCCCGCCTGCACCAGGACGAGGAGGCGGTGAAGATACTCTTCAACGAAATCGCGCCGACCCAGAAGGAACGGCGCGGAGGCTACACGCGCATCGTGCGCCTGGGCAGCGCTGAGGGCAAGCACCGCGCCCGGCGCCAGGGCGACGCCGCCACGATGGTCATCCTCGAATTCGTGGATGTGCCCGTTCCGGAAGCGCCCGCTGAAACGACCGACAGCCAGGCCAAGGCCAAAGCCGCCGGCAAAAAATCCGGGGAGGGTGAAACCAAGCCGGAGACCAAGAAGGAAAAGGAAACCGAGGCGACAGCTCCCGCCTGATGGCGGCCGTTCTCATTTCAGTTTGGAGACCGCCGTCCAACCGATCCCCGTTGCCTCGAACGCGCCCTTCATCGTTTCCGGGGCCGGCGGCTCCGGCGGACGATAGCCGCGGCCGCTTTCCGGCCCAAAGCCACTCCGCGCGATTGGACTGGTTTTAATCAGCGACACCTGTTACTCCTCCTTCGTCAAAAGAAACAGGATGCGCATGAATACGGAAGAACAAATCCAATCGTTTCGCAATGCTTATGAATCGCTGCGCGCGGAAATCGGCAAGGTCATCGTCGGGCACCACCCGATTGTCGAGGGGACGTTGATCGCGATTTTTGGAGCCGGGCACGTTTTATTGGAAGGGGTCCCCGGGTTGGGCAAAACGTTGCTGGTCCGCACGCTGGGGGAAGTTCTGGACATGAGCTTCAACCGCATTCAATTCACGCCCGACCTCATGCCGGCGGACATCCTGGGGACGAACATGGTGATGGAAGCCCCCGGCGGACGGCGCGAATTCCAGTTTCAGCGCGGCCCGATTTTCGCCCATCTGGTGCTCGCCGATGAGATCAACCGCGCCACGCCCAAAACGCAGTCGGCCATGCTGGAGGCGATGCAGGAAAAAAGCGTGACGGCCGGCGGCGAGATTCGCAAACTGGCCGAGCCGTTTTTCGTGCTGGCGACGCAAAACCCGATAGACCAGGAAGGCACTTACCCGCTGCCGGAGGCGCAATTGGACCGGTTCTTTTTCAAGCTCATTGTCGGCTATCCCAGCGGCGAGGAATTGACCGAGGTGCTCACGCGCACGACCGAGGGGGCCAAGCCGGAAATCGCGCGCGTGCTGACAAAGGAGCAAATCATCGAGTTCCAGCAATTGGTGCGCGGGGTGCCGGTGGCCTCGCATGTGAAGGATTATGTGGTGCGGCTGGTCCTGGCGACCCATCCCAAGAGCGAGACGGCGGCGCCGATCAGCAACCAGTATTTGCGCTTTGGCAGCAGCCCGCGCGGCGGACAAACACTCATGCTGGGGGCCAAGGTGCGGGCGCTGGCGCAGGGCCGCTTCAATGTGAGTTTTGAGGACATCCAGGCCGTGGCCGCCGGGGCCTTGCGGCATCGCTTGATTTTGAATTTTGAAGCCGAGGCGGAGGGGATTACGACCGACCACATCATCAACCAGATATTGCTCGATGTGCCCAAAGACGCCGGAGCAGTCGCGGCCTGAACCCCGGTCCCCGCCCCTATGGCCGCCGCCCTTTTGACTCCCGATTTGCTCCGGCGGCTTGAGCAATTCCAGTTGCTGGCGGCGCGGCGCGCCAAGAGTTCGGCCAAAGGCGAGCGGCGGAGCAAGGCGCGGGGCCAATCGGTGGAGTTCGCCGATTACCGCAATTATTCGCCGGGGGACGATTTCCGCTATCTGGACTGGAATCTCTACGGTCGGCTGGACAAGCTGTTCCTCAAACTTTACGAGGAGGAACGCGAATTGCCGGTGCGGATTTTTCTCGATGCCAGCGAATCCATGACCTTCGGCGCGCCGCCCAAATTCGATTTCGCGCGCCAGGTGGCCGCGGCGGCCGGCTATGTGGCCCTCTGCGGTTTCGACCGCGTGGCGGTCTACCCGTTTCCGGAGATGGACGCGCGGGCGGCGGGGCTGGAGGCGGCGGCGCTGAGCGCGGAGCAGGCGGCGCGGGGCGGATTGCGGGCCGTGCGCGGGCGCAAATCGGCGATGCAGTTTTTCCAGAATCTTGGCGCCATCACGGCGCAAGGGGCGGCGAATTTGAACGAGGCGCTGCGGCGCGGCGCCATTGAGTCGCGCCAGGCCGGAGTGGCCGTGGTCTTGAGCGATTTCCTGGACCCGGCCGGTTATGAGGGGGGGTTGAACGCGCTGATCGGGCGCGGTTTTCATGTCAACGCCATTCAGATTCTCGCGCCGGAGGAGTTCAGCCCGCCGGCGTATGGCGATCTGCGGCTGGTGGATTCGGAGACGGGCGCGTTGCAGGAAGTGACTTTTGGAAAATTCCGGCTCAAGGCCTACCAGCAAACCGTGCGGAATTTTTGCCAGCGCCTGCGCGAGTACTGCCAGGGGCGGGGCATCAATTTTTTCAGCGTCGCTTCCGACGCCTCCCTGGAGCAACTGCTCCTCAAGCAACTGCGCCAGTCGGAAGTGTGGGGTTGACGCCGTTATATTTATGTCGCGGCGGTGTTATTTGCTAAACCGAAAATTCACGACGTCGCAGTCTTGCATGACGTAACTCTTTAATTCCAGCCGGAGCTTGCCGGCGCGCTTGGCTTGCGTCTCCCCGCCCGCGGCGGCAAAATCGGCGAAGCTGATAATCTCCGCGCGGATGAACCCTTTTTGCAGGTCGGTGTGGATGGCGCCCGCCGCCTCCCAGGCGGTGGTGCCGGCGCGGATGGGCCAAGCGCGGTTCTCCTTGCCGCCGACGGTCAGGAAGGAGATGAAGCCGCTCTCGGCAAACGCGCGCAGCAGCAGGGCGTCCGGCGCCGCCAAATCCGCCTCCCCGGCCACCACGACCGGGCGGTTGGTGACAAAGCTGTGCGCCGAAACCGCCGCCAACTCCTCCGGGTTCAAGTCGAGCCGGGAGACGGGCCTCTCGCTGACCAGCCCTTCGGCCATTTTTTGCAGGACCTTTTTCTCCGCTTCGCCCGCCTCGCGGCCGAGGCGGGTCTCGACAAAATCCAGGTCCTTCATCAGCAAGTCACTCAAGGCGGCGCGGGAGGTGAGGATGGCATCGCAGACGGCCATTTCCTTTTCGTCGGCCAGCACAACCTGGGCATAGCACTTTTTCTGGGCTTCCACCAATTTATCGGCTTGGTCCAGGCGGGGGTCCTTGAGGTTGTGGTTGCCGGTCGGCAGCCCGGTGATGCCAAACAGGCAAATCTTCATGGCCTGTGGTTAGGCTGTTGCCCGCCCCAGGTCAAGAGGGAAAACAAAGCCAGGGCGCAATTTTTAGAGATTCAGTGCCGGGGACGCGAAAGGGGATTGCGTCGGCCCCCGTCCGTGAGTAGATTGGCATCATTTAGAGGCATTTGGAATTAGCGCGTCATGCTCGGCACATTAAATCCAAGCGAAGAGGCCCAACTGCGGCAGACGATTGAGATGTTCGAAGTGATCACTCAGTCGCAGCCGCAGGACTATCAGTCATTGGAGATACTCAAGGAGGCGTATCTGAAGCTGGGGATGGAGCCGGAGGTGATTCTGACCTCCAAACGCATCGCGCAGGCCTACGTGCAATTGGGGCAACTGTCCTCGGCGATCCTGGAATACGAAACCATTCTGCAGCGGCATCCCGAGGACCGCGACGCGATGGAGGCGATGGCGCAAATAGAGAGCAAGGCCAACAACCTGACCAAACTGCCGCCGATGGAAATCGAGCTGCCTTCCCAAAGAGGCCCGACGACCCTGATTTCCAGGAAGGCCAAGGCGGCGGCCCAGTTGGACGTGGATGACGGCCGGGCGCAGATGCACAAGATTTTCGTGGAGTCGAAGCTCATTTCCGCGGGGGATTTTGAAATGTGCTGGCCAGTCCCCAGCCTGAGCGCCCCTCCGGCAAAGACCATTGATCCTTTTATTCAGCAGTTGGCGGAAAAGCAGTTCATGGCGCTGGACAAGTCCTTGAAACTTTTGGCCGACCGGTCGCGTCTGGCGCTCATTCCGCTGGATCGGTATGATTTGGACATGGAGCTGGCGCGCAACAGTTCGCGCGAGTTCTGCCAGCGGTGGTGCGTGCTGCCGTTTGACCGGATGAGCAAGACGGTGCTGGTGGCCACCTGCAATCCGTTCAACAAGCAAGCCGCCATTGACCTTGGGAGCACGATCAAAAACCGCCTGCTCTGGTACCTGGCCCCTCCCAATGACCTGGTCCGGATCCTGGGGAAGATCTTCCGATAACACACCATGCCACCGGTCAAATCACTTGGAGAACGCATCGCCGACGCCCTGGTGGAAGACGGTTTGCTGACCTCCGCCCAGGTCGGGGAGTTGCTGGAAAAGCAGAAGAAGGAAGGCACGCGGTTTCTCAAACTGGTGGTCGAGAAGTCCTACGTCACCGAGCAGGACCTGGTGGTCTCGATGGGGCGCGTGCTCAACACGCCGCCGGTGAATGTCTCCCGCATCAGCCCCACGCCGGAAATGGCGGAGATGATCCCGCGGGACATCGCGACCAATTACAAAGTGCTGCCCGTTTCCAGGCTGGGCAACCGGCTTTACCTGGCGATGGCGGATCCGCTGAACGTTTTGGCGGTGGACGATGTCAAGCGCATCACCAAATTGGAGGTTTCCCCGCTCATTGCGTCGGAAAAGAGCATCATGGACCGCATCGCCAACCTGGATACGGCGCGGGCCGGCAGCATGGAGGAGATCATCCAGGATGCCGCCAAACAGGCCGAAGCCGAGGCGGACGCGGAAAGTCTGGAGCTGACGACCATCGCGGCTGAAACGACGGACTTGGGGCAACTGGCCGCATCCACTGAGGAGGCGCCGGTGATCAAGCTGGCCAATCTGATCCTGGTCCAGGCGATCAAGGACCGCGCGAGCGACATCCACATCGAACCGTTCGAGAACATGGTCCGGCTGCGCTACCGGGTGGACGGCTCGCTGATTGACATGCCGCCGCCGCCCAAGAATTTGCAGGTGGCGCTGACTTCGCGCATCAAGGTGATGAGCAGCCTGGACATTTCGGAGCGGCGTCTTCCCCAGGACGGACGCATGCGGGTCAAGGTGGGAGGGCGGGACATTGATTTGCGTGTTTCCTTTCTCCCGACCGTCCACGGGGAGAAATGCGTGTTGCGGGTGCTCGACAAGTCCAACCTCTCGGCCAGCATGGACAAGCTGGGAATTGACGAGGAGACTTTTGTCCGTTTCAAGAGCGCGGTGGACGCCCCGCACGGGTTGATCCTGGTCACCGGCCCGACCGGTTCGGGCAAAACGACCACGCTCTATTCGGCGCTCAACGAGCTCAACAGCCCGCAGTTCAACATCATCACGGTGGAGGACCCGGTGGAATTCCAGCTTCCCGGGGTGAATCAAGTTCCGGTGCGCAAGGAGATCGGGCTGACCTTCGCCGGGGCGCTGCGCTCGATTTTGCGGCAGGACCCGGACATCATCATGATTGGGGAAATTCGGGACACGGAAACGGCGGAGATCGCCGTGGAAGCGGCGCTGACCGGCCACCAGGTCTTGAGCACGATGCACTGCAACGACGCCGCCGGGGCGATTTCGCGGCTGGACGACATGGAAATCGCGCCGTTCCTGATTTCCTCGGCGGTGATCCTGGCCTGCGCCCAGCGCCTGATGCGCCGCATCTGCAACAATTGCAAGGAGCCGGTGACTTATCCGCAAAAGATGTTCACCGACTTGGGGATCAACGCCAGCGACTTTGAAGACGGCACGCTTTTCCGCGGGCGCGGCTGCGAGCGCTGCAAGAACTCCGGCTACTCCGGGCGTCTGGCCATCATCGAGGCCATGACAATGACGGACGAAATCCGCAAGCTGGTGATCAAGCGCGTGAGCGCCTCGGAAATCGCCAAGGTCGCCATCGAGCAAGGGATGAAGACCCTGCGGACCGTGGCGCTGGAAAAGGCGCGCGAAGGCGCCTCCACGCTCGAACAAACCCTCCTGCTGACCTCCGGGGAGTAGCCCTCCTATGCCAGCGGGTCCACCACTTGCACTCCCGCCGGCTCAAAGTGGCGCGTGTTGTGGGTCAATAAGAAAGCTTATACCATTTCTATTTTGTAATTGCACTATTTTAGATCTTGCGCAATCGTGGGCCATGCCGAAACGATTTCATCTCCATCAACCGGAACAAGCCAAGGCCGTCACCGAGGCCCTGGCCAC
>JBEKOF010000185.1:0-9380 GCA_049522055.1 Verrucomicrobiota bacterium | reverse complement strand
TTCAAAAAAGCGGACAGGTTTGAGTCCGCACCCTGCCGAGCCTCAAAACCCAGAAAATACCCAGAACTATCGAGGTAAAATTAGACCGTTCTTGTTGACTCTATGTCAGGAGTTCTGGAATCCTGCGCTTTTAGACATTCAAATTCGGCACGATCGCCGCGTATTACAAATCCGCGCAAAGCAATTCCTGGCTCGGCCGGTTCCGGCTGTGACGAGAGGAGATTCTGAAGGGCAAATCGGCCATCATTTTGTCGGACCAGATATGGACGGGCTTGCAAATTCACATTCCCTCATCGAGCGGTACGCCAACAATGGACGAATTCGCTGGTCCTCCTTCATTTCAGGGCAGTTCGCCTCGACATACGGTGAGATCAGCTCATGCGACGATGCTGCCAGAACCAACCAGGAGGCTCACCTTTATTTAGCCGATTGTCGCTCCCTGTTGAGCAAAATAGATGGCATGGGATTCTGGCAATACATCGAGGATACACTCGAGAGGAAGAAAACAGTCCCAGAATACGAAGAAGAGCATCGTCCACGTTCGGATGGTCGGACTCCGGAAGAGCATCGTCGAATTGCGGAGGCGTTTCTAACCATGATGCATTCATCCTTGACGAACGAGACAGACATCAAACTTGACGACGCGCGATTGCCCGACGCGATCCGAGAGTTGCATCCTGTGATGATTCTGATGGATACCAACGGCGTTAACCTGATGCGCACAAATAAACCAGAGAATTACTGGTTGCACCGTGACTCTGACACCTCGAACACATGGGTTCTCACGATTTCCGGGACCGATCTCCCCTATACGGACTTCTTGCGTTTAGAGCATGATTGAATGGCTTCCCGCCTCTCCACCGCGTCCCGCAATACCAGCCAAACCTCCCATTTTCGCGCCGCGATTGGGAGTTGACATCCGCCGCGCGGAATACTACTTATATAAGTAGTCTATGAACGATCTCACCCGCGCCCAACGGCGAGTCCTGGAATTCATCCAAAGCGAAATCCGCGCCGACCGGCCCGCGCCCACCCATCAGGAAATCGCCGCCCGTTTCGGCTTCCGCAGCACCCGCGCTGCCGCCTGCCACCTGGAAGCCCTCAAACGCAAGGGGGTCATCGCCTCCGAGCCGGGCAAAGTCCGCGCCTTGCGCCTCGTCTCTCCCCTGCAAAAACTCCGCGCCCGCCTCGCCGACATTCCCCTCTTTGGCTCCATCCCCGCCGGGTTTGCGCGGGAGCGCCAGCAGGAGGCCAAAGGCTGCGTCACCATTGACATCGCCACTCTGGGCATCCAACCCTCGCCCCGCACCTTCGCCCTGGAAGTGCGCGGCGACTCCATGATCGGCCGCCACATTCTCGACGGCGACGTGGTGGTGGTCGAACACGGCCAGACCCCGCGCCACGGCGATGTGGTGGCCGCCTTGATTGACGGGGAAAGCACGCTCAAAACTTTCGTGGCCGACAAGGGCAAACCTCAGCTCCGCGCCGAAAACCCGAAATATCCCCGGCTCATTCCCGCCGGCGAACTGGTCATTCAGGGCGTCATGGTCGCGCTGATCCGCCGGCGCAAGTGAAAAGCCTCATGCCCAGGGCCATTGTCCATCTGGACGCCGACGCCTTCTTCGCCTCCGTGGAGCAGGCGGCCGACCCGCGTTTGCGCGGCAAACCCGTGGCCGTCGGCGGCGAAAAGCGCGGCATCATTGCTTCCGCCTCCTACGAAGCCCGCAAGTTTGGCATCTATACTCCCATGCCCACGGCCCGCGCCCACAAACTCTGCCCCAGGCTCATTGTCCTGCCGCCTGACTTTGACCGTTACGAACATTTCTCCCGCTGGATGTTTTCGTACGCCTACGACTTCACGCCGGACGTGGAGCAGACCTCGATTGACGAGGGCTACTTTGACCTGACCGGCGCCGGCCAAGCGCCCGCGGAGATTGCCCTGGCCATCCGCAAGGCCATCGGACAATCTCTCAAAATCTCCGTCAGCGAAGGCATCGGCGTCAACAAGCTCGTCAGCCAGATCGCCTCCAAGCTCACCAAACCCGCCGCTTTCTTCCAAGTGCCGCCCGGCCGCGAAATTTCCTTTCTGCATCCCTTGCCCAACCAATGGCTCCCCGGCGTCGGCCCCAAAGCCGCCGTCCGCCTCAATGCCGCCGGCCTGGCCCGCATCGGCCAGATCGCCGCCACGCCCCTGGACCTCCTCCACGTCCTGATGGGCAACATCGCCCGCTCCTTGCGCGATTTCGCCAACGGCATTGACGACCGGCCCTTGCTCCCCGCCCGCGAGCCCCAAAAATCCTTTAGCCAGCAGGAAACCTTCCCCGGCGATCTGACCGACCAGGAATACCTCCAAGCCACCCTGCGGCGCATGGCCGACCATCTCTTTGCCAAAGTGCGCCAGGAAGGCCGCAGCATCCGCACCCTCACCGTCAAAGTCCGCTACAACGACATGGCCGAAGACCAGACCAGCGAAAGCCTGCGGGAGCCGACCGACCTGGAAACGGATGTCTATGGCCGCCTCCATAACATGCTCCGCGCCGCCTGGAAACGCCGGGTCAGCCTGCGGCTGGTGTCATTGAAACTGTCCAACGTCTATGACGGCCGCTTTCGCGGTGAACTGGCCCTGGACGTTCCCGCGCAACGACAGGAGGCGCGGGAACGCCTGGCGCTGGCCATTGACGATTTGCGGCGGGCGCGGGGGCATTCGGTCATCTTGCGCGGGCACGATTTTCGCCTGCGGGAGGCCCCGCGCGAAGCGGTGGCAGCCGCGCCAACGCCGGCCCCGGAAACACGGCCAACCGTCCATAAACCATCCCCGCCGCGCGAGGCGGCGGGCGCTTACATTCCCCTGCGCGTCCACAGCCATTACTCCTTTCTGGATTCCACCCTTTCCCCCGCCGCGATTGTCGAACTGGCCAAATGCCACGGCCTGCCCGCCGTCGCCCTCACGGACACCGGCAACCTGCACGGCGCGGTGGAATTTACCCTGTCGGCCAAACAGGCCGGCGTCAAACCCGTTCTGGGCGTCGAAATCAGCTTGGATCAAAAGCCCTTGCTGCTTTACGTGGAATCAACTCCGGGCTACCGCAACCTCAACCGCCTCCTTTCCCGCCATGCCGAAGCAACGGCGGCCCGCGGCGACGAAGCCTCCGTTGCCGGCCGGCAGCGCGGTTCCTACCATCGCCGGGAACTGGACGGCCTGACCGAAGGTTTGATCGCCGTCAGCGCCGACGCGCCTCTGGCGGAGCTGTTTCCGGGCCGCTTCTACGGCCTGGTCACCGGCGGGCAAAACGCCTCTCCCGCCGTGGCCTGCCCGGCCGTCCGCTACGCCATACCCCAGGACCGCCAGAAATACGACATCCTTCAGAGCATCCGCACCTTGACGCTCCTGCGCCAGCCGCATCCGGAGAAACATCGCGGCGGGCGCTTCCATTTCCGCGCCCCCGCCGAAATGGCGGCCGCCTGCCAGGAACATCCCGACTGGTTGCGCCATGCCCGCGAAATTGCCGAACGCTGCCATTTCGAGCTTCCCTTTGGCCTGCCGCAATTCCCCGCCTTCACCCCGCCGGACGGCTCGCCGCCGCATGAGTTTCTGCGCCGGTTGGTCCTGCAATCCTTGCCGGAGCGTTACGGCGCGCGCGCCCCCCGGTTCCAACGCCAGGTGCTGGAAGAGCTTTCCATCATCCAGGAAGTCAGCTACGAAGAATATTTTCTGATCACCTGGGATTTTCTCCAGGACTGCCGCCGGCGCGGCCTGGACTGGATCACCCGCGGCAGCGCGGCCGATTCGCTGGTCTGTTATTGCCTGGGCATCAGCGGCGTCTGCCCGATCCGCTTCGACCTTTATTTCCGCCGCTTTCTCAACAAGGACCGCATGGCCCTCCACAAACTGCCGGACATTGACATTGATTTCGCGCACGACCGCAAAGACGACGTGGTGAACCTGATCTTCCAGAAATACGGCCGCGAACATTGCGCTGTGGTGGGCGGCTTCTCCACCTTCCAGGCCCGCAGCGCCTTTGCCGAAGTGGCCAAGGTGCTGGGCATGGCCGAACGCCAGGTCTGCAACTTCACCGACCATTTCCCCTGGAGTTTTGGCGGCGGCTGGGTCCCGGCCCAACACACCCCCAGCGGCGGCGCGCGCCTCATTGAAATTCTCCGCGCCAGCCCCGAAAACCGCGACTTGCCCCTGGACGAAGAACCTTGCCGCACCGCCCTGCAAATGGCCGAGTTCCTCGACGGCGTGCCGCGACACCCCAAAATGCACCCTTGCGGCCTGGTCCTCTCCCGCCAGCCCATCCTCGAATTGACCCCGACCTTCCTCTCCAACAAAGGCTGCCCCGCTACACACTTTGACATGGACGCCGTCGAAGCCGTTGGTTTGGTGAAGATGGACATTCTGGCCCAAGGCGGCCTGGCCGTCATGCGCGACGTCAAAGTCATGCTCGCCGCACGGGGCATTGCCGTGGACCTGGAACACTGTCTGGCGCGGGACAAAGCCGATGGCCGGTTGCTCCTGGGCAATCCGCAGGCCCCCGAACCCTGGCAGGACCCTCAGGTCTGGGAAATGATCGCCGACGGCGGAGCGCGCGCCGTCCATCATATCGAATCCCCCGCCATGACCAGCCTGTGCCGCATGTGCGACGTGCGGGAAATAGACGGCCTTATTGCCATTGTCTCCGTCATTCGCCCCGGCGCCGCCAACGAAGGCAAGAAACTGGCCTTCACCCGCCGCTACCAGGGCTTGGAGCCGGTGACCTATCCCCATCCCTCCCTGGAACCCTGTTTGCGGAGCACCTTCGGCCTGGTCGTCTATGAAGAACACATCCTCCAACTCTGCGAAGCCTTTGCCGGACTCAACCCCGGCTGGGCTGATGTGCTGCGCCGCGCCCTCAACAAGCAGAACCATCCCGTCATCGAAAAAATCCGCGGCGAATTCTTCCAATCCGCCCTGGCCCGCGGCCACTCGCCGGAAAAAACCGCCGAAGTCTGGGCGCTGGTCGCCGGCTTTGCCGGCTATGCCTTCTGCAAGGCCCACAGCGCCGCTTACGGCGTCGAAGCCTATCAATCCGCCTGGCTCAAGCGGCACTTCCCGGTCGAATTCATGGCCGCCGTGTTGTCCAACGGCAAGGGATTCTATCATCCCATCGTTTACGTGCTGGAATGCCATCGCCTGGGCATCCAACTCCTGCCCCCGTCCATCAACCAGCCCGGCCCGTTGTTCC
The DNA here is from genome assembly GCA_049522055.1 of Verrucomicrobiota bacterium. Classification (GTDB taxonomy): domain Bacteria; phylum Verrucomicrobiota; class Verrucomicrobiia; order Limisphaerales; family Palsa-1400; genus JBEKOF01. The sequence goes on along the minus strand of JBEKOF010000185.1, from coordinate 4,155 downwards.
AGCCGGCGGGCCGTTCCATCCGCGTGCCCGTTCGTGCCGTCAAGGGGCTGACCGCGCGGACCGGCGAACGCATCTTGGCCGAACGCGGCCGCCGGCCCTTTTCATCCCTGGCCGACTTCCATCGCCGCGTCGCCGCCGCGCCCGACGAAATGGAATCCCTCTTGCGCGTGGGCGCATTCGATGAATTTGGCCGCACCTGCGCCGCCCAATTTTGGGAATGCCAGTTCCTCCAGCGCGCCTTTGCCGCCGCCGACGCTTCGCGGCAGGGATTATTATTGCCGCCGCCGGGCCTGGATCGCCTGCCCGAAGTGCCCCTGGCCGAACCCACCCGGCGCGAACGCCTGGAATCCGAAAACGAACTCTTGGGCTTCCCCGCCAGCGGCCATCCCCTCGAACTGCACGACCACATCGCCTGGCACACCTACTGCCCGGTGTCGCGCCTGGGCGGGCATGTCGGCGAAGAAGTGGTGACGTGCGGGTTGGTAGTTGAACAACGCACCCACCATCAAATCACCGGCGAACCGATGAAATTCCTGACCCTGGCCGACTGGACCGGCATGGTGGAAACCGAACTATTCGCCCAAACTCACCGCAGCTACGGCCTGGCGACCGTGCGCTATCCCGTCCTGGAAATCACCGCCAAAGTCGAGCCGTATGAGAACGGCCGAGGCTATTCCCTGCGCGTCCTCCGCGCCGGAAAGCCCCGCTCCGGGCTGACGTGAAAGCCTTTTCACTTTCCGCCAACAAATTCCAAGGTCCGCTGCGGCGGCGGAATGCTCTGCCATCGCCAAAGCGGAATTATGAGGCTTTTGGAGGTGTAGCTCGTCTGCTTTCCCGGCGCTCCTTCGCGAGGCGAAGGCGTTCTGGCTCGGTGTAAATGCGCTCAAGCAATGCGGTCGTAAAATCAAGCAAATCTTCGGCTTCATTTTTTTGCAGGGAACCTGCGTGCGCTCCATCGTTGCCGTCATCCTTAACGCAGGATGAAAGTTCGCGCAAATCCGCGGGCAGGTGACCGTTATCAAATAACCAGGGCAACCTAAGCCCAAGGTCACGACGGACCTTCGCGTTAAGACCAAGAGAATCCTCGGCGGGGAGCTTTGACCGTGTTGCAAGATCAAGACACAAACGAAACATGGTTCCCGCGGCATTGTGGCATCCGACTGCAAGGCAGGTCGCGCCTTCCTTAAAAGCAGACTTGACATTTTCAGGCAAATACTCGGGTGGTTGGACCTTTTCTGTATCTTTGAGGTTAATGAAGCCTTCAACAGTCATGTAATCATTTATCGCTCCCTTGATGCTCGCCAACCCAGCTTTGAAGGCATCCTCGGTCCGGCTGGTCTTTTGCTCAAGAATGAATATTGTCGCCTTTTTGCAGTGGCGACAAACGCAGAAAGCTTCGTAGACATGCTGCCAGCCGTATTGAGTGCCGAGGAAATTATCTTGAGTAAGATCAAATGTTATCTTACGAGATCCGCACCGAGGACAGTTAGTTACCAGCACTGGCATTTATTTTCCTTTGTGGAGAGCTTTACCGAAGGGTTAATAGGCGCTATTTCACCGCAAGCGTGGAGGTGGCGTCTCGGACAATGCCGTTTCCATATCCACACAACGTCCCACTGCGGAATCTTTCATCGCTTCCTTGAATTCGTCTGGAATCCAGGAGTCATCCTGTTCCACTACAAATTTGGCCACCTCGGCCCGCTCCAGCGGCGGCGGCGATTTAATCTGCTCGATGATTTCCTGTGCGCCCATGCTTCTCAAGAAATATACTCAAGACGGCGAGTTGGGCAAGCTCTGATTAAATCGGTTATGCGTGTGTCAAAGGGGACAGTCCCACATAACCGCACTTTGTCCCTTTTTTAGGCTCATCGAAAACCACATTCTTTTCAATCCTGCCTCGTGAAGCGTATTTGCGATCACAATTCTGCGTTTTCTGCCGTCCGTGCCGGCTTGGCGTCTTTGCGCCTTTGCGACTTTGCGTTGAAAGGTCTTCTTTATCCGTGTCCTCCGTGAAATCCGTTCGCGCCTCTGGTGCGCTTCCCCTTATTGTGCTGACTGTTGAATTCCTTTGGTTGCGGCTCGCTGCGCTGCGACTTTTGCGGCCACACGTATCAATTAAAAAGCTTGACATCCCTTACTTACTATGCTATGGTAGTCGGCATGGGAGGGGTATGGCAAATCGAATGCCAGCGCAAGTGGCCAGTCGCCGCCACATCCGGTGAAAACCAGGCGCCACCTTTATCGTTAAAGTCAACCCAGCGTCAAACCCAGTCAAAGTAAAAGGCGGACATGCCTCTCGACCTCGCTTTTCATTCCCCCGCAAATGTCGGGGAACCACTTTTCCCGGCAAACTTTTCCTTGCCAACCGCCCGCCCTTGTGAAAGGTTTCACAAATCAAATTCTTTTATGGCACACGTCAAATTATTCATTCCGGGACCGGTCGAGGTCAGCGCAAAAACCTTCCAGGCCTTTTCCAAGCCCATGATCGGCCATCGCGGCCAGGGGTTCAAAGACCTTTACGCCAAAATCCAGCCCCAGTTGCAGCAATTGCTCGCCACCAAACAACTGGTCTATCTTAGCACCTCCTCCGCCTGGGGCGTGATGGAGGGGGCCGTGCGCAACCTCGTGCAAAAGCGCGTCCTCAACTGCATGTGCGGCGCCTTCTCCGACAAATGGCTCGACGTCTCCAAACGCTGCGGCAAGGAAGCCGAACCCCTCCAAGTGCCCTGGGGCTCGCCCATCCGCGCCGAACAGGTGGACGCCAAACTGGCCACCGGCCAGTTCGACGCCCTGACCCTCATCCACAACGAAACCTCCACCGGCCTGATGAACCCGCTGGCCGAGATCGCCGCGCTGAAAAAGAAATACCCCGACGTTATATTTATTATTGACTCAGTCAGCGCCATGTCCGCCGTCAAGCTGGAGTTTGACGCCCTGGGCGTGGACGTCCTGCTGGCCGGGTCGCAGAAAGCCTTTGCCATGCCGCCGGGCTTGGCGGTCTTTGTCTGCTCGCCGGCCGCCCTGGCCCGGGCGGCGAAAATGAAGGACCGCGGCTACTATTTTGATTTCGTGGAATTTCAAAAAAACGCCGAACAGAGCATGACCCCCAGCACCCCGAGCATCGCGCATGTCAATGCCCTCTCCTTCAAGCTGGACGAATTTTTCGCCGAGGGCCTGGAAGCGCGTTACGCGCGCCACCAGAAACTGGCCGGGATGACCCGCGCCTGGGCCGCCAATCACGGCTTCAACCTCTTCCCCGAGCCGGGTTTCGAATCGCAGACCCTGACCTGCATCAACAACGGCGCCAAGCCGGGCGGGCGCGCCGTGGATGTGCCCAAGCTGCAAAAGCTCGTCAAGGATCAGGGCTTTTTGATTGACGGCGGCTACGGAAAAATCAAGGGCACCACTTTCCGCATTTCCAATATGGGCGACGAGACCGAGGCCAGCATGTCCCAGCTCTACGCCGCCCTGGACGACGCCATGAAACAGTTGTGATCAAGGCGTCACCGCCAGGCGCTCCTCGACCTCGCCGCCGGGCACGAGCATCCCGTGGTCCTTGTAAACCTTGAGCATGAAATGCGTGGCGGTGGAAATGACCCCCTGAATGGTGGCCAGCTTCTGCGAGACAAAGGAGGCCACCTCCCGCAAATTCGCCCCCTCCACCACCACCAGCAAATCGAACCCGCCCGACATCAGATAACACGAGCGCACCTCGCTATGTTTGGCGATCCGCTCCGCCAGCCGGTCGAAACCCCCGCCGCGTTCGGGCGTGATTTTCACCTCAATCACCGCCCGCACCATCTCCCCGCCGATCTTTTCCTCGTTCAAGATGGCGCGGTAACCCAGTATGGTCTGGCTGGCTTCGTGGGCCTTGATTTGGGCGGTGACCTCCGCTTCCGGCTGGTTGAGCATTTTGGCCAACTGCGCCGGTTTGATCGAGGCATTTTCATGCAAAAGTTTAAGCAACGCATCCATGGCCCCATACTGCCACCACGCCGCCCAAAGCAAAAGCACAAAGCAACCATGATAATCCCATCGAGTTGACTCAAATTAAAAGACACTGGGGGAGCGAAACTGAGAGGAGGCCAAAAGGGTCGTTGACTCATGGGAAAAAGACACCAGGAATTGGTGTGAATGAACATGAGCAAAGAACTG
>JBEKOF010000184.1:0-9441 GCA_049522055.1 Verrucomicrobiota bacterium | reverse complement strand
GGCTTGGCTGGGGTTGTTTTGTATTTTTCATTCCTGTCGTGTGACAGGAAAAACTCTCCCAGCCAAGTTCTCTATTTTCCTATGGGATGGCTGTGACAAATGCTCAATGACCAATTCTCAATTCAGATCCAGCCCTTTGGTTGCGGCTCCTCTCCCCTCTGCCTCTTGCGCCCCTGCTTCTGTTTGAAAATCTTATCCCCCTAAAAATAATCCGGCTCATTGCCCGGTTTCCATTTGATGTTGCACCCCACGCTGGGAACCTGGTTTGCCGCCACCGGCTTTCCCGCCAGCACCGCCTCCAGCGCCGCCCGCAAATCCTTGCCCGTCACCGGAATGCTTTTCCCCGGACGGCTCTCATCAAACTGGCCCCGGTAAACCAGCCGCCGGTCCTTGTCGAACAGAAAAATATCCGGCGTGCAGGCGGCGTGATAAGCCTTGGCCACCGCCTGCGATTCATCGAACAGATACGGAAAAGTGTACCCCACCGTTTGCGCTTCCAGCTTCATCTTTTGCGGATTGTCCTCCGCGTAATGTTCCGCGTCATTGGCGTTGATGGCGACCACCGCCGCGCCGCGTTTTTGCGCGTCCCGTCCGAACGCGGCCAGGCCGCTGCGGATATGCTTGACATAAGGGCAGTGATTGCAAATAAACAAAACCGCCAGTGCCGGCGCGGAGCCAAAATCCGCCAGCGCCACAATTTTCCCGCTCACATCCGACAGCCGGAAATCCGGCGCGACGGTGCCTAGCGGCAACATAGTCGAAGGAGTCAGCGACATGCCGCCACTCTACCCCTCCCGCCTCTTTTGTCCAGCGCGGAGCCTCCATCCCTCGGGAGGGGCGAGCGCCTGCGAGACCCCGCTTTGCCTTGATTCCCTTCCCTCGGTAGGGCGACGCTCCCGCGGAGCCACCCTCCGCTCGCTTCTTCCCCCTCTCTCCCCAAACCCGCGGAGGAGCGGGCAGGGCAGGGGAGAGGAGAATGTCAGCCGGTTAACATCCAGCCGTTCGTTGCATCCGGCGTGCCGATCTCGTCGAGGATCGCTTCGAAACTACACCGCCACGACCTCGACGCGGGAGGCAAAACCGAGTTTGCGGAGAAGCTCTTCACAATCCTCCCATGCCAGGCCAAACGCGCGGACATCCGCGACTCCCAGGCGGGCAACGACCTGTGCAAGCGTGGCAGCATCCTCTTCGGCCAACTGACCGTCCATCAATGCGCCCTCCGACCAATCCACCAACTGCGCCAGAGTGATCTGGTGGCGCAGATACGCGGCTATCTGCTCGGCAACGACCTGTTTAGTGATTGTCATCGTGGCATCCTACACTTTCTGGTGGCCTTTATCCACTGGGAATTTTTCATGGGTTTCGACCAGCTTGCCTGTGTCGTCGTAAATCTCCTGCCAGAAACGCACCGTCGTCTCATTGGCGTCCACTTCCTTGAGATAACGAGCCAGCCAGCCCATGCGGCCAGGCAGTTCCAACCGGTAACGCCGTCCGCCGCCAGCCAACTCAACCCACTGGCCGAACTTCTTTTCGTTTTGCGACCGCGTGCTCATCATCTTACATCCGGCAGCCGGAGATCCGGCGCAGCCGTGCCCAGCGGCAACATAGTCGAAGGAGTCCAGAACTCCTGACATAGCGTCAACAAGAACAAGTTGATTTTGCCTCGATAATTCAGGTTTTTTTTTGCGTTTTGAGACGCCGCTGGGGTGCGAACCCAAACCTGTCCGCTTTTTTGAACGCCGGGTATGATGGCCCGGTATGGGTGTCAAACATAATGAAGATTGGTTTCCTGAAACCCGCAACCCGGAAGATCTGCTCGCAATCAATTCGCGGTGCATGGTTCGGCGTCGAGAAGGTCATTGTGTGGTGCTCGTTTCCGGGATCGTTCTGGCCCAGTATGCACAGGCGGATCGGATGGCGGAGGCTTACGCGATGGTCCATCTGGTGGAGCAAGGGTGGGCCAGTCAAACAGAGGTTGCCCGGGCCTTCGGTTATTCAGCGCGCACCTTGCGCCGCAATCAGCAGCGGTTTGAGGACCAGGGCTTGGCGGCCTTGGGCCGCGTGGGCGGCTACCCCAAAGGGCGTTGGCGGCTGTCGAACGCACGCGCCGGATTGATTCATCGCCTCAAGGCAGGAGGGCATTCCAATCGGGAGTTGGCCCGCCAACTGGGCGTTAGCGAGATGGCCATCCGCAAGGTGCTGCGTCGGTTGGGCTGGAAAGCCGCTGGACCGACGCAAACAGAGTTGTCCCTTTCAGGGAAAGCAACTGCGCACCCAAACCTGTCCACTTCTGCGTCCGCGGCCACATCCGCAACTCGTTCAGTGTCCCCACGGGGTGCGAACCCAAACCTGTCCGCTTTTGGCTCCATCAAAGCAGACGTTCCCCTCAGTCAAGACTGTGATCCGGCCCATCGCGGCACCGACCGGCTACTGGCGCGGCTGGGTTTGCTGGAGGATGCGCCGCCGCTCTTTGGTTCCGCTCAAGCGGTGGCACGCGCCGGGGTGCTCTTGGCTTTGCCCGTTTTGGTCGCCAGCGGGGTCTTTGAGTGCGCGCAAGACATCTACGGCAGTCTCGGGCCGGCTTTCTACGGGTTGCGCACCAGCCTGCTGACGCTTTTGCTCATGGCGCTGTGGCGGATCAAACGGCCCGAGGGCCTCAAGGAATATTCGCCCCAGGATTTGGGACGGGTATTGGGTTTGGACCGTGCGCCGGAGGTCAAAACGTTGCGGCGCAAACTGGCCCGACTGGCCGCGGCCGGAAGGGCCGCTCCATTCGGCCAGGCTCTGGCCCGTCAGCGGGTGAGCTTGCGCGGCGAAGCCCTGGGCTTTCTTTATATTGACGGCCATGTGCGCGTTTATCACGGCAAACACGCCCTGCCCAAGGCGCATGTCACGCGCATGCGCATCTCCTTGCCGGCGACTTCCGATTACTGGGTCAACGACACCGCCGGCGATCCGCTCTTTGTCGTGACGGCGCAGGCCAACGCCGGCTTGGTCAAAATGCTGCCCGGCCTTCTGGAGCAGATTCGCGCCCTGGCAGGCCAGCGACGGGTCACGGTGGTTTTTGATCGCGGCGGCTACAGTCCCAAACTCTTCCAGCGAATACTGGCCTGTAAATTTGACCTGCTGACTTACCGCAAAGGCCGTTACCGTCCGATCCCACGCAAACGCTTCCGCCTCTGCCGCACCCGACGCGATGGCAAAACCATCACCTATATGCTGGCTGACCAGAAAGTGCGTTTATTGGGCGGCAAGCTGCGTCTTCGCCAAGTCACCCGCCGGATGGACAATGGACATCAAACGCCCATCTTAACCTCGCGCCGCGATTTGCCGGCCGCACAGGTGGCCTATCAAATGTTCGAGCGTTGGCGCCAAGAAAACTTCTTCAAATATCTGCGCGAGGAATACGCTTTGGACGCCTTGGTCGAATACGCTGCCGTGCCCGACGATCCCAGCCGCGATGTCCCCAACCCGGCGCGAGCCGCCCTGGACGCCCAACTTCGCCAAGCCCGGGCGCAAATGGACCAACTGCAAGCCCAATACGGACTGGAAGCCCTGATCACCCTGGAGCGCCAGCGCCCGACGATGCGCGGCTTCAAAATCGCCCAAGGCAAATTGGGCCAGAAAATCTGGAATGTTTTCCAGAAAATCCTGCAACTGGAAAAACGTCGCACCGCCCTGCCGCACCGCGTGCCCGTCCAGGCCGTCACTGAGGAACCGGTGGTCAAGCTGGCCCCGGAGCGAAAGCACCTGACCAATTTGATCAAGATGTTGGCCTATCAGGCCGAGAGCGATCTGCTCCGGTTGGTGTCGCCTCATTACCGCAGAGCCGACGACGAAGGTCGGACTCTGCTTCAAGCCGCCCTGGCCAGCGCGGCTGATTTGAAAGTCACCACAACAGAGCTACAGGTCACCCTGGCGGCACAGAGTTCACCCCATCGCACGCGCGCCATTGCCGCGCTTTGCCATGAACTTAACCAAGCCCAAACCACCCTTCCCGGCTCGCGCTTGCGCCTGCGCTACGCTATCCACGACGCTTTTGAGGGCAAAAGCGGACATTCCACTTGACTCCTATGTCAGGAGTTCTGGAGTCAGCGACATGCCGCCACTGTAACCCTCCCGCCGCCTTTGTCCAGCGCAGAGCCTCGATCCCTCGGGAGGGGCGAGCGCCTGCGAGACCCCGCTTTGCTTTGATTCCAAAATCGGGGCGGCCAGAAACATTTCATTCTTTCACGACTGACCGCTCACCCGTGGAAAAATCCCCGCCCCTGTCAACCAGTTTAAAAAGTAAGAACTTACACTTGCGATGATAAACGTACTAATGCGTGACACTTTCAAAATATGGTCATTCTGTCACCTAATAATCCCGGCGGATTTAATTTGACCTCCTTATGGAAAAGGTTCATGAGTGGCGTCGTCACTAATAAAGCTTTATTTGGTTGCCGGGGACACGAGCCCAAGTCCGCTCAGATTTAAGGCTTGGCGGGGTGGAAATGGACGCCTCGCGTTCGGACGAAATGAAAATGTCTATGAAAACAGCAAAATTACTATTTGGCATTATCACTATTAGTTCGGCTCTGGCGGCCCAGGCCCAAGCCCAATTCGATTACACGACCAATAACGGCGCGATCACGCTGGCGGAATACACTGGCGTCGGGGGGGCGTTGGTAATATCCAACTTTGTCACCAGCATCGGACCTTTTGCTTTCTTCGACAACATGAGCGTTACCAGCGTCACGATTCCCGACAGCGTCACAAGTATCGGGGAGGACGCGTTCAATGACTGCGAGAGCTTGACCGGCATCACCATCCCCAACAGCGTGACCAACATTGGACACGCCGCGTTCGGGTATTGCTATGCGCTTACCAACGCGATTATCGGCAACGGCGTCACGGCCATCAACGATGGAACATTCTTTAGTTGCTCCAGCCTGACTGAACTCACCCTGGGCAGCGCCGTTGCCAGCATCGGAACCAATGCGTTCGCTTACTGTACGCGCCTGAGCAATGTCTTTTTCGAGGGCGACTGCCCCATTGCCGATTCGACCGCGTTTGTCGGCGACGGCGATGTGACGACTGTCTATTATGTGGCTGGAACCTCGGGATGGGGGGCAACACTTGACGGTTTTCCAACATTGTTCTGGAGCCCTCCGCTTCCATTCGGTTACACCATTCAAAATGGCACTATAAGTATCGCCAGCTATTTTGGCTCCGGAGGCGCTGCAACCATTCCCGGGAACATCGGCAACCTGACGGTGACGAGCATCGGGGACGCTGCGTTCGAGGGTGCGTCTAATCTGGCCAGCGTCACAATCCCGGACAGCATCACCAGCATCGGTCAGGAGGCCTTTGAGGACTGCTATTCACTGACCAATGTTGCTTTTGGCGGCGGCGTGACCAGCATCGGAAATGCTGCGTTTTACGGCTGCTCCCTGCTGGCCAATGTTACGATTGGCAACAGCGTCACCAGCATTGGAGATTATGCCTTCGTAAGCTGTGCTTTGACCAACCTCAACCTCGGCAGCGCTGTCACAAGTATTGGGGCCGCCGCCTTCGCAGACTGCACCGGCCTGACCAGCGTCACCTTCCCCAGAAGCGTCACCAGCATCTTGGACGACGCTTTCGATGAGTGCACCAGCCTGTTGGGACTTTATTTCCAAGGAAATGCTCCTGGGGGCAGCACGGATATAGAAATCGACGACTTCAGTTTGAATTCCGTTTATTATCTGGCGGGAACCACCGGCTGGGGGACGACCTTTGACGGTATTCCGACGGTGCGTTGGACTTCTGGAGAGTTGCAAGTGACCATCTTCCCGCCAGGGGCGGTCAGCGCCGGGGCCCAATGGGCGGTTGATGATAATCCCTTGCAAGTCAGCGGAACCATTGTCTCCAATCTTGCTTTGGGCAGCCATACCGTCAGATTCAGCACGATCACGGGCTGGGCGACTCCTCCTAGTCAAACCGTTATCGTCGCCGGCAATTCCTTCGCCATGGCCAGCGGCTATTACGCCGCTTACTCGGTTACGGTGAGCGCCTCGCCTGGCGCGGGAGGCACGGCTGCCTTGGGAGGACCTGTTGCATTGGATGGCACAATGACGGTGATGGCCACGGCCAACAACGGCTACACGTTCTCAAACTGGACGGAGAACGGAACGATGGTGAGCGCGGATGCCATCTACACTTTCGTGCCAAGCGGCAAAATTAATTTAGTCGCCAACTTCACCGCCGCCAGCGGCGCGCCGATGCAGATTTTCTACCAAATGTTGGACGACCCCGCTGGCGCTCAAGACACCTACGCCTTTGCCGCCAACGGAGGCAATGTTGTCGGCTATTATACTGACAGCGCCGGCATGGCCCACGGCTTCCTCTACACCAACGGAACGTACACTATTTTCGACGCACCCAATGCCGGCAATGGAAGGGGTTTTGGCACCTACGCCGTGGGAATCTCCGGGAGCAATATTGTGGGCTATTACACCGATGCCAGTGAAAATACTCACGGTTTTCTCTGCAAAGGCGGCACCTACGTGACTCTGGACGTTCCCAATGGGACCTTCACCCACGCCACCGCCATATCCGGCGGTACTATCCTTGGCTATTTTGACAACGAGGATACAGCGTATAGCTTTGTCTATACCAATGGCGCGTACTCCACTTTTGGGGACCCTGCCGCCAACACTGGAGATTATTCCGGCACCTATGCTTGGGGCATCTCTGGGGGCCAGATCGTGGGCCATTACGTTGATGCCAGTGGAGATAACCGCGGCTTCCTCTATAATGGCATGAGCTGGCTCACATTGGATAACCCAAATGACGATAATGGATCGCTCGGTACCTTCGCCCAGGCCATCGGAGGGGGATATATTGTCGGAAACAGCGGCGACAACGGTTTCCTCTACACGAACGGGGCCTATATTGTGGTGGATGTCCCCACGGCCAACAACGCCGCACCCAATCTGTTCACCTGTTCCCAAGGCGTGTCCGGCAACACCATCGTCGGTTTTTATGCCGACAACAACAACGCGTGCCATGCGTTTGTCGCCACTGTCATTGGAGGCGCGGCAGGAGAGACGCCAACGCAGATCTCATATTTCGTCACTAACGCCTCAATCACCATCACCTGCTACACAGGCTCCGGGGCCGTGGCGTCCATTCCCGCTAGCATCAATAACATGCCGGTGACTGTAATTGGATCCTCGGCCCTCTTTAATAGCGCGGTGACCAACATCATCATTCCCGAGAGCGTTACCACCATCGAGAGCTTCGCCTTCTATCAATGTGACGCAGTGACCAACGTCACGATCCCCGCCAGTGTCACCAACATCGGGGCTTGCCCGTTTTATGGTTGCGCACGCCTCACAGCGATCAACGTGGACCCAAACAATCCGGCTTATAGCAGCATCGCCGGGGTTTTGTTCAACAAGGGCGAGACCAGCCTCATTGAATATCCGCTAGAGATCAGCGGGGAATCGTACTCGATTCCCGACACGGTCACCAACATTGGCGCGTACGCGTTCTATTTATGCGGCAATCTCGGCAGCGTGACGATCCCCCCCGGCGTCACCAGCGTCGGGCAAGCCGCGTTCTATTTGTGCAATGATCTCGGCGAGGTCCTCTTCCACGGCAATGCGCCCGCGGGTGATTCGACTGTCTTTGGCGACGACAGGTTGCAGTATGTTTTTTACTGCCCGGGTGCCACTGGGTGGGGTTCCACTTTTGGCGGCGTTGAGGCCAGGCCCTGCTCCTATTGTTGCTCTGATCAAACCGGCTCGTTACAAGTGACCATTAACCCGGCGTCAGCGATCTCCGCTGGCGCAAAATGGCAGATGGACGGCGGTAAAATGCAGAATAGCGGCGCGACGGTGACCAATCTCTCGCCGGGCAAGCACACGGTCAGCTTTAACACGATTAGCAACTGGGTGACGCCCGCCAAACAAACTGACATTGTCAGCGCGTATTCCACCACCATGGTCAGCGGAACCTACGTGCCGCAAACCGGCTCCGTGGAGGTGACCATCAATCCACAGGCGGCGATTATCGCCGGAGCGCGGTGGCAAGTGGGTGACGGGACGTGGCAGAACAGCGGGGCGACGGTCAGCAATCTCTCGGTGGGCAAGCATACGGTCAGCTTCCAGGGAATTGACTATTGGAGCGCGCCCTCCAACCAAACTGTCTCCATCAAAGCCAAGGCGGTTGCCAAAGACACCGGAACCTACACCTTCAATGCTCAAGGAATTTACAATGGCCTTTTCGCGCAGCCCGATACCAACGTGGAAACCTCGGGGATGCTTAGCGGCCTGACGGTGAAGGCTTCGGGGACTTATACCGGGAAGCTTTTGATCGGTGACAGCACCAATGCCATCAGCGGCAGCTTTAATGCCTCCGGCCAGGCCACGAATAACATCAAACGCACAGCCAAACAGGGCGGGCCGCTGACTCTGGCAATGTGGGTGAATTGGAATAATTCGCCGCTGACGATAGCAGGCACGGTTTCCGGCGCCAATGGCGGCGATTGGATGGCAAATCTGACGGCGGAGTTGGCGGCCACCGGGTCAAAATCAGCGGAATACACGGCACAGTTATTGCCTGCCGGCACGCCGCCCGGCTACGGTTACTTGACCATTACCAATGATAAGGGCGCCGTTAAACTCATTGGCGCATTGGCGGATGGCACTTCGTTCAGCCAGGCGGCGCCCGTGTCGGGCGATGGTGATCTGCCGGTGTATGGCAACCTCTACAGCAGCACCGGCCTGCTGCTCGGCTGGATCGGTTTGGAAAGCGGTTCGCCCGCCGGATACCTGACGTGGATCAAAGAGGCATCCCGTTCCAGCGCCCGCTATACGAACGGTTTCACCAATCTCCTCCTTTTGCAAGGCTCGCGCTGGACCAATCCATTTCCCCATACCGCGGCGATTGATCTGCCGTCGGGACAACTCGGCATTTCAGGTGGAAACCTGCTCTCGAATCTGACTTTCAACGTGGCCGTGACCAATAATGACACGCTCGTGAAATTGGGGAAAACCCCGGCCAATTCCTTGACCGGCTCGATTAACGCCAAGACGGGTTTGCTGACGATCACATTTGGCAATGGTGCCGGCAAAGCAACCACGACGGGCACGGGAGCAGTATTGCAGAATGCGACCAACGCCGGCGGCTTCTTCCTCGGCAAGACCAATGCCGGCTACTTTCTATTGCAGCCTTGAAATCTATCAGCCGGAACCAGCTCGTAAGTGTCAAAAAGGCTCTTATTCTGACAGTCATTCCCCTGCCATTCTGCCCTGCCCGGTTTTGGAATCAAGGCAGAGCCTTTGCCCTTTGCGCTGTCACCGGGCGGTTGAAAACCGGCCACTCGCGGGCACTTCAAAACCGGCCACTCCAAGGTGGCCTATTCATATCAGTTTTCTTGATCCAAGCAAGGGGTTTTTCAATTTCTTCATATCT
>JBEKOF010000183.1:0-9473 GCA_049522055.1 Verrucomicrobiota bacterium | reverse complement strand
CGCGCCTGTTGCGGCGCGACGAACTGGACGCCGGCCTTGTCAGCGTCACCGAAACCCTTTTCCACGACCGCTACGATATTCTTGACGGCATCGCCATCGCCTCGCTGGGCGAAGTGCAGAGCGTCTTCCTGGCCCATCGCGGACCGCTCTCCCAAATGCGCGAAATCCATTGCGATCCCGCCTCCCTGGCCAGCCTCAACCTGCTCAAAGTCCTTTTGGCCGAAGCCGGATTGAACCCCGAACTCAAACCTCTCCCCTCCTACGACGCCGCGCCCGCCCTGGCCAACGTCTTTATGATCGGCGACCGCGCGCTCGAATTTCTCCGCACACCGCACGAGCATGAGATTCTGGATTTGGGCGCCGCCTGGTATGATCTCACCGGTCTGCCCTTTGTCTATGCCGTCTGGGCCTTGCGGCGCATCCCCAACGCGGCCTTGCGCCGCCAGCTTTGCCAGGCCAAGGCCTTTGGCATGGACACCCTGGACTACATCATCTCCAGCCGCCCCGAATTCGATTACAACTTTCGCAAAGATTATCTGAGCTGGCACATCCACTACCATTTGGGTTCCGACGAGCGTCGCGGCATCGCCAGGTTTGTGGAACTCCTGCGCCGCCACAATCTCGGCCCCGTCCTGGATCCCAATTACGTGACCTGACCCCCTGGCCGACCCCTCGCGGACTAGCTTTCAGTTGAAAGATGAGTTTTGAGAGTCATCACTGCAGAGGTGACCCAGCGGCCAGTGGCTGTGGCTCACGCTTCCCCGCCTGCCGCGCTCTCGCTCTCTTTGCCTTTGACGCCGTATTCGTTGAGTTTGTTGCGCAGGGTGCGGATGCTGATGCCCAGCAGCCGGGCGGCATGGGTGCGGTTCTGCTTGGTTCTTTCCAACGCGGCCAGGATGTGGCGCTTTTCCATTTCCGCCAGCGTGCCCGGCTCAGCGGCGGGCGCCGCAGGCGCGGAGGAAGCAGATGCCGCCGCCGCCGCCGGTGGTGTGCTCGCCGGCGCGGAAAGGTCGCCGCTGCCGAAGCGGGAGAAGCCCAGGTGTTCCAGCTCCAACAGGCCCGAATCGCCGCAGAGGATGACCGCCCGCTCAATGACATTCTGCAATTCGCGCACGTTGCCCGGCCAGGGATGCGCGTCCAGCGCCGCCAGCGCGCTGTCGGAAATGCCGTGGACGCGGGCGCCGTGTTTGCGGGCGAAGCGGGGCATGAATTGATGGGCCAGGAAGGCCACGTCTTCCTTGTGCTCGCGCAGGGGCGGGACATGGATGGGCACCACGTTGAGGCGGAAAAAAAGGTCCTGCCGGAATTCCTTCCGCTCCACGCTTTCTTCCAGACGGCGGTTGGTCGTGGCGATGACGCGCACGTCCACCTTGATCGTCCGGTTGCCGCCCACCCGCTCCAGTTCGCGCTCCTGGAGGACGCGCAGGAGCTTGGCCTGCACCTGGGGGGAGATTTCGCTGATTTCGTCCAGAAGGATCGTGCCGCCATGGGCCAGCTCGAAGCGCCCTTCGCGCTTGGAGGTGGCTCCGGTGAAGGAGCCTCTTTCGTGGCCGAAAAATTCACTTTCGATCAGGTTTTCCGGCACGGCGGCGCAGTTGACTTTGATAAAAGGGGCCGCGGCGCGCGGACTTTCGCGGTGGAGCGCCCGGGCGACCAGTTCCTTGCCCGTGCCGCTTTCCCCCGCGATCAAGACCGTGGCCTGGGTGCGGGCGACTTTGCGGATGAGCTGGCGCAAATTTTCCAGCGCCTGGCTGTTGCCGATCAGTTCGCAGCCCGTTTCCTCTTCCTCCGCGTTGTTGTAGTACGCGTTGACCTTGAGCAGTTGGTTGAAGTTCTCGGCCTTTTTGAGGGTCACTTGCAATTGTTCGGACGAGAAGGGCTTGAGCATGTAGTCGAACGCCCCGTTGCGCATGCAGTCCACCGCGGATTCCACCGAGCCAAACCCCGTGATCATGACGACCAGGGGCTTTTGCGGGTGGGTTTGGATTTCGCGCAGCAACTCGGGGCCTTCCCCGTCGGGCAGGCGGACATCCAGGAAGATCAGGTCGAAGGTGTCGCGCTCCATCAGTTCCCGCACGCCGGCCAGCGTGCCGGCGCCGGCCACATCGTAGCGATGCTGGCGCAGTTGTTGTTCCAGGTTGCGGCGCAGGATGGGGTCATCCTCCACCACGATGACTTTATCTATCGGCATGTCGGCGGAAGCTCACGACGCGCACTGGCGGCGGTAGAGTTCGGCGACGAAATGCGGGCGCTGCCGGTTGACCGACGGCAGTTGGCGGGCGGGCACCAGCCCGCGGCGCAGGAGCCCCTGCTCGTTTTCCCGGTCCAGAAGAATGAACTTCATGGCCATGTCCTGGTTTCTGCGGAGCAGCGGGCCGATTTGCGGATGCCGCGCCCGTTCGTCTGAACTCAAGCTTTGCCATTGCACACGGAGCTTTCGCAGGCTATCTAGCGTCTGGTTGAGGCGGGGAAGCAAGTTCTTTTTTAACTGATAATACTCAAACAGGGACGGGTTGTCCTCGCGGCGCAGGGCCTGGCTCTCCCCTTGGGCGATGGCCAGCAGTTCGCGGCAGATGGTCAGATGCGACTCCAATTCCTCAATCAGGTTGCTAGGGAAGTTCATTTTTAGGGGGTGGCCTCCGGGGCCGCGTTGGTGGGGGCCGAGTAATGCAGCGCCAGGTTGCTCTCCCGGGCCTTGAGTTGCCAGGCGATGTAATCCCGGCGCCATTTGGCCATCTCCACGATCCCGCTGAGCATCGGCGTGCTGTTGGTCGGGTTAAGTTCTTTTTGCCGGCCCAGTATCCGGTTGTAGGTGTCCGTCGCCATCTGCCACTGCTGCAGTTGTTCATAATCCAGGCCCGTCTGATACCAGACTGGAAACTGCCAGGCGAGGGATTGGTCCAGGTCGGCCAGGCTCAAATAGATTTGCAGCGCGTCCAGGAAGTCGCCCTCCTTGTAAAGTTGGTTGGCAATCTCGTTGCCGGCCCGGCGCTGCCAGTAGAGCCAGGTCTCCGGCTCCTTGTTCACGTTCTCCTGTTCCGCCTGGAGCAGCAGCAGAACCTGCTTCATGGAATCCTGGTTGCGCCCGACGCGCGTCAGGGCCGCGGCCAGCATGAAGCGCACTTCGGGCACATCCGATGAGTTTGGATACTGGCGCAGAAAGGTCTGCCCCCTGCCAATGGCGCTGATAATGTCCTCGGAGTTGGTCAGATGCGACATCGCGCGGAGCAACTTGCACTCCAGTTGTTCGCGGTCTTCGTCCTCCGCGTCCCCGGTGATGAGGATGCGGTGGTAGTACTCCGCCGCTTCGTCGAAGCGGGCGTCCATAAAATAGGTCTCGGCAATTTCGGTCTGCGCCCGCAGCACGAGCTTCTTATAGAAATCCAAGCTGCCCAATTGGAGTTTCAGGGCGCTGGACATCACCGCGTAGAATTTGGAGATCGCCAGCGTGTGGACGCCCATGTCGCGGTAGAGCAGCCCTTGTCGGAGCAGCACGTCCGGCACGCTGGGGTCCGAGGAGTAAAGGTGCAGGTATTGGGCCCAAATCTGTTGGGCTTTGACAGGCTGGGCGTTGTCCTGGGCCACCAGCGCCCTTTCGAACAGGGCCTGCCGGTGGAGTTCGGCCGGGGCGTCGGCCTGGAGAACGCTCTCCAAGGTCACGGCAGCCTCGGAGAACTCTTGCTGATGGCGTTGTTCGCGGGCGAGTTGAATTTCCCCTTCGATTCTTGATGGCCGGGTGGATGGGTTGGCCGGGAGGATTGCCGGGGCGGGCACAGGCCCCGCAGGCGTCTTGACCCCGGCCGCCGCCGCCAGGCTGGCATTGGTGGCGTTTGTTGCCGGCGCCGACAGGCCGGCATGGGAGGCGTTTGTGTTTAAGGATTGCGCCAAGCCCGCCGGGGCCAGACAAACCGCCGCCCACCAGAACAGGAGTTGGCATGAGAGGCGTTTAGTCATGGGGGAGGGCTAATTGAATAAGTGGCCGTGCTGGAAGGCGGTTTTGCAGAGCTGGGCGGCGCGAACTCCATCGGGGCAATCACGCCCCCGGCGGCGCCGTTGGTGGAACGGTTGAAATATTTGAGCAGCATTTGCGGTGATATCATCGGATCGGTCATGGGCGCCGCCGTCGGCGGAAGCGGGCTCAAGGTCACCGGGGAATTGGTCTCCGGAGGCGGGGCGGCGGGTGGCGCGGAGGGCGCGGGCGGGCTGGCTGCAACCTCTGCGGGCGGGGGCTGACTGTCCGGCTCCTCAACAGGCGGCGGGAGGGCTATTGCCGCCAGGTTGGTGGCGGGCCTGGGCTCGGGAAGGAAACGCAATTTGGCTGGGCCAACGGCCGGCAAATAGCCCGGAATGGCCAAAACGCGCATGGCAAGGCCCAATATCACGGCCCCCGCCATGGCCCAATGACGCAAGCGTCCAAACTTCACAAATTGCTCCTGTTCAGTTACAGAGGCTATCGGCGGGCGGGGGCGAAAACTTTAGCCGGATTGAAAAAAAACTTCGCCCAGCCCATCCTGCGAAAAGCCGGGGCTAAACTTTCCCTCCATTCCGCCGATAGAGAGCCAATGATTTCTGCATTTTTAGAGTCCAGCCCCGTGTGCGAACCCTTGGATCACAAACAAATCGAAGCGCGGTTGGGCAATTTGAAATGCCTGCCGTCGCTGGCGAGCATTGAAACCGCGTTGAAAGAGCTTTTGAACGCCGATCAGAGCTACACCACCCAGATCGCCGAAATCATCCGCCGCGACCCCAGCCTGACCTCGCGCCTCCTGCACCTGGTCAACTCGGTCTATTACGGCCTGGCTAACCCAATCAAAAACATTGAGGAAGCTGTTTTCTTCCTAGGCGTCCGGCAAATCCGCCAACTCGCCATGGTCACTCCGGTCATCGAGGAATTCCAAAAGCTCGCCGTCGAGAAGCGATTCCCCTGGCGCCAATTCTGGCGCCATTGCATCGGAACCGCCCTCATCACCCGCGAACTGGTTGATCTGGTCAAATCACCCGACGGCGAGAGCGATTATGTTTCCGGCCTGGTGCATGACGTGGGCAAAATTGTCATGTCCTCGGCCTTTCCCGACCACTTCCGCGTCATTTATGGCCCGCGCCATGAAAACGGGGCTGGGTTGATGGAAATAGAGCGGGAAATCCTCGGCATGGACCACGCCGAACTGGGCGCCCTCTACCTGAAAAAACAATCCCTCCCGGAAGTCTTCATCGAAGTGGCCCGCTACCATCACGATCCCAAATCCGCCTCCTGCCAGGCCAGAACCGTGGCCGCCGTCCAGGTGGCCGATATGATGGTGCGCTACAACCGAATTGGCAAAAGCGGCAACAACTCCGAAGTGGCCGCCGACAGTTGGAGGGCCTCGCCCGGCTGGCAGATTCTCTTTGCCAGCCAGAGCGAAAGCGAACAGGCCATCGCCCGCGCCAGCTTGACCCGCAGCCTCGAACGCATTCCCGCCATCCTCAAAAGCATGGTCTAGCTCCCAACCCCAAGGTGCCAGCGTGAGCGCCTCCCATCCTTATCGAACCTTGATCATTGATGACGATAAGAGCATCCATGAAGTTTTTGCCGGCATGCTTTCGCCGGAAGTGATCCAACCGACCCCCGTCAACTCCGACGCCCTGGCCGCGCCGGTTGAAGCCTCCCCCCACGCCAGTTTTCCCGTTTTTGAGATTGATTCGGCCTTCAGCGGCGAGGAGGGGCTGGCCTGCGTGCAAAAAGCGCTCGCGGAAAAAAGGCCCTACACCATGGCCTTCGTTGATATGCGCATGAAATCCGGCTGGGACGGCATTCAAACCATCAGCCGCCTCTGGAATGAATGCTCCGATTTGCAGATCATCATTTGCACCGCCCACAAGGATTTCACCTGGCGCGACATCATCAAGCGCTTCGGTCACAGCGACCGCCTCCTGATGCTCAAAAAACCCTTTGAAGTCATGGATGTCCGCCAACTGGCCTACGCCCTGGCCGAAAAATGGAATCTCTTCAACCAGGCCAAAACCCACCTCCAACGCCTTCAAAAGCTCGTCGCCGAGCGCACCGACAAATTGCGCAGAACCAATCTCTGCCTCCAGTCCGAGATCGCACGGCACAAAAAAGCCCAAGCCGAACAAAAACAAGCCGAACTGGAACGGCACTTGATGGAAATCCAGTTGCGGCAGGCCCAGAAATTGGAGTCCGTCGGCCGTCTCGCCGCGGGCATCGCCCACGAAATCAACACCCCCGCCCAGTACATCAGCGATAACATCCGCTTTCTCCAAAGATCCTTTGACCGCATCCATCCCTTGCTTCGCCAGCATCAGACCCTCCTGCGCGCCGTCAAGGCGGGCGCTGCCACCCCGGCGCTGCTCGCCGGGATGGAACAAGCCCTCGCCGAATGCGACTTGGATTTCCTCATCGCCGAAACTCCCCGCGCCGTCGAGCAATCCCTGGAGGGCATCAACGGCGTCAGCCGGATCGTCCATGCCATGCGCGATTTCTCCCACCCGGGCACGGGCGAGAAAGTCCCCATTGACCTCAACCAGGCGGTGGAGAGCACTCTGGTCGTCGCCGCCAACGAATGGAAATATGTCGCCAACCTGGTCAAGGACTTCCAGCCCGGCCTGCCTCCCGTCCTGGCCCTGCCCGGCGAACTCAATCAGGTGATTCTCAACCTGGTCGTCAATGCCGCCCATGCCATCGCCGACGTCGTGGGCGACGGCTCCAAGGGCAAAGGCACCATCACCCTTTCCACCCGGCTGTGCGGCGACTGGGACCAAATCCAGGTCGGCGACACCGGCACAGGAATACCCGAGACCATCCGCGACAAAGTCTTTGATCCATTTTTCACCACCCGGCCCGTGGGCAAGGGCACCGGCCAGGGCCTGGCCATCGCCCGCAGTGTCATCGTCGGCAGGCACAATGGCACGCTCTCCTTCCAAACTCAGGTCGGCGTGGGCACCGTCTTTACCATCCGCCTGCCCTTGCAGGCGGCTTTGGCCCCCCAGGCTGCCAGGGAGGCGGCATGAAGAAAATCTTGTTTGTAGATGACGAACCCAACGTCCTCTCCGCCATCCAGCGCCAACTGCGCGAGCGTTTCCAAGTCCAAACCGCCGTGGGCCCCAAGGCCGGCCTGGACGCCCTGCAAAATTGGCAGGACTTCTCCGTGGTGGTGGCCGACATGGGCATGCCGGAGATGAGCGGCATTGAATTCCTGGCCGAAGCCAGCCAGATCGCCCCCAATATCGTCCGCGTCATGCTCACCGGCTACCTCGACCAGGCCACCGTCGTGGAGGCCGTCAACCAGGGCCGCATCTTTCGCTTCCTGAGCAAACCCTGCCCCGCCGAAACGCTCGTCGAGGCCCTGGACGCCGCCGTCGCCCAGCACAATCTCATCCTCGCCGAGCATGAACTCCTGGAAAACACTCTGGGCGGCAGCCTCAAAGTCCTCTCCGAAATCCTCGCCCTGGCTGAACCTCGCACCTTCGGCCAGGCCGAATCCCTGCGCGACTCCATCCGGCAACTGGCCGCCTCCCTGAACGTGACCCCCACCTGGGACCTGGAAGCCGCCGCCCTGCTCTCCCAAATCGGCTTCGTCACCATCCCCCCCGAGCTCATCCTCAAAGCCCGCCAGGGCCAGCCGCTCACCGAGCGGGAGAAGGACGTCTTCGCCCGCATCCCCGCCATCGGCAGCAGCCTCCTCTCCCAGATTCCCCGCCTGGAAGGCGTCGCCCGGATCATTCTCTACCAGCACAAACGTTTCGACGGCGGCGGTTTTCCCGAAGACGCCGTCGCCGGCGAATCCATCCCGCTGGGCGCGCGCATGTTAAAAATTCTGATTGACCTTTCGCGCATCGAGGCCTCCGGCGCCAGGCGGCCCGCCGCCCTGGCCCACCTGCGCGAGCGCGCCGGCTGGTATGATCCCCGCCTCCTGGCGGCCGTGGCGGAGCAGGCTCCCGCCCTGCCGGCCGCGGCGCCCGGCACCGGCGGCGCCACCATCGCCCTGAGTTTTGCCGCCCTCCGGGTCGGCCACATCCTCCGCTCCAACCTGGAAACCAAAGGCGGCATCTTGCTGGTCACCGCCGGAAACCGGATTACTCCCATGCTCATCCATCGCTTGCGCAACTTCTCCTCCCTCTACGGCATCCAGGAACCCATCTACGTTGACGAAAGCAGCGCCCCTTTCATCCACCCGGCCTTCCAAACGGCCGCCAAAGCATAGCCACACTCCTCAAATCCCCATGTTGGCCAGCATATCCGCCAGGCGGTTGACCACCGCGGCGAGCTTCGGATGCGATTGTTCCAATTCCTCCACCGAACATTTCAGCCCCCCGATGGAATGATGCAGCAACTCCGGATTCTTCTCCTCCCGCGTCGCTTCGTGCGTGGACACTTCCGTGAAGCCCGCGATGCTTTGCGCCTGTTCCTGGTTGGTCTTGGAAAGGCTGTTGATTTGCGATTTCAACTGCCCCAGCAAATCCAGCAACTCCTCACGGCTCTTCTCCTGGAGCGTCCCCGCGTTGCGGATTCGCTCCTCAATTTCTGAGATCGTGTCTTTCATCATGCGCGCGTTCTTTCCAACAAACTACTCAAATCCCCCGAAAATGAAAGCCCGGACAACAAGCCCCAATTCTCTGCTAAGAGCGTGCTTTGAAAATAGGTCGGGAAAGGGATTGCGAGCACCGCGGGGCGGATGGCGGGGAGCAACGAAGGCGCATATCCAACAAGACGGGAGTTTGGTGAAGGTTTCAGCCAATGCCTTCAAGGCGGTCGGGATAAACGTTCACCAGCTTGTAACGCTTCACCAGTCTTTCGATCTGCGGCCAGAGACGGGCCAGCAAGGCGTGAAATTCATTTCTGCGGAGATTGCCGAATCTTAGATGCACCACCCGAGGCGGTGGCGATTTCGTGATGATGCGATCCGAAAAATCCGCATCTTTGCTGACACTGACCAAATCATGTTTGCGGGCAAATCCCCAAATCCGTGAGTCGGACGGATTCCGTCCGGCCTTGGAAGCGGAAATAATTGGGAGCTTCGGCGAAAACCGCAACCGCCCAGGCAGGTTTTCATCGAAGAGAAACCCCTTCATGCTGCCGACACCACCGAGAAATAATTGCCCATGAACCGCGAAGCGTAATCCAAGCAAGCTTGCGCGTCCGCTCGGGTGAGTTTCGGATATTCCTCCAACACCTCCTCGATGGAATCACCGGCGGCGAGGAAATCCAAGACCGTCTGCACGGTAACACGCGTGCCACGAACCACGGCCCGCCCGTTGCATACATCCGGTTTGATTGAAATTCGTCCGTTCATTGCCTGAACGATACTTGGCCGGCGCCAAAACCGCAAGCCCTTTCCACCGCAAGAATCTCCCCAGGGTGCAGGACAAAATTCTTCGTTAAGCAGACAGGCTGAGGGTGTCATTGCGTTTGGCGTGTTGATTGAGCCGGTGTTTCCAGAACTCGTCCAAGCGTCGGCTGCTGTGGATGCAGCGCA
>JBEKOF010000182.1:0-9476 GCA_049522055.1 Verrucomicrobiota bacterium | reverse complement strand
TGCTGCGGCGCAAGCCCGATCAAGCGGCGGCCTGAGCCAGGCTAACTGTAGCGGCGGTCTATGAGCGCCGCTGGACAATCCTTTTCGCAGAAGAAAAATAATGCGGTGGTGTATGACCGCCGCTACATTGGCCCCGTGCAATTCAAACCCGAACAGTTCATCGCGCAGACCGTGGCCGCCATTCCGCGCTCCGGCATCCGCGATTTCTTTGACATTGTCCAAGGGATGAAGGATGTCATCTCGCTGGGCGTGGGGGAGCCGGATTTTGTCACCCCCTGGCACATCCGCGAGGCGGCGATCTACGCCCTGGAACGCGGCAAAACCGGCTACACCTCCAATCTCGGCCTGCTGTCCTTGCGCCAGGCCATCGCCGCCAGCGTGGAAGACAATTTCAAGATCAGTTACCATCCGGTCACCGAAATCCTCATTGCCGTCGGGGTCAGCGAAGCGATGGACCTGGCCTTCCGCGCCGTGATCAACCCCGGCGACGAGGTGATATATCACGAACCGTGCTACGTGAGCTATTCGCCGGGCATCGCCCTGGCCGGCGGCGTCCCGGTGGCCGTCTCCTGCCGGCCGGAGAATGCGTTTTCCGTCACGGCGGCGGCCATCGAAAAAGCGATCACCCCAAAAAGCAAGGCGCTGGTTTTAAATTTCCCCACCAATCCCACTGGCGGGACCATGGACCGCGCCGCGTTGCAAGAAATCGCCGCCCTGGTCCAGCGCCACAACCTTCTGGTCATCACCGACGAAATCTATGCCGAGCTGACGTTCGAGGGCGAACACACCAGCATCGCCTCGCTGCCGGGGATGCGGGAGCGGACGATTTTCCTGCATGGTTTCTCCAAGGCCTACGCGATGACGGGCTTTCGCGTCGGCTACGCCTGCGGTCCGGCCGCGATTATTGACGCCATGATGCGCATCCACCAGTACTCGATGCTGTGCGCGAGCATCATCAGCCAGGAAGCGGCGCTGGAAGCCATCCAACGCGGCCAGCCGGACACCGTGGACATGCGCGAGCACTATCGCGCGCGCCGCAATTTTATTGTCAGCGCCTTCAACGAAATGGGGCTGCCCTGCCATCTGCCGCGCGGCTCCTTTTACGCCTTTCCCAGCATCCAATCCACCGGCCTGAATTCAAAGGACTTCGCGCGCAAGCTGCTCGAGGCGGAAAAAGTGGCGTGCGTGCCCGGCGGCGCCTTCGGCCCGACCGGCGAGGGCTATCTGCGCTGCTGTTTTGCCACCGCGCTGCACCGCATCGAAATCGCCGTCGAACGCATGGCGCGATTTGTCAAACGCGTCCGCTCGTAAGGAGCATCCTATCCGGTTGCCAAATTTACAGCGCCGCCGCGACCAAATCGCCCACTTGCGAGGTCGTGCAGCCCATCTTCCCGGCGGCCAGGCTTTTGATTTTTTCGCGGACGACTTGGATCACCGCCGCTTCGATGGCTTGCGCGGCCCGCGGCTCGCCCAGAAAGTCGAGCATCATCTGCCCGGCGCAAATGGCCGCCAGCGGATTGATCACTCCCTGTCCTGTATATTTGGGCGCGCTGCCGCCGATCGGCTCGAACATGCTCGCGCCTTGCGGGTTGATGTTGCCCCCCGCCGCGATGCCCATCCCCCCCTGGACCATCGCCCCCAGATCGGTGATGATGTCGCCGAACATGTTGTCGGTGACGATGACATCGAACCACTCGGGATTTTTGACAAACCACATCGTGGTGGCGTCCACGTGGGCGTACTCCCGCCGGACGGCTGGAAAATCCTTCTTGCCAACCTCATGGAAGGCGCGCTCCCACAAATCGAAGGCGTAGGTCAGCACGTTGGTTTTCCCGCAGAAGGTGAGCTGGGCGGTTTTGCCCGCGGAAACGTCTTCCGGCTTGAGTCCCTTCCACGGCTTGCCGCCGCGGCGTTTGGCGGCCAGCTCAAAAGCAAAACGGAGGCATCGCTCCACCCCCCGGCGGGTGTTGACGCTTTCCTGGATGGCGATCTCATGCGGCGTGCCTTTGAAAACAAATCCGCCCGAACCGGTGTAAAGCCCCTCGTTGTTTTCGCGCACCACGACAAAATCAATGTCCTCCGGCGTCTTGTCTTTGAGGGGGCAGAAGCGCTGGTCGTAAAGTTTAACGGGGCGCAAATTGATGTATTGCTCCAACTCAAAGCGCAGGCGCAGCAGAATCCCCTTTTCCAGGATGCCCGGCTTGACCTGCGGATGGCCGATGGCGCCGAGGAGGATGGCGGGGAATTGGCGCAACTCCTCCACCACGCTGTCGGGCAGCGGCTCCTGGGTCCGCAAATAGCGCTCGCCGCCCAGGTCGTAAGCGGTGTAATGGAGTTTGAGGTTGAATTTCCGGCCGGCGGCATCGAGAACCTTGACGGCTTCCCGAATGACCTCCGGTCCAGTGCCGTCGCCGGCGATGACCGCGATGTTGTAACTTTTCATATCCGCTGCCAGCCCCGCACAGGGGCGGAGTGCCGATGCTAAAGAATTGCCGCCGTCTGGCAATCGAAATCTCTGGCTTTGAACTTTCCTGGCGCCGCGGGTATGCTCCGGGGCGATGAGAATTGGATTGTTAGGCGGGTCCTTTGATCCGGTGCATGTGGGGCATTTGTTGGTGGCGCGCGCCGCCCTGGAGGAACTTGGGCTGGCGCGCCTGTTTTTCATTCCCGCCGCCCAGTCCCCTTTCAAGCCCGGCTCTCCGCCGGTGCCCGCCCCGCTGCGGCTGCAAATGTTGCGCCTGGCGCTGGCCGGCGAAACGGCGTGCGAAATTGACGATGTGGAAATCCGGCGCGGCGGAGTGTCCTACACCGTCGCCACGCTCCGGCATTACGCGGAAAAGTTTGCCGGGGCCGAACTTTTTTATTTGATCGGCTCGGACCAGGCGGCGCTTCTGCCGCAATGGCGCGAAGCCGGGGAACTGGCGAGGCTGGCGGAATTTGTGGTGGTGCCGCGACCCGGGCAGGCGCCGGCGGCGGTTCCCGCGCCGTTCCGCGGGCAGGCCCTGCGGGGTTTTCCCGTGGCGATCTCCTCGACGGAGATTCAGGCGCGCGTGAAGGCCGGCCTGCCGATCACCCATCTGACCCCGGTGCCGGTGGCCGAGGCGATTGCCAACAATCGGCTTTATCTTTAGCGGGGACCGGTTATCATCGAGGCCGAAAATGGAATCCAAGAAATTGGCGCTGCTTTGCCGGGACCTCGCCGAAAATAAAAAGGCCGGGAATGTCGTCGTGCTCGATGTCCGCAAACTTTCCTCCATCACCGATTATTTTGTGATCGCCTCGGGCGGCGCGGAGCCGCATCTGCGGGCCATCATGAATGAGATCATTGACCGGTTGCGCCTGGAGCACGGACTGACCCCGCGCGCCATAGACGGGGACTTGGGCGCCGCGTGGCAGGTGCTGGATTTCTTCGACGTGATCGTCCACGTCATGCGGGCGGATGTCCGCGAAAAGTACGACCTGGAGGGGTTGTGGGGCGACGCGCGCAAGCTTGGGCCAAAACGCGCGAAACCCGCGAAATCCGCCAAACGGCGCAAGCCCAAAGCCACTCCAAAACCGTGACCCCCGCGGCGCCGGCCGGAAGGATTATTGGTCCTTGACGGGAATTTCCGTCGCGGCCCTGACCATTTCGTCGAGCACCTTGCGGAATTCTTCCAGGCCGGTTGAGGGAATGATCACATTGTCACGGCGTCCGTTGACATCTTCGGTAATGCGCAGGAACCGGCCCCGGGGATTCTCCTTGAGAGTAAAGATGAACGTCTTGCGTTCGATCTGGATCTTCTCCGTTTTTAGGGTGTCCTCATTCACCGGAGGTTTGGGAGGGCCGGCACTATAGGATCGGTATCCTTGAGGCGAAGGGCGTTCATTTGAGATCATAGCTGTTTATCCTTCTAGTCAGTCTTTCACTGCGTCCCTGGGGCGACGCGCTCAACTTTCACATCGTTGCCATAACGTAACACATTTCAACATACAAATACACCTTATTTGCGCAAATTCGACGGGATGTCAACC
Organism: Verrucomicrobiota bacterium; assembly: GCA_049522055.1. GTDB lineage: Bacteria > Verrucomicrobiota > Verrucomicrobiia > Limisphaerales > Palsa-1400 > JBEKOF01. The sequence continues at coordinate 5,465 of JBEKOF010000182.1, read as the reverse complement.
ACGGATTGTCCTTAAATTCAGATTCCCAAACCGCGCCTGATCGCCCGGCCTGCTGGTGCGCCATAGATACACCAGCAGCCCGCCGATGGCGACCAGATTGCCGCATTCGGAGGCGCCATGCCAAGCTTTAAATGAGCGACCGGCCTGTTCTTTTGCCGCCGGGGTTATGCCAAGATACAAGATGTGATGCAACTCCTTGAGTTTAGGCTGCATCCACAACCCGCCCGCCAGGGCCAGGCCGATCAGCACCACCAGAATGGCCAAATTGAGCCGCAAAAGAGGCTTCCCGGCGTAGAGCCATTCCAGCGCCAGATGGGCCAGGCCGATGGCGCCGCAGCAGTATTGCAGGATAAAAAAGCGGGCGAGGATGGCTTGCGCCGCGAATCCCACCCCCATGGGGCCGAGGGCCTTTTTGAGTTCATCGGAAAAAACGGCGGGCAAACCGATGAGGAGAAAAACCGATGCGCCGCACCAAACGGCAGCATTGAGAATGCCGACAAATCGCAGAAAAGAAGTCACGGCGCCATTTTAGCGGGGTGGGATGAAACTTCAATTGATAATATTTTAAGGCGGAACGGCAGGCCAAGGCCGCCGGCGCGCCAAAGGAATCCGTTGATTTTAGTGTGAAACATGTTATGCTTGAGCCATGAAAACCATCACGATCCGCGATTTGCGCCAGCGCTGGCCGGAGGCCGAGGCGGCGTTGCAGGTGGAAAAGGAAGTTTTCATCACGCGGGATTCCAAGCCGGTCGCCAAATTGGTGCTTGTGGCGGAGGCCACGGCCAAACGCCGGCGCTGGGATCCCGAGGCGCACAAGAGATGGCTCAGGAAAGTTTGGGGAAACAGGCAGGTTTCCCTCATGGACAAGTATCTCAAGGCTGACCGTGAAAACCGAAAATAGCAATGCCACGGCATGATCTACCTCGATACCAGTTGTCTGCTCAAGCTCCTGTGGGATGAACCAGAAAGCGCAGAAGTAGTGGACGCCCTCGGGCGGGAGAGCGCCGTGGTCATCTCCGTGCTGGCGGAGTTGGAAACACTCGTGCAACTCAACGCGGCGCATCTGGGAGGGGAATATGGTTTGCCGCAATTGCGTCGCCTGGAGGCGCAACTGGCCATCCTCCGAAACCGGGAGCCTTATGAGTTTCGGACCTTGCCCGGCTCGGTTTTTCAAGCCGCTTTGCGTCAACACCGGAATGCGGCGGGCATCCATTGCCGCACGCTCGACCGCCTCCATTTGGCGGCAATGGAAGAATTGAAGATCTCGCGTCTAATGACACACGATGAGCAGCAGGCCACGGCCGCCATCGCGGCGCGGTTTGCGGTGGTGCGGCCCGGCCGTCATTGACCCCTGCATGACACATGTTTGCATCTCATGGGCCGGCTTCGAATCGGAACCAGTCGAAATCGGCGCTGCCGGAAAGGGGAGCGCCGGGATTGGAGAGGCAAAAGAGGCCGACTTTGGCTCCGATCCAGCGACCGGCTCGCGCCCGAAATGTCCCGCCAATGGAGGTGAAATCCTTGCCGTTGAAGCTGCAGCCAAATTGACAAGCGGCGCCGGGCTTTACTGTAACGCGCAGGAAGACCACGTCGCCCGGGCTGTCGGCGGAAGACTCTGGCGCGTCTTTGCCCCCATTGTTGGCGTTGCGGCAGGCAACTGTTGTCAGCCGGCAGCCGGCGGCGGCTTTTCTGACGGCCAGATATGAATAATCCATGCCCATGATGATCAGGCCGGCTTCATCGCCAGCGGAGAGATGGGAAGTGTCCAGCTTGGCGGCGGCGATGAATTGTTCGGCGGGGAATTTTTGGAGGAGCAGGTTGGGGACGAGCCAATGGTTGGAGGCGTCGGCGGGCATGGGAACGGCGTAAAGTCGCAGCCAGCCGGGACGGGCGTCGAGGGAGAACCATTGGTCTTTGGGGTTGGCCTGCCATTGCCATTGGAGGCCCAGGGCGCCGGAATCGAAGTCATCGCTGGTCTGGGGAACCTGGATGGGAAAGGCCCGGCCAACGTCCGGTTTTTTGCAGGTGAGCACCGGCTCGCCCAGGCCCTGGGCGTCCTGATTGGTTCCCATGAGAGGCCAGTCCTGGACCCAATGGACCGGTTCCAGATGGGTGATGCGCCCGTAAGGGCCGCGATCCGGGAAGTGAATGAACCAGGACTCGCCCGATTTTAATTCAACCAGGCCGCCCTGGTGGGGTCCATTGATCGGCGTGCCGCCTTGGGCGAGGACTTTTTTTTGCTCATAGGGGCCGTAGATGTTTCTGGAGCGAAAGGCCATTTGGAAACCCGCGGTCACGCCACCTGCCGGGGCCAGGATGTAGTAATAGCCGCCGCGCTTGCACATCTTGGCGCCTTCCAGCGTGGTGAGTCCGGTGGCGTTGCCGTCAATGATGAGTTTTCCGTCGTCCAGCAGGCGTGTGCCATCGGGACTCATGCGGTGGAGATGGAGCACATTGGCGAAGCCGGCGCGGCTGGCGGCAAAGGCATGGACCAGATAGGCGGCGCCATCGTCATCCCAGAACGGGCAGCAATCAATCCAGCCCCGCGCCTGGCGGACTTGGAGCAAGGGCTGCCACGGCCCGGCGGGATTCGTGGTTCGGGCCATGAAGATGCCGAAATCGGGGTCGCCGAAAAAAATAAAAAACTGGCCGTCGTGGTATCGGAGGCTGGGCGCCCAGACGCCGTTGCCATGCTGGGGAACATCGAAATTGCCGTAATTGAACCGCGGGAAGGCGTGGCCGATGAGGGTCCAATTGACCAGGTCTTTGGAATGGAGGATGGGCAGCCCCGGAACGCAGTTGAAACTGGACGCTGTCAGGTAAAAATCATCGCCCACGCGGATGACGTCGGGGTCCGAGTAATCGGCAAAGATGACGGGGTTCTTGAAGTCGCCGTGGCCAAGGTCCGGCGACCCTAAGGCCGGGGAATCGGCCAAGGCGGAGCCGGCAGCGCGGAGCAGCGCGAGCGCCGCCAGCGCCGGCGCCAGGGCGCAGGGTGATTTCATGGCGCGGAGTTTAAGGGCGGAAGTTTGGATTTGAAAAGGCGGAATGCGCCGTTAAACTCGCGGCCATGAGCCGGCCAATCCATTTTTTCAAATTGACGGGGGTTCTGTTTCTGGCCCTGTTTCTGGGCGGGTGTGTTTCGCCAGGCCAGAAGGACGGGCTGCGGCTGGTGAGGAGGATCGCCCTGCCCGGCGTGGCGGCTCCGCGTCTGGATGCAGGCATCCCAGGGCGCATAGACCATATGGCGTATGATCCGGCGACGCGGCGGCTGTTCGTGGCGGCGCTGGAAAACGGCTCGCTGGAAGTGCTGGATTGTGAAACCGGCAGCCGGGTGCGCAGCATCGGAGGGCTGCAAAAGCCGCAAGGCATCGCCATCCTTGCGTCCTCCTCCCGCGCGGTCGTCGCGTGCGGCGGCGATGGACGGCTGCGTGTGTATGACACCCGCACACTGGAGGAGAAGGCGACGGTGGAGATTGGAGCCGATGCGGACAACGCGCGCTATGACGCCACGAACAACACCGTGTTGGTTGCTTATGGCGACACCAACGGCGGGGCCATCGCAATCCTAGATGCGGCCACCTTCGCCAAACAGCGTGAAATCCCCTTCAATTCCAAACCGGAGTCGTTTCAGATTGATCCGGGGGGCAATTTCGTGATGGTCAACCTCCCCGGCGGGGTGCGCGAAAGCAGGGACGGAGTGGTGGCGGTGGCGGATCGGGTGGGCGGAGCCGTCGAAGCGGTCATTGCGCTGAGGGATCGGGCGCGAAATTTTCCCATGGCCCTGGATGCGGCGCATCAGCGGGTCTTCATCGCCAGCCGCAAGCCGGCGAGATTGATTGAGATTGACCGGCACCACTTCGATGTCATCGCGGAAGCGGCGTGCATAGATGATTCGGACGACCTTTACTACGACGCCCAAACCAGCCGGGTGCTGGTGATTGGGGGTGGATTCCGTCCTGATCTACTCGCGGCGGGGACGGCCAGCCCGGCCTCACCGCCAGGCCAAACGGGGGCGATAGACGTGTTTTCGGTCGGAGAGAACGGGGCCTTGGCCAGGGTCGGCTCGACGGAGACAGCACCCCACGCCCGCACCGGGCTCTTTGTGCCGTCGCGGCGCGCCCTCTACATCGCGGTGCCGCCGCGGCAGGGCCAAGCGGCGGAGATCCGCGAATATGCGGTGAGCGAGTAGGGACTTGAAAATGTGTGATCTCCGCAAAGCTGAATTTGACGCTTGTGGCGGCGGTCTATGACGGGGAGTCAGGGCATGGCGGCGGCCACAGACCGCCGCTACAGGAATTTTGAAGAGGTCTCCATACAAATCCGGCGTCGGCGGTGTCTATATAATGAAAAACGAGGCTGGCGAAATTTGCGCCGGCCCGGTAAAGTCTGGTTTCTCATGCGGGAAAGAATTTGATTATGAAAGAGATACATTCATGGACGCCGCGGGAACCGTCGGAGCGGATCGCGCGGCGGTTGTTCGGAAAGGCGGAGGCCGCGGCGGGGAAGTCGCGACGGCGGGAATTGTGGGGTTGGTTGACGCCGGCGGCGGCTTGTGGATTGACGATGTTGCTTGCCGTTGGGGGCATGAATCGTCGCGCCGAATCCCTGGAAGTCAAAGGCGACCCGACATTTTTTGCCGCGGTGATGCTGAACCCGGCCTGGTCCAACACGCAACAAATGGTCCGACTGAGCCAAATGGATGAAAATGTGCAATGGAATGTGTGGCCGAAATTGATTCCCCCAGGCCCTGCGTCTTCGCTTCGGGAAGTTCAGGGCGCGGCGGCCACGAATCTGATCCGGTGATGGAAAAGCATGAACCCTGAACCGCCGCAAAAACCGGTTTCGGCCAGGCCAGCCAAGACCCCCGATAAAGGGCAACCAGCCGCCAAGCCGGCCGCCAAACCCTCGAAGGGGTCGCCGGCGCCGGCGCCGGCGCTGCTGAAGGCGCCGCCGCTCTTCCGCGCGATTGACTGGTGGGCGCTGGGGATTTGTTTCGCGATTGTGGCCGCCATATATTGTTGGTTTCTGGCGCCGGAAGTCACTTTGGAGGATTCCGGGGAGCTGAGCACCGGGTCGTTCTGGGCGGGCATTCCCCATCCGCCGGGCTATCCGTTTTGGGCGATTTATTCATGGCTTTGGACGCAGTTGGTGCCGTTTGGCAACGTGGCCTGGCGGGTGGAACTTGGGGACGCGATCGCGGAAGCGATGGGCTGCTCGTTGATTGCGTTGATGGTGTCGCGAGGCAGCAGCATGTTCATGGAGAGCATCGAGGAGTTGCGCGGCATTGTGGGCAAATGGGAGAACGCCATCTGCCTGGTGTGCGGGGTGACGGCGGGGCTGCTCATGGCGCTGGACGACACGATGTGGTTTGAGTCCGAGGCGATCAACCGCATTTCGCTGTTCGGGGTGCCGTGGGTGATCCTGATGCTGCTGTCGCTGATGCGCTGGATTTATGCGCCGCG
>JBEKOF010000181.1:0-9501 GCA_049522055.1 Verrucomicrobiota bacterium | reverse complement strand
GCGCTGCATCCACAGCAGCCGACGCTTGGACGAGTTCTGGAAACACCGGCTCAATCAACACGCCAAACGCAATGACACCCTCAGCCTGTCTGCTTAACGAAGAATTTTGTCCTGCACCCTTGGCCCCGAATGAGCAGAATTAGGAGGTTGACAAAGAACGCTAAATCTGTCTAAATCATTCTTATTTGCCGTAGCGATGCTTGAGGTCGTGTCACGGCAGCGTGTCGAAAGCAAAATCAGGATCAGATCAATAAAAAACCGCCGTTTGTGTCGCCAAAGGCCATTCAAACCTTATGAAAAACAAAGCCCTACTAGCCCGCTTGTCCTTGTCCGTCGCAATTCTCTGTTCAAGTTTGTCCGCCGCCTGGGCGCAAAATGCCATCAAAGCGGACACCACGTCCATGGCCCCCGTGGCCGCCAACTGGCTGAATTATGATATTGCCAATGGGGGGGTTCCCACGGCCCCGACCGCGACTCAAATTGACGAGTTTGACGCCACAGTGTCGGTGAACTCTTTGGCGAACATGACCATGGGCGCAATGAGCATGACGAATGCCGGACTTCAATTCGACGGCAACATGAACGGCCCGCTGATCATTGCCGGCCCCACCAATTACGTCCTTACCATCGCCGCCGGCGACCTCATTAATATGTCCTCGGCCAATCAAAACGTGACCCTCGGTTGCGGCCTGACTTTAGCCGGAAATTCCACCTGGAGCACGGCGGCGGGCACCACCTTGACGCTTAACGCAAACCTTGTCCAGACTGGCAGCACCAGCGCCGCGCAATTGACCATTGCCGGCCCGGGCAACGTGATAATCAACGGCGTTATCGAGCCTGCCAACAACGATGGCGAAGCGCTCTTCCTGAACGGCGGCAATTTCACGGCTTCGTCGGTGTTCATCACCCGCTCCCACAACGATGGCAACACGTTTCCCACGGTGGCATCACCTTGGCTGGCGCAGACGGCCAATGGTTTTGTCGTTGGCACGGGCATGGGAACGACGACCATCGGCACTCTGACCATTGCTGGCGGGAGCGGCAATTCCGCCGCCACCGCCTTGATCCAAGGCGGCAACACGACGGTGACGGGCCAGGTGACAGTTGGGAGCCTGCAGAAGACCGCCAACCGCTGGTCCGTTTTTGAAGTCACCGGCGGCTTTTTTACTTCGAGTGACACGGTCAACGGCTTTGTCCTAAGCCCCAACAACCAGGCCTCTCCCGTCGCCTGTCTGGCAGAGCTTTACTTGACCGGCGGAACGACCGCCATCACGAAGCTGGCTTTTGGAGCCAGCATAGACACTTTTGGCGGAGCCGGCGTGGTGATTATCAATGGCGGCAATTTATACATCGGCAGCGGCGGCATCCACACGGCCAACACCGTTGGATATACCAACCGGATTTACCTGGAAGGCGGTCTTTTGGGCGCGTCGGCCAATTGGTCCACCACCAACAGCTTGATCATGAGTGACACCAGCGGCACTCCCTTTGTCATACAGACCGCCGATTCCAACAGCAACCCTTGGAACATCACTTTGAGCGGGGTTATCTCCAATCTCCCCGCCACGGCAAATCTCACGGCGCTGGGGCTGCAAGGCGGCGGAGTGCTCACTCTTTCCGGCTCGAACATCTTCACCAACGCCGTGACGATCAATGGGGGAATTGTCAACGCGGGGATTGCCGAAAAAGCGGGCGTCTCGGGTCCGTTTGGCATGCAATTGGCCGCCGCCCCGGGCACGATTCTTTTCGGCGGCGGCGTCTTGCAATTCTCCTCCGCCAACACCTTCGATTACTCCGGTCGCTTCAGCACGGCGGGCAGCCAGCCCATCAGCATTGACACCGCCGGCCAGACGGTCACCTTTGCCCAGCCGCTGGCGGGCACTGGCACCAGCCTGACGCTCACCAACTCGACCGGTTCGGGCGCGTTGAGCCTCACCGCCGCCAGCACTTATGACGGCGGCTCGATTGGCACGGTTGTCAACGGTGGCACTTTGGCGGCCAACAACACGAGCGGTTCGGCCACGGGGACCAGCGCCGTGACGGTGAACAACGGCGGCTTGCTCGGCGGCACCGGCTCGATCAGCGGCGTGGTGACAGTCAATAGCGGCGGCGGTGTGGCCCCCGGTAACAACGGCATTGGGACCATCACATTGGGTTCGCTGACCCTGCAGCCAGGGGCAACCAATGATTTCCAATTCAATTCCACGCCGGCGAACAACCAGATCGTCGTCAGCGCCTCGGGTGGATTGGTGCTTGATGGCGGCGCATTCAATCTTTATGAGACAGGCACCACCATTCCCTGGACGATCCCCGGCACGTATAATTTGATTCAATACAGCGGGTCGGTCAGCGGCAGCGACACGGGCGGCGGCAGCTTGCTCAGCGACTGGACAACCGACAGTGGTTCCAACCCGCATGTCGGCAATCCGCAGGCCGGTTACTCCTATCATTTCGCGCTTGCCGGCGGATGGCTGACCCTGACGATCACCTCCCACGTGGATAGCGGCTATTGGAGCCTGGGAAGCAGCGGCAACTGGTCGGCAGCGGGGAACTGGACTGCCTTGACCGGCACCATGCCTCCGCGCAACGCGCCGGATTCGGCCATCTTTGGGGTCGGTTCCGCCCTGCAAACGGTTACCCTGGACGCCAGCGAAACGGTCGGCGGAATCACGTTTACCAACCAGAACTCGTTCATCATTGCCAGCGCGGGCAATCCCCTGACTTTGAACAACGAGGGCGAAGGCGCCACCATCAATGTGACGGGCGGCACGGCCAACGCCATCCAAACCGCTCTGGCTCTGAGCGACAACCTCACCGAAACCGCTCTGGCCAACACCTCATTGGCCGTTACCGGAACCATTTCCAACACCACCGCCGCCGCGAAAACAGTGACGGTCAATGGCCCAGGCACGACAGTTTTTTCAGCGGCGAATAGTTACGGGCCGGCGTCTTCCGCCGCGGTGGGAACGTTGTTGAGCGGCAGCGGCATATTGCAAGTCGGCAATGCCGCATCCCTGGGCGCGGGCGCATTGAGCATCGCGGGCGGCAGCACCCTCCAGGCGGGCGCGGCGGGCCTGACCCTAGCCAACAACATCGGCATTTCGGGGACCGACATCGTGGACAACAACGGAAACAACCTGGTCTTGAGCGGCGTCATCAGCGGCAGCGGCAGTCTGGTGAAGACCAACGCGGGAAGCCTGACCCTTGGAGTCAATAATACTTATGCGGGCGGCACGGCCATCAGCGGGGGAACCGTGCTCATTGCGGCGGAAGGGTCCGCGGCGGGGGGCGCGGGCAGCCTGGGCGCGGTGCCGGCTTCGGCGACTCCCAACGACATCATTCTCAACGGCGGTGATTTATGGGCCACCGCGTCCCTGACCCTCAACGCCAATCGGGGCATCGGCATCGGCTCGGCTTCATTGCTGGCAACCGCGCTGATTGACGTGGCAGGCGGAGACACGCTGACGGTCAACGGCGTCATTGCCTCGGCGGGCAACCTGGGCGCCAATAATCTCACGATCAACAGTCTGGCACCCTCTCCCGGCACGCTGGTGCTGGGCGGGGCCAACACCTTCAACGGCACGACGACCATTGCCGCCGGCACCCTGCAACTGGCCAACCCGCTGGCGCTGCAAAACAGCGTGCTCAACTACACCACCGGCACGCTCACCTTCGGCGGCGGCATCACCTCGGCCACCATTGGGCAATTGGCCGGATCGCAGAATTTGCTCTTGAACAATTTGGCCGCCACCCCGGCGGCGGTGGCTTTGACCACCGGCGGCAACAACGCCACCTGGACCTACAGCGGCAACCTTTCTGGATTGGGTTCGCTGACCAAGGCCGGATCGGGCCAAATGACCTTGACCGGCATTAACAACTTCTCCGGCGCCACCACCTGCAATGGCGGCGTCTTGGAACTTCCAACCAGCGCGGCCCTGACTTGCGGCCCGATCAACGGATTAGGCTTCCTGGTGGATGGCGGGACGCTCATCTCCACCGGGTCCTCCACCTTGGACGATAGTCCCGCGGACTTTTCGGAAACCGCCGGCACGGTCAACCTGGGCCCTGTTCAGGAGATGGTTTCCGGCAACGACGGCGCGCTCATCTCTATCACCGGCGGCACTTTCACGGCCCCGTACTTGGCCTTCTATCGCTGCAACAACTATGGCGTCGCCCCGACCTCCTTCACGGCTCCGATCGCCGCGGTGACCAACGCCGGTTTATACATCGATGGCCCCTCCGCGGTCGTGAACTTGGGCACCAATATCATCTCCGACGGTAATTCCTCCGCCAGCACCCGCATGGATGCCGGCAGCTTCACTGTGTCCAACGCCGTGGTGGTGGCTGATTCGCCGCTTCCTCCTCCCAGCGGCAGCGCTCGAACCAGCATTCTTCAGATCAACGGCGGCTTCTTCACCAATTTGGACACCGTCAACGGCATTTTGATCGCGCCGGGGCTTGTCACCGGCGCCCCCAACGCCGGCGAAGCGTATTTCTCCGGCGGCACGAGTCTGGTTCAAGTGATTAATTTTGGCTCCTCCGCCGATACCGTCGCGGGCGGGGTGGGCTGGCTGTATATCGGAGGCGGCTCGTTGTATTTGGGCAGTGGCGGCATCCAAATGCCCACCCCTGTTTCATATACCAACAACATCTCCCTGCTCAGCGGTCTGCTGGGCGCGCAAGCCAATTGGTCCAGTTCTCTCAACATGCAATTGAGCGGAACGAACTTCACCATCGAAACCGCCGATCCTGTTGGCAACCCGCATAATATCACCCTCGGCGGTGTGTTGTCAGGCACGGGGGGGTTAACCCAGACCGGCGGCGGGACACTGACTTTGAACAACGTGGAAACTTACACCGGTTCAACCACCATCAGCAACGGCGTGCTGGCGTTGGTTAATGGTCCCACCGGCGACGCCTCCATCGCCACCAGCCCAACTATTTTCATCAATGCCGGCGCGACTCTGGATCTGACCGGCCTGAAGAGTCCAACTCTGGCGCTTGGCAGCGGTCAAACCCTCAGCGGCGGCGGAACCCTCAATGCCCCCAGTGGCGGAGTGAACGTCAACGGCGGCACCATCAGCCCGGGCGGCGCCACCACGGCTGGAACATTGACTGTTAACGGCCTGGTGACCGAATCCGGAAGCGCCAACAACCTAATCGCTCTGGGCAGTCCCGGCGGCACCGGCGACGTGCTTAGCATCAAAGGCAACTTGGACGTGTCCGCGGGCAATATTACCGTCACGCTCACTTCTTTGAGCGGCGGCGCCATCTCCGCGGGGACCTACACGATCATCACCTACACCGGCTCCTTGGTAAACGGAGGCAACGCCAGCGATTTCAACGTCGTTGCCGAGAACACCGCGGGCGCTGTCACTCTATCCATCATCTCCGGCTCCCCAAATAAAATTCAGGTGGTGGTCGCCGCGCCTGCTCGAGGGCCGGCCAATCTGTTCTGGGTCGGGGACGGCCTGAACAACTTCTGGGACACCAGCAGCACCGGCGACTGGGTAAATGGCTCGAAATCCTACACCTTCCAGGCCGGCGACAGCGTGAACTTCACCGATTTAGGCTCCGCGAATCCGAATGTGAACCTGCAATCCCCCTTGTTTCCCGCCACAGTGCTGGTGAGCAACTCGACGCTGGTGCATTACACCCTCTACGGCTCCTCCGGCAGCATCGGCGGCCCCACCGGCTTGACCAAGACCAACAGCGGCCTGTTAACCATCGCCAACAACAACAGCTATACTGGACCGACGGTGTTCGGCAAAGGCGTGGTGGAGGTTCAGACGATCAACCCCAGCCTTTCCCCCAGCCCCATCGGCGCGGCCAACAACGATCCGTCCAACATGGTTTTCTACACCGGTGGCATATTGAGATACACCGGAACCTCCGCCGGCCTGATGGATCACGGCATTACAAACCTGGGCGAGGCGACCCTGGATGTGACCAACAATTCAACCCTTGCCGAAAATGGCTTGGTGACGGGACCGGGCGCCCTGGCAAAAGACGGCCTAGGCACCTTGATACTCTCCAACGTCAACACCTATGCCGGTGGCACGGTGATCCTCAACGGAGTCCTGGCCTTGGGCACCGACAATGCCAACAATAATGGGGCCGGCGCCAACGCCCTGGGGCCCACCAACAGCCCCGTCACCTTCATGGGCACCAACTTCAGCGCCCTTCAATTGTACGGATACGGCTTGGCCAATAGCACTTCTTTCAACTCCTTCAATAATCCGTTGGTGGTTCCAACCAACCAGACCGGAACACTGCAAATGTTCCCGCGCACGGTAGGCAGCACCGGCCCCAACAGCGGGCTGTTCAGCAGTTTGACCGGCGGCGGCACGCTCCTGGTGCAGGTCAATTTCGTCCGGAGCTGGATGGGCGGCGATTGGTCGCAATTTACCGGCTTGATCGAGGTCACCAACCTCATTACCCCGCCGTCGGCTAATTTGGCCGATTCATTTGAAATATTCAACACCAACGGCTACGCCAACGCCAGCTTCTGGCTTCAAGGCAACGCGGTCATGGATTGCGCTCTCGGCCCTAACGCGATCATTAATATCGGCGCGCTCAGCGGCGACACTGGCACCGTCCTGGGGTCCGGAAATGACACCCCGCCAAATCCCAACTACACCGTCGGCTGGTTAAACGCCACCACTAACGTGTTTGCCGGAACCATTCTGGATCCGACCACCAACACCGGGCCTTTGGCGGGTTATTCGACCTCCATCACCAAAGTCGGCACTGGCACCTGGTTTCTGGGAGGCGTCAACACCTATACCGGCTCAACCACCGTCAGCAACGGCACGCTCGCTTTGACCAATGTCACGGGCACCGACGCTTCCATCGCCGACAGCACCAATATCTTCATCAATACCAATGCGGTCCTGGATCTTTCGGGCCTCAATACTCCCACGCTGGCTCTGGCCACCGGTGAGACCCTCGGCGGCGGCGGAACGCTGAATGGCTCGGTGAACACCACCTCGGGCGGCGCGATTTCGCCGGGCATCGGCGCCTCGGACACTCTGACGGTCACCAAGAGCGTCACCTTGGGCGGGGCCATCAACATTAGCATTGACCACACCGCCTCCGGGGCGGCCAGCGGCGCCTTGGCCGCGTCGAGCATCGCCATGAGTTCGGGCGCCACGCTCACCGTGACTCAGGGCACCAACGATCTCATAACCGGGGATGTGTTCCACTTGTTCACGCCCGGATACACCGGCGCCGCCAACCTGGTCATTAATCCTCTGCCTGCGACCTCGCCGGTGAGCAAGGCAGCCTATGTCTGGAACACCAGCAGCCTGGCGTCCAGCGGCACGCTGATCCTGACCTCCGGCGCGTCGGCGGTGAACCTGAATCCGTCGAACATCGTTTTCAGCGTCTCCAGCGGCGTGCTCAACCTTTCCTGGCCGGCCAACCAAAAGGGTTGGACTTTGCAATCCAACTCCATCAACATCGCCGTTGAAGGCGACTGGTTCCCCGTCCCAGGCTCCACCAGTGTCACCAGCGAGAGCATCATCATCCCGCAGACCGGAGACGTGTTCTACCGTCTGCAAAACTCGCAATAATCGTCAGCCAATCCAGCAGCCCCGCGCCTGACAGGGCGCGGGGCTTTTTTATTGGGATTCCCGCATCGGCGTGTCCGCCTCGTAAAGTTTGATCTCATCCTGCAGCATCGCGGCGAGCGGGTTGTTTTTTTGCTCCACCGCCAACTGCAAGGCCCGCCGGGCCGTGACCACCGCCAACCCGTATCTGCCTTCCTCCGCGTAAGCCGCCGCCAAGGTGCGCGTCATCAGCGGATTGCCGCCCCCGCTCGACTGGCTGGCCTGCGTGGCCAGCGTCACGGCTTTGGCGCCGTCGCGCAGAGAGGCCTCGGGCGTCGTTGCCAGCAGCCACGCCAGGTTGTTCTGCACACTGATCTGGTCCGGCTTGATTGCCAGGGCCTGTTGCCAGGCATTCATCGCCTCCCTGGTTTCCTTTTTCTTGAAGAACGCCGCGCCCAGATTGGCAAAAGCGTCCTCATAACGGGGATTGATTCTTATCGCCTGCCGATAACACCCAATGGCCCGGTCCAACTCCCCCTTTTGCAGCAAAACATTGCCCAGATTATACCACGCCTCCACTTGCTCCGGGTTGAGCGCCGTGCTCCTCTTCAAACTGGCCGACGCTCCGTCCAAATCCCCTTTGAGCAGAAGCGCATTGCCCAAGTTGTTCAAGGCCCCCGCATGTTCCGGGTTGATCTCCAGCGCCGCGCGGTATTGGGCCGCCGCTTCATCCAAATCCCCCTTCCGCGCCAGGGCAGTCCCCAGGGTGACAAGGACTTCCGCATCACGCGGCTTGATTGCCAAGGCGGCCCGGTATTGCGCGATGGCCTCCTCCATTTCTCCATTCTTCTCCAGCGCAAGGCCCAGGTTGTAGTGCGCCGCCGCATGGGCGGGATTGATTTCCAGCGCCTTGCGGTAGGTCGCGATGGCTTGAGCTTCTTCTCCCTTCGTGAAAAGAGCGCCTCCCAGGTTGCAGAGTGTTTCCACATCATCCGGCTTGATTTCCAGCGCCTTTTGCCAGCAGTTGATCGCCTCCTGGGTTTCCTTTTTCTTGAAGAAGGCCGCCCCGAGATTCGCAAAGGCCTCCCCATAGCGGGGGTTGATTCTTAGCGCCCGCCGATAACACCCAATGGCCTGGTCCAAATCCCCCTTTTGCAGCAAAACATTGCCCAGATTATACCACGCCTCCACTTGCTCCGGGTTGAGCGCCGTGCTCCTCTTCAAACAGGCCAACGCTCCGTCCAAATCCCCTTTGAGCAGAAGCGCGTTGCCCAGGTTGCTCAAAGCTCCCGCATGTTCTGGGTTGATCTCCAGCGCCGCGCGGTATTGGGCCGCCGCTTCATCCAAATCCCCCTTCCGGGCCAGCGCGGTCCCCAGGGTGATAAGGACTTCCGCGTCACGCGGCTTGATTGCCAAGGCGGCCCGGCATTGCGCGATGGCCTCCTCCATTTCTCCATCCTTCTCCAGCGCAAGGCCCAGGTTGTAGTGCGCCGGTGCATGGGCCGGATTGATTTCCAGCGCCTTGCGGTAGCTGGCGATGGCTTGAGCTTGCTCCCCCTTTGTGAAATAAGCCGCCCCGAAATTGCAGAGCGTGTCCACATCATCCGGCTTGATTGCCAGCGCCTCGCGGAATTGCTCCACCCCCTTCTCCAACTCTTTCTTTTGAATGTAAAGCGCCCCCAAATTGTTATGCGCCATCCACGAGCCTGGATTTCGCGCGATGGTCGCGCGCCAGAGCGTTTCCTCGCTGGCATACATACCGCATTGACGCCATGTCAACCCGCCCAGCGCGGTCAGCAACGCCGCGCAAAAGAGGACCTGCGGAACAGCACTTTGTATTTTCATCCAGCCCCATCCCCGCTCCATGCCCGCCGCCGCCAGCGCCAGGGGGCCCAGGCAAGCCAGGTATTGATAATGTTCCGCCACAAACGAGTAGGCAAATGTGTAGAGC
>JBEKOF010000180.1:0-9537 GCA_049522055.1 Verrucomicrobiota bacterium | reverse complement strand
CGGCGCGCCGCTTTGCTGCCGGCCCAGCAACTCCCCCGCGCCGCGCAACTTCAAATCCTCCTCGGCAATGCGAAAGCCGTCGGTCGTCTCCACCATGATTTTCAACCGCGCGCGCGCCTCGGCGGATTTTCCGGCGGCCACCATGATGCAGAATGATTCGCGCGCCCCGCGGCCAATCCGCCCGCGCAGTTGATGCAGTTGGGCCAGGCCGAATTGTTCGGCGTTTTCTATCACCATCAGCGTGGCGTTGGGCACATCCACGCCCACTTCCACCACCGACGTGGCCAGCAGCACCTGGGTTTGGTTGAGCCGGAAGGCGCCCATCACACGTTCCTTTTCCCGGCCCTGGAGGCGCCCGTGCAGCAGGCCCACCCGCCACGGAGCGAAGATTTTTTCCAGATCATGAAATTCCCGGGTGGCCGCCTTGACTCCGGCGCTCGAATCGGCGTCTTCCAGCCGGGAATAAATGATGTAAGCCTGCCGGCCCTGGGCGAGATTTTCCCGAACAAACGCCCACACTTTGGGCAGGCTCTCCCCCGTCCGCAAAAATGTTTTCACCCGCCCCCGGCCCGGCGGCCCTTGCTCAATCACCGAAATATCCAGGTCGCCGTACCACGTCAGGCCCAGCGTCCGGGGAATCGGCGTGGCCGTCATCACCAGCAAATGCGGATAGCTTCCTTTGCGCACCAGTTCCTCCCGCTGCCCCACGCCAAACTTGTGCTGTTCATCAATGACGACCAGCCCAAGCCGTTCCGGCGCGAACGATTCCTCCAGCAAAGCATGGGTACCGATGCAGAAATTGGGGGATGAGCGCGCCCCAGCCTGGCTCTTGAACCTCCCGGTCCGCAGCTCCACGCCCACGCCCAGCGGCTCCATCCAGCGCCGGAAATTTTCAAAGTGCTGTTCGGCCAGAATTTCCGTCGGCGCCATCAACGCGGCGTCGGCGCCGCTTTCCAGGGCCATGAGGATGGCGCACGCCGCCACGACGGTTTTGCCGGAACCGACATCGCCCTGGAGCAATCGGCGCATCGGGCGCGGGCCGCCTACGTCGCGCCGGATTTCGCGCAACACTTTCGTTTGCCACTCGGTCAGCTCAAATCCCAGCCCGGCCAGGAAGGGCTTGATCAACCGGTTGTGGTCCCCGGCGCACGGGCGCGGGCTGGCGCGCGCCTCCAGGTTCTTGCGTCGCGTCCGCATCGCCAGTTGCATTTCAATGTATTCGTCCATCGCCAGCCGCCGGCGCGCGATCTCCACGTCGGCCATTTCCTCGGGGAAATGGAGCATTTGGATGGCGTGGGAGCGGGAGGGCAAAAGCGGCGGCTGGAGGATGCCCGATGGCGGGCTGCCGGGGGCTTCCAACGCCACACGTTCGCAGGTCAGGGGAATTTCTGGATTTGGCTCGGGCACGCTGGAGGCGAAATCCTCGAGCAGACGCCAGATCAAGGCGCGCAACCAGCGTTGCGGCAATCCTTCGGTCAGCGGATAAATGGGCGCGATGCGATTGAGGTGGATGGAGTTTTCCACCGTTTGAATGACCTCCGTTTCCGGGTGGTCCATCGTCCGGGGCCGCAACGAATTGGGCCTGCCAAAGACCACCACCTCATCGCCCACCCTGAAGTATTTCTCCATGTACGGCAGGTTCCACCAGCGGCAATGCAAACGCCCGGTGCCATCGTCCAGAATAAACTCAAAAACCGAGAGCGCTCCGTGGCGCGCGCGGGTCAGCCCGGCGGCGGCAATTCTCCCGCGGGCCAGCGCCGGTTCCTCGAGCTTCAGTTCGGCGATGCGCTGGAAATGGCGGCGGTCCTCGTAGCGCCGCGGCGCGTGCAGGAACAGATCCTCCACGCGGCGCAGCTCCAGGCGCTCCAACTGCGCGGCGCGTTCCGGGCCGACGCCGCGCAACTCCCGCAGCGGCGTTTGCAAAGCATTGGGCCGGTTGGACACCCCGGATTTATAGCGGATTCGAGACCAAGTTCATAGACCCAAATGCCGAAACCGTTTAAAAAAACGAGTTTAAGTCATTGAATGCAAACAGGTTAACAAAAACTTTTTTCTTATTGCAAAACGTCTTAATATATAAGATATTGATCAGGCGACCAAGACCGCCGCGAGTGTGCGACGGGCGGGGCGAAAGCCTCCTTGGCCGCGTTTTTTTGTCTTGATTTTCCATCATTATGGCCAGTGTTTTATCCCGTTTCCGAGCACACGATTGTCAACTCGCCAAAACCTGGGACGAATGGCTTTCCATTCCCCGCTCTGGTCGTTGCGCGTGATTTCCAGGAAGAACACATTGCAGCAAAAATCGGTCACCCCCGCCAGGAAAAGCAAGTTGGTTTGGCATGTTTTTGGCATTTCGGCTCTTTCACGGATAAAAAGACTGGGTGTAATCAAAACCGAAATCGCGTGGCGCAATAGTTCCCTTGCCGTCGCTTCGGAAAATGTGCCGCCGCGCCCAAAGTTTAATCTTTAAACTTCCGGCTTTGCGCGTACTTTGTCCTCCTGATGTTTGAACCGCCCGACCGACTTTGGAAGGAATACAGCGGGGTGTTCGAGGATTTCGACGACCTGACGCTCGCCCGATGGATGGCGCAAACCCTCGCGCAACTCAAGGGCCGGGTCTTGCGCTTTTCCCATCCGCTGGTCGGCGCCTACCGGCTGGCGGCCGAACAGGCCCATCACCGGCAGATCTGGCTCAAGGGCCTGGTCGCCGCGCCGGCGGGGTTTTTTGAATCGCCCTGCTGCCGCGCCCCGGGCCTGCCGCTTTTTTCGCGCGATGTGCTCGAAACCGGGCTGCTCTGCCAGCATTGCTCGGAGACCCTGGTGGCGCTGGAGGATTTGCCGGCGGATTTGCTCGAGCCGGTGAAAAAATGGGCCGCCGAGTACGCCCCCGTGCATCAGGTGGCCCATTGGGAAGAGTCCCAGCGCAAGTCCGCCGCCGATTACGACAAGGCCTGCGAGAGCGCGGCCCTCCGCGCCGAAAAGCTGCTGGCCGTCGCCGGCTTTGAATTAATGCCGCGCTTTCTCGACCATTACCCGGCCATCATCTGGGAGGACCACGACGAATGCCTGGAAGTCCGGCCCGACGACATCTCCGCTTGAAGTTATGAAACGACTTTTCAAGTGGGCTTTTTATTTGTTCATCCTCCTGGTCGTGCTGTTGGTGGCGGGGGTTCTGCTGCTCGATCCCATCGCCAAAGAATACGCCCAAAGCCGTCTCCGCTCCGAAACGGGCATGGACGTGAGAATTGGCAAAATGGACATCGGCCTGAGCACCCCCACCATTGCCATTGAAAACATCAGGTTCTACAACACCGCCGAATTCGGCGGCTCGCCCTTCCTCAACATCCCGGAGGTGTTCATCGAGTACGACAAGCAGGCCGCCCGCGTGGGGAAGCTTCACCTCAAACTGGTGCGCATCAACCTGGAGGAAATTGACATCGTCCAGGACTCGCTGGGCCGCCTGAATATTCAAAGCCTCGAAGAAAAAAGCGCCGCCGCCAAGGCCGCGTCCCACAAATCCTCCTCCGGCCTCACCTTCACCGGCATTGACACCTTGAATCTCACCCTCCAGAAACTTCGCATGTCAAATCTGGACGCCCCCACCCAGGGGCAGGAAGTCAATTTCAGGCTGACCAACCAGGTCTTCCACGACATCAAATCCGA
The DNA here is from genome assembly GCA_049522055.1 of Verrucomicrobiota bacterium. Taxonomy (GTDB): domain Bacteria; phylum Verrucomicrobiota; class Verrucomicrobiia; order Limisphaerales; family Palsa-1400; genus JBEKOF01. Next base: position 5,874 of record JBEKOF010000180.1, on the reverse strand, counting down.
GGCGGATTTGACGCAGATGGCCGTGCTCCTGGCGGCCCGGAGCGGGGCCGCCACCCAATCGGGCAAGTCCGGCATCGACACGCAAAAGCTCCTGCAGCAACTGTTCCACTAAATCCGTTTATCCTGATTGTTGACCTTCAATGAAGTGTCCAAGATATTGAAATCCTCCGGGGGAATTGGGGCGGCGACGCTGGCCAGCCGGGTGCTGGGGCTGGTGCGCGACCAGTTTTTCGCCGCCTTCATGGGCACGCATGGAGTGGCGGCGGCTTTCAGCTACGCCTTCATGGTGCCCAATCTCTTCCGGCGGCTGCTGGGGGAGGGCGCTTTGACCGCCGCGTTCATCCCCATTTTCAAAGCCAAGGAAAAAAACGAGGGCGAAACCTCCATGTGGCAGGCCGCCAACGCCGTCATTTCCGGGCTGCTGGTGGTGGCGCCCGCCATTGTCCTGCTCGCCACCCTGCTCCTTTCGCTGCTCTTGCTTTTGGGCGGGTGGGATGCGGACACGCGGCTGATGTTCCAACTCATGCGCCTGATGTTTCCCTACATGATCCTCGCCTGCCTGGGCGCCATTTTCATGGGCATCCTCAACGCGCGCGGCCATTTCTTCATTCCCGCCCTCAGCCCCGCGATTTTGAACGTGGTGCTGATCGCCTCCGTTTGGTTTGTGGCGCCCCACTGCGGCGCGACGCTGGAAACGCGTGTCTTTGCTCTGGCCGGCGGCGTCTTGGTGGCCGGAGTGGCCCAGGCCCTCTTCCAGGTGCCCCCCATGGTGGGCGAAGGCTTCCGTTGCCGCTGGGTTTCTCCGTGGCGCGACCCCACCACGCGCGCCGTGGTGACGCAAATGATTCCCAGCGCCATCGGCGTGGCGGCCTTTCAAATCAACGTCATGCTCACCCAAACGCTGGCCTTCGGCCGCAACAAGGAAATCGTCGCCGAATTCTTCTACGCCGTCCGCCTCATGGAATTGCCGCAGGGGGTTTTCGGGTTGTCCCTCGCCACCTTCCTCCTGCCAACCCTCTCGGCGCTGGCTGTGGAAAAGAATTTCCCCCAGTTCCGCGCGACGCTGCGGCAGGGTGTCAACTACTTGATCTTTATCAGCCTGCTGGCGTCCGTCCTGCTTTTTACCATGGCCGAGCCGATCATCCGCCTGCTTTTTGAGCGCGGGAAATTCAACGCCGTCTCCACCGACCACGTCAGTTTTGGCCTGGTTTGTCTGGTGCCGGGGCTGGTTTCCTTTTCGCTGGTCAACATTCTGGCCCGCGCCTTTTACGCCCTGCAAGACATCCAGACGCCCATGCGCGTGAGCGTCTTTTGTCTCGCCGTCAATTTGCTCTTCACCGTCTTCTTCCTCTTCGGCACGGATTTGGGGGCCGGCTCCCTCGGCGTGGCCAACAGCCTGAGTTCTTTTTGCAATCTGGGCCTGCTGCTCTTTGCTCTGCGCAAAAAACTGCGGACCCTCGAAATGGCCGAAATCATCGGGCAGTTGCCAAAACTGGCGGTCGCCGGCTTGCTGGCCGGTTTGGCCGCCTGGACCCTCCGCCTCGTTTGGCAGAACAATCTCGGTCATGCCAGCCTGCCTCTCAAGTTAGGCGAAGTCTTCCTCCCGATGACCGCCGCGACTTTCCTCTATTTTGCCCTGACCCTCTGGTGGAAAGTCTCTTCCGCGCGGGAAATAGCCGACTTTCTCCTGTCCCGGGCCAAGGCCCTCCTCTAAGAGTTTTCCTAGCATTGCGGCGCCGGTCTCCCGGCGGATTCTAATGTTAATTCATCAGATTTTGATCTTCGTCCCGTCCAATTCAATATCGTTATCGCTCAATGAGCCTTCTAAAGCGCAGAAGCATCCGGTAGCATGAACTCCGTGAAAAACGCAATTCGCCGGATGCTCCGTCTCTGGGCCGTGGCCCTCCTGGCTCCGGGCGGCGTCCTGCCGGGCCGGGCGGCCAGCCCCTCTTCCCCCCAAGGCCAGGACGCCGACGAATTGCCCGCCGGCGTGGAGGCCAGAACCTACACGGGATGGGCCAACTGCATTTACCTCAACGCCAGCGAAACGCCGGTCCAGGTGGTGGTCGCGCCGGCGGTGGGCGGGCGGATCGTGCATTACAGCCTCAACGGGCAAAACATTTTGTTCGAGAATACCGCCAACCAGGGCGCGACCCTGGGCGCCAACCCCGCCGACCTGTGGCTCGGCGGCTATCAATGCGACGCCGGCCCGCCATCCCGCCATCTTCCCGCCCACTGGCAACTTTGCGAAGGCCCCCAGCGCTGGAAATCCGACGCCCTTTTTTCCGCCAAGGTTTTCAGCGCGCCGGATGCCGCCCTGGGCGTCGCGATTGACAAGGATTTTGTCCTCGCCGGCGACACCGGCGAACTGGGCCTGGTGCAACGCCTGCGCAACGTCTCTGACAAGGAAGTCTCCTATTGCCTCATTGACCGGACGCTCTGCAAGGGCGGGGGCTTTGTCTTTTTTCCTCTGAACAAAAAAAGCCGGTTCAAAGCCGGATGGTCCCAGTGGCGGGAAACCGGCTCGAAAAAATTCTACGACGGCGATTCCCCCGGCTTCTCTCAGGCGCGCGTGCTGGAAGGCGTGCTGGTGGCGCAAACCGGCGAAAACGCCACCCGCTTCGGGGCCGACAGCGACGCGCAATGGATCGCCTACGCCCGCGGCAGGCTCCTGTTTGTCAAATACTTTTTATACTCGCCCCGGGGGGCCTACGGCGACGGCGGCAACTCCGTGGAGGTTTATTTTGACCGCCAGGTGACGGAACTGGACCCGCTCAGCCCCGAAACCAAACTGGCCGCAGGGCAAAGCTTCATCTTTCCGGAAAAATGGGCGCTTCTGCCTCTGGACAAGGAAGTCACCACCATGGAAGAAGCGCGAAAATTGGTCCCCACAATCCCCCCGCCGCCCTTCCGCCCATGACCTCCGGATTTGCGGCCCGCCCCACTTTAAACTTCCGCCCCGACGCGGACGGGCTTAAGTTGCTGCGGCGGAAACGATAAACCCGCGCCGGCATGGAACGAGAAATTTTAAGCGCGCATCAAAAGGCCCTTCAGATCAACCTGGATCCGAATAAATACGGCACCTTTGCCGAAATCGGGGCCGGCCAGGAAGTCGCGCGCTGGTTTTTCCAGGTCGGCGGCGCGGCCGGCACCATTGCCAAGACCATTTCGGCCTACGACATGACGGTCAGCGACGCCATCTACGGCCGCGTCGAACGTTATGTGAGCCGGCAGCGGCTGGAGACCATGCTGGAGTACGAATACAAACTCCTGGTGGACCGGCTGGCGGAAAAGCGCGGCGCCACCACCCGCTTTTTTGTTTTTGCCGACACCGTGGTCGCGCGCAGCTTCTCGCGGCGCGATGACGCCCACGGCTGGCTGGGCGTGCGCTTCCAGCCCCAGCCGGGGCAGGAACCTTCCCAGATCATTGTCCATGTTCGCTTGTGGGACAAAGAGAATCTGGCCGAGCAGGAAGCCTTGGGCATCTTCGGGGTCAATTTGATCCACAGCACCTTGTACCTGCACGAGGATCCGGCCACTTTGATTGTCTCGCTGGTGGACAACGTCGGCGCCCAACGAATCGAAGTGGACATGATCAAATTCTCCGGCCCGGCCTTCGCGCGCCTGGACGACCGGCTGATGGCCCTGCAACTGGTGCAAAACGGGCTGACCAATGCCGCGCTTTTCACCGCCGACGGCCAAGTCATCCAGCCCGCCGACGCCTTTTACAAAAAGTCCATCCTGGTCGAGCGCGGCAGCTTCCGCCCCGTCACCAACGTCACCCTCGACATGCTCCGTTGCGCCCAGGCCCTCTTTGTCCAGGAGCCGCAGGTGCAGGGGGAAGAAGTGCTGACCCTGATGGAAATGACCCTCAAGAACCTGACCGACGGAGACAAAATTGATCCGCGGGATTTTCTGGATCGCGCCGATATTCTCGGCGCCCTGGGCAAAACGGTCCTGATTTCCGATTTCGCGGAATACTACCGCCTGGCCGCTTACTTCTTCCGCTACACCAAAAAAATGATCGGCTTGGCCGTCGGCGTGCCCACCCTGAAGGAAATCTTTGATGAAAAATACTACACCGACCTGCAAGGCGGCATCCTGGAGTCCTTTGGACGCCTGTTCCGAAACGATTTGAAAATGTATATCTATCCGTTGCTGGAGGCCAAAACCGGAGCGCTCATCACCGCGGGCAACCTGCGCGTGGCCCCCAATCTGCGCCATCTCCATGCCTACCTGATGGAAAACCGGTTCATCGAAGGATTGCGCGATTATGACGAGAAATCCCTGGGCATTTTCTCGCGCGAAGTTCTTGCAAAAATCCGCAATGGCGATCCCTCCTGGGAATCGGCCGTGCCTCCGCGGGTCGCCGGCATGATCCGCGACCGGAAATTGTTCGGGTGCGTCCAACCGGCGTGAGAGGCCAGGGCCGCGCCCGGAGAAAAAATCTCTTTTCCGCGACGCGGGATTCGTGGTTAAGTGACACGCATGTCACAGAAAACCGCCTTGTTGTTCGCCGGCCAGGGTGCCCAATACCCCGGCATGGGAAAGGATTTGGCCCAGGTATCTCCCTCCACCCGCCTTCTCCTGGAACAAAGCCGCGCACTCCTCGGTTTTGATCTCCCGGCCCTCTGTTTCAACGGGCCGGAAGAGGAATTGACGAAAACAGAAAATGCCCAGCCCGCTATTTTCCTGGTGAGCTGGATGGCGCTCCACTTGCTGCGCGAACGCGCCCCGGCGTTTTCGTTCCAGGCCGCGGCGGGCTTGTCGCTGGGAGAAATGACCGCGCTGACGGCGGCGGGCGTTTTTGAGTTCAAGGACGGTTTGCATCTGGCGCGCCAGCGGGGGCGGTTCATGCAGGAGGCGTGCGCGTTGACGCGCGGCGCCATGGCGGCCGTGCTCGGGCTCGATCTGGAAAAAACCCGGGCCGTCTGCGCCGAGACCGGCGTGGAGGTGGCCAACCTGAATTGTCCGGGGCAAATCGTCATTTCGGGCGAGACGGAAAAAATCACGCGCGCCTGCGCGCTGGCCAAGAGCAGGGGCGCCAGGCGCGCGGTGGCTTTGCCGGTGGCCGGAGCGTATCACTCCCGCCTCATGGCCGGCGCCGGGCCAAAGGTGCGGACGCTCCTGGCCGGCGTGCCGATCAACCTCCCGGCCGTCCCGGTGATCTCCAATGTCACGGCGCGTCCGCACACCGCCCCCGACGCCATTGCCGCGCTCCTGATGGAGCAGGTCACCTCCGAAGTGCGCTGGGAGGATTCGATGCGCTATTTGCTGCAACAGGGCTTCACCCGTTTCATCGAGCTGGGGCCTGGCGCCGCCTTGTCCGGATTCTTGAAGCGGATTGACGCGCAAGCGCAGTGTTTCAACATCGCCGACGCCGCAAGCCTGGAGGAAACGGTCCGGGTGTGCGCCTCTTGATAATTTTCAATCAAGTTTGTCTCCTGAGACGAGTTGGTCGTAAAGTTCGCGCCTCAAGCGGAAGCGAAAATCTTTCATCAAGCAGTCGAGCAACGGCTTGATTATTTGAAACCTGCCAGAGTGTCGCGCGCCCGCGAGAATGCCGACGGTGCCGATGGTTGGCAGACCCAATCGGCGGGCTGCGGCGCGACCGTCGGTTTCATCCAGCAGAACGGTGGCTGGTTTGAGTTCGTACGCGAGGGCAATGGCTTCCGCTTCGCCGGGATCCAAATCTGCAAATAACTGGTTCAATAGCTGGCTCGGCTTGGGTTGCTGGATGACGATCCAGCCGGACTCCAGAACTCCTGACATAGAGTCAACAAGAACGGTCTAATTTTACCTCGATAGTTCTGGGTATTTTCTGGGTTTTGAGGCTCGGCAGGGTGCGGACTCAAACCTGTCCGCTTTTTTGAA
>JBEKOF010000179.1:0-9657 GCA_049522055.1 Verrucomicrobiota bacterium | reverse complement strand
TGGCCAGGGCCTCGGTGACGGCCTTGGCTTGTTCCGGTTGATGGAGATGAAATCGTTTCGGCATGGCCCACGATTGCGCAAGATCTAAAATAGTGCAATTACAAAATAGAAATGGTATAATTGGTCTGGATTTCTGAGGCAGGATGATAAAGGCCGGCCGGGTGACCGCGTCGGTTAGAAGACGGTGGGGTTGCCTTCTTTGAGGATTCTGAGATAATGGCTCAGGCCGTTTTTGACGGCCAATTCCATGAGCCAGCGGAGGGGTTCATCCATGTCTTCAAAGGAAAGTCTGAAAGTGCCGTAGTGCATGGGCACCAGCCATTGGGCCTGGAGGTCGCGGAAGGCTTTGATGGCTTCGTCGGGACCCATGTGAACGTGACGGAAGGAATCGGGAAAGTAGGCGCCAATGGGGAGCATGGCCACTTCGGGGGGGGAAGTTTGGCCGATCTCCTTGAAGCCGCCGAAATAGGCGCTGTCGCCGGCGTGGTAGATTCTGCGCCCTTGATGTTCGAGCAAAAAGCCGCCGTATCCGCGGTGATCGTCGCGCAGGACGCGCGCGCCCCAGTGCTTGGAAGGGGTGAGGGTGACCTTCCAGCCGGCGTGAGAGAAGCTTTCCCACCATTGGAGTTCGATGATGCGCTGGAAGCCGAGGTTGGAAGCCAAATCGCCGACGCCCCAGGGAACAATGGCGATTTTTGGGGAACGCAGGCGGCGCAGGGTGGGACGATGGAAATGATCGAAATGGGCGTGGGTGAGCAGGACCAGGTCAATGGGCGGCAGGTCCTGGATTTTCATGCCGGCGCGCCTGAGGCGCTTCAAAAGAAAAAGCCAGTTGGCAAAATTGGGATCAATGAGCACGTTGAGATCGGTAAACTGGGCCAGGAAGGAGGCGTGGCCAATCCAGGTGAGGGCGACTTGCCCGCGGGCGAGCTTGGGAAAGCGCGGGCGGAGGTGCTCGCCGGTGCGGCGGGTGAGCCATGCTTTCCAGACCAGTTCATAAAAAAAAGTGCGGGGATTGAAATGTCTGCTGGGGGTGAGATCGCGAAAGGAGCGCGGGAGCAGTTTTTTTCGGCGGAGGGATTTTGGCCCGCGGCCCGATTCGTCTTTTGGCATAACCGTGGAGAGCTTAAAGATTTGGTTTTAAAAATAAAAGTTAAGAATTAAGATGATGAGCCGGATCGCAATGAGCGCGGGCCGGCGGAAATAAAACGCGATGAACACCGGCAAAGACGATGAAACGCCATAGGACATCCAATTGCAAACCTTGAACTTACAAAGCCAACTGGACAGATATTTGAGCAAGAAGCCGGTCCTGGGAAAGGATGTGTACATCGCGCAGGGGGCGGTGGTGGTGGGGGACGTGACCCTGGGCGACGGGGCCAGTGTTTGGTATCACGCGGTGCTGCGCGGGGACATCAACCGAATCGTGGTGGGCCACCATACGAATATCCAGGACAACGCGGTGGTGCATCTGGCGGATGAGTATCCGTGCCTGCTGGGGAGTTATGTGACGGTGGGCCATTCGGCCATTGTCCACGCCTGCACGGTGGGAGACGAATGCCTGATCGGGATGGGGGCGGTGATATTGGACGGGGCGGAATTGGGCGCGCAATGTTTGGTGGGAGCCAAGGCGCTGATCACGCAGCACACCAAGATCCCGGCCGGCTCGCTGGTGTTGGGCGCTCCGGCCAAGGTGGTGCGCGCCTTGAAACCGGAGGAGCGCGCCGAGCTGAAATACTGGGCGACAAAATATGCGGCCAACGGCGCTTACTGCCTGGCGCACAAGATTAATGTCGGCGGCCCGATGGCGGTGTCCTGATCTTCACGTCTTGTTCAACGGCCCGGCAAGTCCGAAGCATCCAGATTTATTCGTTTTTTCCTTGAACTTGACAACAGTTTATGGGACAACCAAGCCATAAGGAAAAGCCACACTCATCTCCAGCAGACCCATATGAAATTTCAATTACGCGCGCTATTGTCGCTTTTGGCCGGTTTAGCCGCGCCATGGAGCCAAGCTCAACCCTTCGTTGGAACCAATTCCCCAGGGCAAACAACCAACTACACCTTCACCCTTACGGCGGGGGCGACCAATCTTTCGCTGGTGGTCTCCAACAGCACGGCCGCGTACTCCTGGCTTTACGTGACGAATGGGGGCGTTCCTCCGACGATCAACAATTATGAATTCACCTCGCGCCTTGTGGGCCTGACTAATCAGATCAACTTGGAGGCGCCGGAGTTCGCCACCGGCACTTACCATCTGCTGGTTTATACGCCGTCGGCCTCGACGAGCGAGGCGTTCAGCGTGGCGCTGACGACCAATCGCCCTGATCTGCGCAGCGCCAGTTATCCGGTCTCCAAGCCGCTGGTCTTCTCGACGACCGGATACCTGACCAATAGCGGCGCGGGAGCTTGGCAGTATTTCCAAGTAGATGTGCCCTCGAACCTGCTCACCGGCTGGCGCATCGTGGTCAGCTCGACCAACGCCACCCCTCCCTATCTCTACATCCGCCAAGGGCAACTGCCGACGACAGGCGTGTATGACGTGGTAAGCTACGGAACATCCATAGACACAGTTACTTACAACAGCACGCAGGCGGTTGCCGGGACCTACTTCATTGGCGTTTATCTGCCTGCCGGCACGGATAGTTCGGCCAACTACGTCTTGGGTGCGGAACTGGCGTCGGTCACGGCGCTGACCTGGGATCCTGGAACCAACCAGCCCGGCACCCAGGTTTACAACAATCAAAGCACGACCGGAGGCGATTATTATTTCTCGATCCTCACCGAGACGACAGCCAATGGGGTTTGGCGCAACGCGCTCAACGTCCAAAGCGGCCAGGCCAGCCTTTATCTTTTGAATGGTTCGCTACCGACGACCAACTTTTACGATTACGCGTCGGCGCGTACCGGCTCCAATGGTTTTGTGCTGGCGCAAGGCGAGCAATTCACTCCCGGCCAGAACTGGTATATCCTGGTCCACGCCACGCCCAACGCGCAGTGGAACCTGGTGAGCGGCCAGGCATACGTGCAGCAATTGCCCCCCTTGGCGAGCGATAACAGCAGCGGCGTGACCAACACGATGGGGGCCGAAGGGATGGCGTTCTTCCAGACGACCATTCCCACCGGCACCCTGGCCTGGCGTCTGGACCTCCCTGGATTGGCCAATCAACTGTACGTGAAATCCACGCTGGCGCCAGTTCCTTACAACACAGACACTTATGATCTTACGCAAGCGGGTCAGATGCTGGTGGTGCCGACATATCTAAGCCCTGGCAACCAGTATTTTGTGGGAGTGGCGGGCAATCCGGGCCTGCTCTTCAACCTGGATTCGAGGCAGCAGGCGGTGACCAGCATCCCATTCACTTGGACCAATACGATCACGGTGAATCCGAGCGATTACGGATATCTGACCTTTCTGGTGGAGATTCCCGTGCAGCAGATCGCATGGGAAGTGGACGCTCTGCCCAGCCTCGGCGCTCCAGGCGTGGCGGTGCGCTCAAACAACGTGCCCAACGAATTCGTCAATGACGCGGTTTCCGACATATCCGGCGGAGTGGGCAACAGCCTGGCTTTGGTGCCGCCGACCTTGACGGATGGCTCATTCTACGTGACGGTCTATGGCACCCCCCCGTTCAACTGTTCGCTGGTCAACGGCCAGCCGGTGATCACGCCGGTGAATTATGTGTTTGCGATCACCAACGACGCTCCCAACCGGGTCGGCTGGCGGTACTACTCGGTCACCAACGTGGCCGAGCAACTGAATTCGCTGGGGTGGGAGCTGGATTTGACCAACCCGCCGGCGGGTTTTGAAATCGCCCTTCGGCGCAACGCGGTGCCCGGGGCATGGAACTACCGGAATAATCCGTATGATTCTTACAGTGACAGCTCGCAGAGCTATGTGGACCTCTCCAGCACTCTGGATTACCTCCAGCAACCCGGCCACCCGGCCGATGTCTGGTACCTCGGCATCTATTCACCTGCCGCGGTCCTGGGCAACTTCATCCTTGCCGGCAGCCAGTTGACCGGGCCGCCGATCAATTTCGATGGGACAGGCAACCTGGCGAAAGTGACCAACCAGCCGGCGGGCAAATATCAATACTTCACCTACACCGTGCCCGCCAATACGGTGGGATGGGATCTGCGTCTGACCAATGTGACCAGCGGCTCGCCTTACATTATGATATGCCGGGACGAGTTGCCGCCTGGCAACAACGGTTATTGGACTCCTTGGGAAAGCGCCACGTGGCCGAGCGGTTACGATTGGGAGGCGGGCGGGGACTGGACAGGAGATAACTACGATGCGAACGGCGCGGACGCCTACGGGCAGATCCTGGAGATGGGGATGGGAAATCCATTGCAGGCGGGGACCTACTATGTGGGGGTCATCGGTTTCAGCGGCTCGGCGCCAATGACCTACAGCCTGATGAGCCGCGGGATCGGGCCTGGTTTCACCATTCCGATCACCCCGCTGGCGTTTACCAACGGGGCCGGGAACAACATCGTCATCAACCCCGGCCTGGCGCCGCGGGAAGCGGCCTATTACCAACTGACCGTGCCGCCCAACGCCACCAGTTGGCGGGTGGAATTGGACACCAACATCGGCGACTCGCTGCTGCTCATTCAACAGAACGCGCTGCCGAACGAGAACGCGGGCAACCAGGACCCATATTACCTGGAGGGCGGGCGGGAGATGAACAAGTCGGGCGATCAACAGTATCTGATGATGCCGAATAACTATTCCGCCTCCAACTACGTGGCGGCGGGGACTTATTACCTGGCGGTGGTCGGCGAGGGGGTCAACCCCAGCTCCGGCTATTCCACAGGGACCGGTTTGAGCAGTTACACGCTGGGCAGTTACGGGTCGTTGGACGTGACCAACATGGGGACGGTGGATCCCACCGGCTTGACGGACCTGCGGGAGACGAACAACCTGAGCCTGGCGGGCCAAATGTCCGCCTATTCCTTCAGCGTCCCCGCCAACACGCTGAGCCTGGAGATATACTTGACAAACACCACCGGCTCGCCCTACATGACCCTGCTGACGGGCAGCCAGTTGCCGGCGGTCAACGACATTTATGGCAACAACGGCGGGGCGAGTTACGCTTGGAACAGTTCCACCGTGATCAGTATCCCCAACCCGGCTGTGACCAATTACACGCTGATGGTGCAGGCGGAGCAGGAGGGCGGGAACGCCAGTTACATCATTGACGTGCATGCCATCGGCGCGCAGACCGTGGCCTTTGACGGCGGCACGGCCACCATCATTAACCAGCTGCCCGACGTTTGGCAGTTTTTCAACATCACTGTGCCTGCGAACGCGCTGGGATGGGACGTGCGGCTGACCAATGTCTCGGCGCCCAACGACCTCTACGTGCAGCCCATTTTGTATATTTGCCGGGACTTCGCGCCGACGCTGTCCAGCCCCTATTATTGGTCACCGCAGGACAACGCCTCGTGGCCGAGCGGTTATGAATGGCAGGCGGGCTGGGACTGGACAGGGGAAGAATACGATCCGAACGGCGGTGAAGGAGGATACGGGCGGACATTGGAAATGGGGATGGGCAACCCGCTCTCGCCGGGGAACTATTACCTGGGGGTGTACAACAACACCTCCTCCACCAACCAGGTCAGTTACACGCTGGTCAGCCGCGGGATCGGGCCTGGGTTCACCATTCCCGTCACCCCGCTGGCATTTAGCAACGGAGTGGCGGCCAATGTGAACGGGCTGAATCCGCGCCAGGTGGATTATTACCAGGTGACCGTGCCCACGAATGCTCCCAGCTGGCAAATCCAATTATCGAACGTAACCGGCGAAACGCTTCTGATGCTGCAACAGAACGCGCTGCCGAACGAAGCGGCAGGCGGCCAGTCTCCCAATCTCCTGGAGGGCGGGCGGGAGATGGAGCAGCCGGGCAACGAGCAATATCTGTTGCTGCCCAATTACTCCTATTCCAACTACGTGGTCGCGGGGACCTATTACCTGGGGGTGGTAAGCCAGGGGGTCAACCCCAGCGGTTCTACCATCGGATCGAACTCAAGTTTCTACACCTTGACCAGTTACGGCCCACAGGGCATCACCAACCTCGGGACGGTCGGGCCGGTGGGCATGGATATCTATCAAACCAACGCCGTCCCGGGAGGCGGAAATGCGCTCTATCAGTTTACCATCCCGCCCGGCATGCCCGCGGTGGAGGTGCGGCTGGATAACGTCACCGCCTCCCCTTACATGACGATGCAGACAGGCTCCAACATCATTGCGCCTTATGGAAGCTATGGCAACAATGGCGGCGCGTTTGGGTCTTGGTCGTCGCCTTCGATAATCACCTTGCCCAATCCGACGGCGACCAATTACTCGCTGACCGTGCAGGCTTACTACAACAACGTCGCCGACGCCTATATCAATGCCGACTTCACCGTGCATATCCGCCAAATGCCGATCCCCGCTCTGGCCTTTGACCCGAGCTTGAACAACTACAACAACGGCGTCATCAACACGGCCAGCGGCGTTCTGGAAGCGGGCCAAAGCGCGTTCTACGAGGTCACCGTTCCCGCGAGTCTGGGCGAATCGCCCATCCTCGGCTGGGTCCTCAGTCTGACGCAATCCTCCGGGGCGGCGTCAGTGAGCGTCCGGCCCGGAGCGGTGCCCGACGGTGTCTATTGCGACAGTTCATCGCCCTTGGTCGCCAACCAGGGGATATATGTGGCGCCCTACCTGACGCCGGGGACTTGGTATGTGCAAGTCTATGGAAACACCGCGGCGAGCTACACACTGACCAGCCAGGCCCTTGAATTGAACCGGCCGGCGTGGACCATGCCCGCGGTGGGCGGAGCGGTGACGACGCCCGGTCTGCCCCCAGGCGGCCCCCTGTTTGCCGACACCGGCGTGGAAGTCAACGGAACGCAGGAGGGGGGCGACGGAGGCTCGGACCTTGCCGAAGGGGCGTTTGATTACTACGAAATCATCGTTCCCACCACCAATACCGGGGTGTTGCGCACGCGCCTGGACGCCCTGAGCGGCAACCCCAACCTCTACATTCGAGCGGGCGCGCCACCCACGCTTAGTCACTATTCTTCCGGCAACTGCGGCGGCACGCTCTACGACCGCTCGCTCTCGCCCAGCAGCGGCAGCGCCTACGGCAATTGGGTGCCGCTGGATGGCCGGCACCAGGCGTATCTGACCAGCGGGGCGTGGTACCTGGCCGTGCAAGCGGCCGGCGGTTCCAACGTCCGCTATCGCCTGCGGATGGACACCGGCAGCATCAGCAACCTTTCATTGAACGGTGGCAGTTACACGAGCCAGGAAATGGCGGCGGGCGATTGGCTCTATTACAACGCGTTTATTCCGACCAACGCCCCGGTGGACTGGAATGTGACGTTCAGCACGCAATTGGGGGACGTGGTGATGTATGTCCGCGACACCTCGCCGCCCGGCCAGGCGACTACCACAAGCGATTTGCGCGATTGGAATAGCGACAACAAAAACCACGGGCCGTATCCTAATTTCACTTCGCCCGGAACCTACACCCTGACCACCCCCCCCTTGCGACCGGGCAACACCTACTACCTCGGCTTCTACGCTCAGAGCGATTCAACGTTCTCGATAAGCGACAGCACCAATGGGGGCTACATTAATTACACCAACACGCTGCCGTTCTACGGCGGTTATACCACCAACCAGATTCCGGCTTTTGGGCAGTTGAAGTTTCGGATTGACGTGCCGGCTGACGCCACCGAATGGATTGACACCTCGGTCCATTCGGCGAACGTCTGGCTCTTCCTGGACCAGGGGAGCGCGCCGACCCTGACGACGTCGGATGACTGGTATTCGGAGAACTATGCCAACGGGGGGCTGGATTATTCCCTGGAAAACACGACCAGTTGGCCGTGGCTGCCGGGATATTCCTACTTCCTGAACGTCACCAACACATCCGGTTCCACCCAGCCATTCAGCTTTTCGATGTTCGGGGTGTACCCCGAGGCGGGGAGGCTGGAGTTCATTTCCGCCCTGGTGTTGAACGGAAACGGGGGTTTCGTCTTGAACATGATGGTTAATCCGGGCTGGACTTACCAATTGCAAGTCTCGACCGATTTGATCAATTGGACGGTGCTGACGACCTTCACCCCGACGAGCACCCCTTACACTTTTACCGACACCGGCGCGCCGGGCTATACTTACCGCTTCTATCGGTTGGTCGTGCAGTAGGTTCGCGTCAGTGAATAGAAATCAGAAACAACACGAAGCGCGATACGAGGGCGCCAGAGCGTGGCGAGGAAGAATACTACACCTTTTGAAGGGCGCCCACTTGACGGCCAAAAGCCGCCAGGCCGGCCAGGCTCAGGGCCAGCAGCGCCAGAGTCGCGCCGCCATCTGGAACCGGGGGGTCGCCCAAGTAAACGAGCTGGTTTTGTGCCGAGCACAAGCTGTTGCCGCTTCCGGTTGATAAATTAAGAATTTCCACGTTATAGGTGGAGTAGTTGGCGGAGGTTACGGGGGCATCCGCATTGCTGATATCGGTTGGAGATCCCAATGTAGAAGAACCTTGAAATTCGCTCAAGGCATCGCTATAGAAAATGTTGTTTGCGGTTGTGGGAACAACATAATTACCATCCGAGTAGGTCTGATTGCCTTCCAGCGCCCAGATGGCCGCCTGCAAAAGACCGGCGTCTTGCAGCCGGGCACTGCCGCTGGAAGCGTAACCGTAATTATTCATCAAGTTGCCCGTGGCGAACTGCTCGTAAAGCCAGGCCGCACCGACGGTCAGATTCTCAACATCGGTGCTTCCTTTGCTGCCGTTGACGTAGTCGAGGGAACTCAAGCTGGTGGTGAAATTGTAGGGAGTGCCGTTATTGTAGCCGGACGAAGCGGGAGAAAAATCCACTGAGGTTTGGACGCAGAATGTCTGGAAGCCTTGGGCGACACCCGCGACGCCTGAGCCGGTGCCTTCGCCTGTTTCCAGCGCCATGGTGCTGTAAGGATTAAGCAGGGACCCGCCGCCTGTTACGGTTGTTACCGCCGTAAACTCGCCGCCCACATCATAAGAATACGCCCCCTGGTCCAAGGAAATTGTTCCTGTGATCGTGGGTTGCGCCAGCACGGCGGGGGAGAGAACCCAGGCGGCGAGAACCACGCCTGCGAAACCGATGGTCTTAACTTTAATCATAATTCAATTTTAGTTGTTTAACATTTCTACACTGCTGTCTCTCGACCTGTCCCGTTTTACCACAATCTGTCCCATTCTTGAGCATTTCTCATACCTCTCTGCATTGAGAAGGGAATCGACGCAAGATCGGCTTGGCTTTCCAGGTTGAGCCTCATGCGCAAGGTGCTTGACATAAATATGTTAGAACAATCCAGCAAGCTCCAAAAACAATGATTGACCTCCGAATGGCTGGCTCTCAATCCTGAGAATCTTGCGAATCCTGTGTTCATAGCACGCAAAAATGTGAAGTCCTCGGTTCTCTTTCCATTTTTTGGCTCATACTAAGTTACACTACTTTATTTGACATTTCAAGCTTTTATTTCAGCTTTTAACAGCCACGAGTTGACTCAAATTAAAAGACACTGGGGGAGCGAAACTGAGAGGAGGCCAAAAGGGTCGTTGACTCATGGGAAAAAGACACCAGGAATTGGTGTGAATGAACATGAGCAAAGAACTG
>JBEKOF010000178.1:0-11946 GCA_049522055.1 Verrucomicrobiota bacterium | reverse complement strand
AAGCCATTACCCTCAAGAAATTCCTCGCCCGCAAAATCGCCCTGCAAAGGGCCTCGAATCGTCAAATCTTTGAACTGGACTTGGCTGCATGAACTTTTCACTGTCCAGGTCCAAACATTGGCAGTGGAACTAAGGATCAGATTTGTCGTCGTTCCGCCCAGCGCCCCCAAACTCAGCACCACGCTCTTGATAAAGCTGGAGCCTCCGGGGGTGACCGTGACAGTGACAAGCCCGGATTGCCCCTGATACAAGATTGAGGGACTGATCGAACCGCCCCCTGTAGGCGGCAGGCTGCTGGCGTTGTAATAATGGAGCACAACCTGGCTGGAGTTGGCCAGAATGGAGAAGTTGGCGTAATTGGCCGGCTGCACGTCCCAAACCGGCGTGCTCAGAGGGCTCCCGGTGATGCCCCCCGGCGCGCTGAAGAGCACGTAGTCGGCGCTGGTGTCCAAAGTCGCCCCGGCGCTTGGCGCTTTGATATGAATGGGGTTGCCACTGAGCGTCAAGCTCCCGTTGACGAGGATCAGGTCGTTGGCTTGATTGTGGACGGTGCCGAGATCAAAATAGGCCGCCACGCCCGCGCCCAACGTGAGGTTATTGTTAAACGTGTTGGTGCCATAGGTGCCGTTCAAGCCCGCATAAAGCGAGGAGCCTGAGCCGAGAATGATGGAGCCGTTGTTCGTGCCGCTGCCCTGCAGGGTCTGGCCGGTCAGCGTGAAGGAACTCAGCGCCGACACGTCAAAGGTCGCGTTATTGGACACGGTAATGGTCGGGCTTGTCAAGGTAGTCACCACGGGGGCGGTCGAAGCGGTCAACGCAAGTGTGGCGCCGTTGCTCACGGTGGTCCAGCCGGTCCAGTTGTTGGTCCCGTTCAAGATAAGCGTGCCGCCACCGGTTATGATGATATTTCCCGTGCCGGAAATGCCTCCGGCCAGCGTTATGGTCTGCGGAACTCCGTTCGGATCGGCCGTCTGAAAGATCGGCGTGTTGGACACAGTAATGGGCACCGTCCCCGTCCAATTGGTCAAAGCTCCCAACAGGCCGCCTGAGAAAGTGACCAGGTTGAGGTTGCCGCTGGTGGCTGATGAGACCGTCGCCAACCCGCCGCTGCCTAGGTAGAGGTCTCCATTGGTCATGGTGAGCACATTGGTTTCCGCGTTTGCCGCCTGGCCGAACCCGATGACCCCTGCCTCGATCGTTCCGCCCCGGAGCAGAAGCACGGCGTCACTGGCGACCGTGTTGCCCAGGGAGATGCCGGTGTCCGTGTCTGGAACCAGCAGCGTGCCGTTGACAACATCCACCACGCAATAGCGCCCGGTGGTGTCGCCGATGACCAAGGTGCCGCCATTGGTGAGGTTCAAGATGCCGCCGTTGGCCACGGTCAAGAAGGCGCTGGAAGCCTGGCCATTGCCGACGTTGATCTCCCCGGAAAAATTTGCCGTTCCGCCATTGACATAGAGGCCGGCGACGGTTGATCCCGTCGTCGGAATGCCATTGGCCGTCGTGAATGTGGTCACCCCGTTTCGTCCCATTGTCAGGGTGGTTGAGTTCAGGACACCACCGGTGTTGATTTGCAGCAGGCTGTCGCTGTCGGCGCCATAATCGTTCACATCCATCGTCAGGCCGCCGTTGAAGTTGGCGACGCCGCCGGCAGTCACCAGGATGCCCAGAGACGGTTCGCCCAGGTTGCATGAGGCGCTGGTTGTCACGGTGCCACCGGAGGCCACCACCAACTGCGCACTGGCGTTCTCGGCGATATTGATCGCGCTGGCATTACTGATGACGCCGCCGTTGGTGATCAGCAGGATGCCGGAATTGACCGTAGTGGTGCCTGTGTAAGTGTTGGCGCCCGCGAGAGCCTGGGTGTTGGCTCCGGCCTGGACCAGGTTTCCGGCGCCATTTGCGCCATTGTTGTCACTGAGAACGCCGGAGTAGATGACCGTGCCGCTGCCGGGGTTGTCGAACGTCAGTGTGATCGCGGCCCCGGACGTATTGAGCAAAGGCAGGGATTGCGAACCGCTCAATCCGCCCAAGGTGGGGGCCGTAATGCCCAGGCTGCCATCAAAGGCCAGCGTGCCGCCTTGGTTGTTGTAATTGACGGTAGTGGTCGCCAACGCAGCCGCCGCTCCCACCATCAGGGTGCCATTGGAAACGACCGTCGTGCCGGTATAGGTGTTTGCGCCTTCCAGTTCCACAGTGCCGGTGCTGCCGGGCTGGCTGTTGACTATCAGGTTGTCTGCGCCCGCGTTGCCGGCGCTGCCGATGATGCCTGGGATGGTGAAAGTCCCGCCCGCCGCCGCGTCTATCAGGGCGTTGGTGCCCAGGAGGCCCGCCGACAGGCCGATATTGATGTTGCGAGTGGCTCCCAGGGTGATGGCGCCAGTTCCCATCAAATCGCCACCATTCAGGAGGACAGCAGTCTCAGCGGTGGTGCTGCCCAGATTGGCGTCCGCAGAAATCCTCACCACTCCCGCGTTGATCGCGGTCTGGCCGGTGTAGGTGTTGGAGCCGCTCAAGGCCAGGGAGCCGCTGCCGATCTTGGTCAAGCCGCCGCTGTCCTCCACAGTGCCGGACAATGTCAGCGCGTTTGCCTGGCTGTCCACTGTGGCGGTCAGGCCGACTGCGATGTCAATGTTGTTGGGCAGAGCCACCGACGAAGCCCCCGCCTGGAGCTTGCCACTGCCCGTGGTCCCCACAATGTCCAGATCGCCCGCGCCCAGCACGCCCGCGCTGCCCACTTGCAGGGTGCTCCCGGCGGAAAGCGCGGTGCCCCGTTGGCCGGATGTGGATGGTCCAAAGCTGTTATTGCCCGAAAGGGCCAGTGTGCCCGGCCCGCTCACCGCCAGCGTCCCAACACTGAGGTTGGCGGGGTCGGCGTTGGTGATGTTGCCGGAAACAGACAGCAAGGCGTTGGCGGCCACCGTCACCGCCATGGCGTTGGTCACAGCGACTGCGGTTTGAATTGCATTGGCCGTGCCGGCGGTTACGACGATCGTCGGGGCGTTGGTTGTATTGTTCATCTTCAAAGCCCAGCTGTTCCCGGACGCGTTGGCAATTTGGAAGGCATTGGCGTTGGTCATCAGAATTTCCCCCAAAGTTTCATTTTGGGTCAGACTTACGATGGTTGGGGTCGAAGGGTTGCCGACGCCAAAGGTAGCCACATCTCCCGCGTTGCTGCCGGGGACAAGACCGTTCAGCCAATCACCCGCTGTTGACCAATTGCCGCTGGCGCCCGCATCCCACACGCCATTGAGTCCGCCGGTGGAGGTGACGGTCAAGGTAACCTGGCCGCCGCTGGTGGAAATGCTGGATTTTGTCGAAGGCGCCACTCCGGCGCCGGAGTAGGTGGGTGCGGCCGTGCTAAACGCGCCGGTGCTGCCCGTGTTATTGTAAGTCATCAGCGTGTAAGTGCCCACCCCCAATGGCACCACGCCAGGAACATTTACTTTCACGCTGTTGCCGTTCAAGGTCACCGCGCCGGAAATGGTCAGGGTGGAACCTTGGGTGAACGAAGCCAGCGCCCCGCTCTGCCAGGTGACACTTCCCGCAATCGTGCCGGTGCCGCCCAAGGTGGCCAGGTTCAGCACCGTCACCGGTCCGGAGCCTGTGGCCGAACCGCTGGTGTTGGCCGCAATGAGGCTGGCGGAATTGCCAATCGTCGTGCCGCCGGAATAGGTGTTGGCTCCATCCAAAGTCAATGTGCCGTTGGTCACGATCAGGGAACCCGCGCCTGAGTTCCCAATCGAGTTGGCCAGGGTCACGTTGTTCCCGTTCAGGTCCAGCGTGTTGACCCCGGCGAGGATGGTCACCGTCTGCGAGGAAACATCCAGGGTGTTTCCGGTGGCCCATTGCAGCCCGCCGCCGTTGAAAATAATCCCGCCGGGGCCCAGGCTGGTGGGTCCAAAGTTCAGCGTGCCACTGTCAATAACCGTGCCGCCGGTCCACGTGTTGGCCCCGCTCAAAACCACCAGGCCGGTGGCATAGACTGGCGTCGAGTTCGCGGTGCTGGGCCCTGAGCCGGGAACAAGACCCGACACATTTCCATTGGCGCTGCTAGGCCCAATGCCGATGAACAACGGGCCTGTCCCCGCCGGGCCGCTGATCACCCCGTCCACCGTCATAGTCTTGCCGGCCACGGCCGCCAGCCCGCCGCCGTTGATGCCCAGCGCGAAGGGGCGCGCGTTCACGCCGGAGCCATTATCCAGCGTAAAAGTGGCGTTGCCCACCACAGTGCCGCCGTTCAGAGTAACCAGTTGCGCGACGTTGGTCGGAGCGCCGAAACCCGAATCCGACTGGATCATGGATGTCCCGCCATTTAAAAAGGTCGGGCCGTTATAGGTATTAGCCCCCTCGTAATTCACCGTGCCGGGGCCGGCCTGGATATAGGCCCCGCCGGCATCGGCCACAAGGTGGCTCGAACTCCACTCGCTGTTGTCGGTCAGCGCCCCGGTGATGTTCAAAAACCCTTGGGTGTTGTTTTGCCAGATCGCCAGCGAACCGGGGCCGTTGGTCGCGCGCAGGATGCCAAAGCCGACCATCGTTATATTGTTCTCGCCCACGTTCGGGGTCACCAGGACACCTCCGTAGCTATATACCCCGCTGCCCGTGACTGAAACGGCCGCGTTCTGATTGAATCGGATGCCATTCAGAAGGTCGGTGTTCCGACCCGCCGCCGACGTGACGATGTCGTACGGGCCGCCGCCGCCGCCACTACCGCCTCCCATTTGACCCGCATTAATGAGAGCATAACCGCCGTCAGTCCCCACACTAACTCCTGATCCCCCGTCACCATAGCCGGGAGAAGGGGCTTGGGAGGACCCGACAATCGTAAAAGGCGAAGTTCCTACCACAGTGGCAAAATCATAGAGTCCAACTGTGGCATAGGCCACATCCGCCGTCAGGCCAGCCGGGACATTGGTGGGGCCGGTGATCTGCAAGTTGGCCGTGCCTGTTGTGGTGGTGATATTGGCGGTGGCTGGGACAAATCCGGTGGTCGAGGCATTGCCAAGCGATCCGCTTTGTCCGGTGGTGCTGGTCGCTCCCGTGGAGGTGGCGGGGCCGACAAACATCACCGTTGCCCCAACGGCATTGGTCAGGGCACCCAGCGCCAGGGTATTGCTGATGGTCACAGTGCCCGAGGCCGGCGTCACCTGGACCACCGAACTTCCCACGGCAACCGTCGTTTTGGTGAACGTCTGGCTGTTGGTCAGCGTGCCGCTGCCATTGACCAAAAGCGTCCCTCCTCCCAGGCTCAGCGCAGAGGGGGCGATGATGTTGTTGCTTTGTTGAAGCGGCCCGGCGGTGTTGTTTGCCAGGGTGTTAAAATCCAACTCCAGCGTCCCGGCGTTCACAAAGGTGGTTCCAGTAAAGGTCTCGTTGGTCGTAAGCGACACCAGTCCCGCGCCGTTCACGGCGATTCCGTAACCGTTGCCACCGTCCCCGATGACGCCATTGACTACCAGATCGCCCCCCGCGGGCGCGTAAAGGTTGTTGCTGGCGGCGGAGAGGATTAGCCCCAGATTAAGGGTCTGGAGGCTCGTGGAATCATCAAATATCCCGCTCACCGTGTCCACTGGGTTGCCGCCCAGAACATAGGACCCGGCTCCAGGGCTGATGGTCAGACTGCTGATCGTGGCGCCCGTCATGTCGTTGCCGTTGTCCAGCGCGGCGCCGCTGATGCCGGCGGGAAAAACCAGCGCGTTGGTGACGCTCCCGGAAACCCATGGAACGCCGGAGGGAGTCCAGTTGCCGGCGCTGTTCCACCCCGTGGTGGCCGTCGAGCCGGAGGAACCATTCCAAGTGGAGGTGGCTTGCCCAAACGCGCCTGGCGCGGCCAGCAGCGCGCAAAGCAACAGCGGAATGTGAAGAGGAGGCCGGGTATTAGAGGTGGATTTCATGATCTTTTTACTGGTTTTCTTGGGTTTTCTCACCGAATTGCGGGTTGCCTCAGCCTATGCGATTGGGCGGCCGAATCGAAAAAGGGCGCGGTAAAAACGCAAAATCTGCTCATCTGTCATACGTTTGCTTGTGCTTGTGCCATATTATACTGGGCAACCCGTTTCGGCAAGCACAATTCTCTGCCAATCACCCAAACCCGCCCCGCACTTCCAAGGCGTTGTGGCCGAATTGCTCTTGCCTGGGGCCGGGAGCCTGGAACAATATCCAATATGAACGAACTTCCGCTTCCAAAGGCATTTCGACTGATCGAACCCGGTCCGGTCGTTCTGGTAACCACGGCGCAGAAAGGCAAAGCCAATATCATGACCATGAGTTGGCACATGCTCATTGATTTTACGCCGCAAATTGGCTGCATTATCGGCTCTTGGGACTTCAGCTTCAAGGCCCTCTGCGCGACCAGGGAATGTGTCATCGCCATTCCCACCGTGGATCTGGCGCGCAAGGTCGTTGATATTGGCAATTGCTCCGGGCAGGACGTCAACAAGTTTAAGACCTTTGGCTTCACGCCCGTGCCTGCCGAAAAAGTCCAGGCCCCACTCATAGCCGAGTGCCTCGCCAACATCGAATGCCGCGTCGTGGACTCCTCGCTGGTGGATAAATACAGCCTCTTCATTTTGCAAGGTGTCAAAGCGTGGATTGACCCCAAGCGCAAAGAGCGACGCACCTTCCATGCTAATGGTGATGGGACTTTCGTCGTGGATGGCCGAACCCTGAATCTCAAGAAAAGGATGGTCAAATGGGCCATTCATACCATTGATTAGCCCGCTCTTTATCCCATTCAGCCGGCTGCGCAGGGCGCGCTCACAGTTTCCAACCGGCGCGGTATGGTGGGTCCACGTAACTGTTGGCCTCGGCGTCATTCGTCACGCGCATCGAGGCCGCGTTCCATTCGAGCGGCGTCCCGGAGCGCAAGGCGAGGGAACCCAGCAAAACCATCTCCGCCATCTCGCAGCCGAACTCGAGCGGACAAACGGTTTTCGCCCCGCTTTTGCACGCGGCAGTCCATTCGGTGTAATGGTCCGACTGTTCGCACCGGCGCAATGTCTTGGGCGGGGGCTGGAAATCTTGGAACTTCTCCACTGGCGCCAGCAGCAGCGGTTTGGATGAGCCGTAATAGCCCGTTTGCATGACACTTCTTTCACCTACGAAAAAAATTCCATCCGAGCGCAACAGCGCATCGGGAGGGACGCCCTCCGGCGGCAGAGGCTTTATGCCTCCGTCATACCAATGGACTTTGAGCGGTGGCAGCGAGCCGCGCGCGGGGAATTCCCAGGTCACCACGTTGGCGCTCCCCTGGCATTCCGGGGTTTGCAAGCGCTTCATGTAGCTCTCGCAGCGCGTGGAGCCGAATCCGTAGATCCGCGCAGGCGCGCCCAGTTGCAGTTCCTGGAAGAACATGTGTAGCACGTGGCAAGCCATGTCGCCCACGGTGCCGTCACCGAAGTCCCACCACGGCCGCCAGATTTCGGGGTGATAGGCCGAATTGAACGCACGAAACGGCGCCGGGCCAATCCACCAATCCCAATTCATGTCCCGAGGCGGCGTCTGGGTCTCTGTGGGCCGGGTCAGCGAGCACGGGTAGATGGGGTGACTGCACCAAATGTGTATTTCCCGGATGGGACCCAGAACCCCCGACATCAGGATTTCGGTCGTGCTCCGGGCTGCATCGGTGCCGGAGGCCTGGATGCTGGTCTTGGTGACGATCCCCTTGGTGGCCAGCACTGCCGCGCGCACCCGCCGCGCCTCGGCGATGGTGTGGGTGGCCGGCTTGGCGCAGTAAATATGCTTCTTGAGTTCAAGCGCAGCCATCAACAGGATCGCGTGCGTGTGGTTCGGCGTGGCAACAATGAGCGCGTCGAAATTCTTCGCCTCCTTGTCGAACATCTCCCGGTAATCGTGGTAGCGGACAGCCGCCGGGAATTTGTCCCACACCCCGCGCCGGGCGACAAAATCGTGGTCCAGGTCGCACAATGCCACAATGCGTTCGGCTTTGCAGCCGTCCAGGTAGATGCGGCCCATGCCGCCGCAGCCGACGGCGGCAATTGCCAGCGTATTGCTGGGCGCCCCTTCGCCGCCGAGCACATGCGGGGGCGCCAGCAGCGGGGCCAGGCCGGACAGGGTGATGGAGGCAATGCCGCCCGCCACGAAACGCCGGCGCGATATGGGCAAACCGCCGTGGCCGCGCGAGGCCACAGCGGGGCGGGCTTGGCCTGATTGTGCATTGCGTTTTGGTTTCTTCATTCTCATCCAAACAGTTTCCTTTCTGTTTTGCGTTGAGGGCCGGGGCAGGCGCCGCAATGGCCGCTTGCGGATGTTGCCAAACGCCGCCAGAATGTCACGGAGTGGATGACGGGATCGGCCACCGCAACGGGCGCACGTAGATGTTGCGAAACGCCACAAAGCCGTGGTCGCCCTGCAACCCCACCACCGGATTGGTCTCCGCCTCGGGGATTTCCGGCGTCGCCACCGTCCGCCCGAGCCGCTCCTGGTTCTCGTGGATCAACTGCCCGTTGAGCAACGCGCGGAGAACCTTGGCGTTCTGGATCTTCTTGCCCGACGCGTCAAAGCGCGGCGCTTGGTACCACACATGATAGGAATTCCAATAGCCGTGGTCCCGCTCCGCCCGGACCAGCGGGACCGTCCCCCCGTCTATGCCGTTGATCAGGCCGGCCGCATAGTGATAGAGCGCCCCGGTCCGGTCCGTGTCCAGCCGGGGCACGATGCCGAAGCTGTCCCAAATCTGCATCTCGTAGATCCCGTGGAGAAAGACGCCCGAATTGGAAACTTTCGGTATCATGAACTCGACCCACAGCTCAAAGTCGCCCATCTTCTTGTCACACAGCAGATTGGGGGCGGCGATGTTCGTGTAGGCCGTGTTGACGATCACGCCGCCCGGGTGGCCGGGCAACCCGACCAACACGTGTGGATTATTGGTTCCCCCCCAAGCCACCGCTGTGGTTGTCATCCAATTGCTTGCGCCCCGGGGCCTTGCGTCCGAAGACTTGACGAAGCTCCAGCCATCCAGGTTCGTGCCGTTGAGCAGCGGCGTCCAGCCTTCTTCCAGCAGGAAAGGCGGGTCGCCATGGTCCCAACCGTCATACACCTTTGGAAAATCAGCCGCCACTCCCTGCAAGAGGAACGACAGGGCGGCCGCGGAACTGATGAGGATTGTTTTCATAATTCTTCTTTCGTCGCCTCACCCGGTTTCCCTGGGCGGATGGCTCTTCAGCGGAGTACGCTTCTGTTTCACTGGACGCCGCGATTATCTCAGAACGGGCCTGCTCTGTCAAAGACGATATTTCGCGGTCAACTCGGTGAATAAAATCAAAAGAAGCTTGACAATCTTTAGCAACTGTGATTCAATCGTCAGTGTGAAAGGAGAGGGGGCATTGATGCGCCAGGGCAGTTGGTCGGCAGTCATCGCGGGCCTGCCCGCCAGCTTTCCTGTCCGCCGTCTTGTCCGTAGCTTTCCTGGACTCTGTAACTTCATTGAAGGAGGAAGCGAAGGAGCGTCAAACTCTGTCAAAGCCAGTCAAAGTAAAAAATGCGGTTTGACCGCAAACACCGCAATCCTAAGCGAGATGCTTATGATTAACGAATTCAAACCAAACCAATCCGCAAGGCTGGTAAAGGTAAATAAAGGTAAAAAAAGGAAGTACACTACGACACGAAATGTCAAAACCGGAGCAACCTCCAGCTCATTGATAATCAGAATGGCGGAGAGGGGGGGATTCGAACCCCATCTCAACCCCCGGATTCATTGGGGAAAACGACTGAGCGCACTGGAAAAGACACTGGAATTTCAGGCGCACTTGGTCGCGATCTGTCACTCGTAGTCACTGCCTGGGCTGAACTGCCCGCCGCACTCAAGGCGGCAATCCTCGCCATTGTCAACACGGCCACGGACAAGGGGGGCCAGTGAAACCAGAACTTCACGGCGGCAAGGTAAATCGAGCAGAACCGGAAAGCGAGCACCACTGCTCGCCGGTTCTGCGGCGGAATGTGGCACCAACTGGCGATGCGGCAAAACACGCATCAAACGAGAATCGGCGCTTGACGTGGACTGTGCGCAGCAAGTCCTTCGATTCCTCGTCCGTCACTACCTTAGAGCAAGCTGCTGCCGTCGTCGCCGCGATGGGGGCCGGTGGCCGGGTGGACGGTTCACCGGCCGCCCGGCCGCTGGCCCCACCCGTCGCACCTGGCTTGTCTAAGATGCATAAGTCGCCGCGAAACAAGAACGGTGGCATCCTGCAAGTTTACCGCAATGCCAGTTTCATGCAGTTGTCGAGCCGGTCTGATGCGTCCGGGCCGGAAGGTGGGGAAATCGGTGGCAAGCGGGGCGAGATCGGGCATTTCACGGATGCCTCGCGTCGCCGGATGTTGGCGTGCCTGGCGAAGATCGAGAATGACCAGGTACCGTGGTTTGTGACCTGCACGTATCCCGATGAATTTGACAAGTTCGCGCTGTATCGTGAGGAGTACAAGCGCCACCTGGAACTGCTGTGCAAACGGATTGAGCGCCGGTTTCCTGCGGCGTGTTGCCTGTGGAAATTGGAATTCATGCCGCGCAAAAGCGGGGTGAACAAGGGGAAGATCGCGCCGCATTACCACATTTTCCTGTTTGGTGTGCCGTGGGCGTTTGAATATCGGGAGATGGTGACGGACCATGTGCGCCTGATTGAGATTACGCCGGGGTATTGGGATGAGAGCGTTCATGATCGCGGGGAATGGGTGAAAACCTGCGCCAGTTATGTCCACACGGCGGAAGGGCTGTCAGCGCCGATGATATTTAAAAGTGGGGATGTGGCGAATGCGGATGGCATCCGGGAATGGATGGCGCGAAATTGGTTTGATATTGTCGGGACCGGACTGATTGAGCATTTCCGGGCAGGGACGGGCGTGGAAATGCTGCGGAGCAAGGGCGGTGCGTTTGCGTATGCGTCCAAACTCTACGCCGCCAAGAGTGAGGAGGTCGTTTTGACTGGTGCAAAGCCTGGGCGGTTCTGGGGCGTGGTCGGTCGCAAGAATTTGAAGTTTGGCCGCCGGGATGTTTTGGAATTGACGCATGAGCAATCGGTGAAGCTGCGTCGCACCATGCGTCGTTACCGCGTGGCGAAATGCCCACCGGAAAAGCGAGGGAAGATGCGAAAGGGCCAGTTGTTCTCGGCTGATTACACGGTCAAATTGTTTGCAACGGTCGAATTTTGGATGGAGCGGCTGCCTGCGTTAATCGGTTCGGCTCCCAGGCTACGCCAGGCTGGCGCAAAGCGGTTGTTTACTTTGCTGATTTGAGACCAACTTACTAAAATATGTGTAGCCAGATCTTGGGCGAAGCTGCTGCGGGATGCTTTTAAAAAGCCATAGTCTGGGATTGGGTCGTGTGTGATTAGATTGTTGCCGATTTGACCTCCGCAGCCATTGTGGTAAAGTCTTGCGAGCGTGGTGCAGGGGCCAGCGGGTGAGTGGGTGACACTTTCGGGGTGCAAATGAGCATCCAGGCTTCCCGGCTGCCCCTGCTAAATTCATGCTGGTTGCAGGTCTTCTTCGTCCAGATGGGATTGTGCGATGACGAGTTTCAGATTTCAGTTCATTGCGGTCGTGATGCAGTCAACAATTTTACCCTTTCTAACCAAGGCGATCCCGGCTCGGCCAGCCAAGTGCTTCCATGTATCATCCGCACTGCCATATTCCCACAGTTCATCCCCTTCCTGAATCCGAAAGGAACAGGCTTTCCTGTCAATAGAACGCCTCGCGCACGCGCGTACGCCAACCGGGACTCGCTCTCGCCGCTGAAATCAACTAAATGCTTCGCCTCGGCCTCCTCGACTGTAACCCGGATTCTCAGCCAGCCTTCGTGAACCATTTGAGCCGGGATTTCCCATTTGACTTGTTGTTCATAGTGCAAGTTGAGTTTTATTCGCCGTTTCCGCGATTTTCCCCCCCGCCTCTTGGCTTGTCAAGGCCTTTTTCACCATCAAAACCCTGTTT
>JBEKOF010000177.1:0-9772 GCA_049522055.1 Verrucomicrobiota bacterium | reverse complement strand
GGCTCCATCCAGATGGGCGGGGGAACCGCGGTTCTGACCGAAAATGAAAGCTGCCAGCGGTGCCATGCGGAGCAGCGCGGGCCTTATGTCTTCGAGCACGAGGCCGTCCGCGAGGGCTGCACCATCTGCCACACCCCCCACGGCTCGGTGAATGCGAAATTATTGACAGTCCGCGACGCCAACCTTTGCTTGAAGTGCCACTTCCAGCAGCAGACCGGGGGCGCGCTCCTGATCGGCGGCGCAGACCACACCCTCCGCGTCCAGGAAGGCGCCTGCTGGACGGCAGGATGCCACGAAGCGGTTCATGGCTCGCGCGTCAGCTCTTCGCTGCGATTCTGACCACCCAAAACCCACCCCATGCAATCACCGCGCGCCTTCCCAAAAGCACCCGTCCGGTGGTGTTGGGCTTGTCTGCTGGGTCTGGCCGCCGCCGCAGGCCCTCTGGCCGCCGCCGACACCAACACGCCGCCGCCCCTGACACCGGAGCAGATGTTCGAGGGCGGGGCCAGCCCTCTGAACAACTGGATTGATTTTTCGGCGGGCGGGGCCATTGTCAGCGGCGACCGGGCGCAATTTCAGCAGCAGCACCAGATGCCGGCCGGCGCGTTCGGCGGCATCAGCGATTTCCATTTCCAACACGACGTGGCCACCAACACCACGCTGACCGTGGACGGGCGCGGGATTATTGACAGCCACGACTACAAGCTGAGCCTGGACCTGGAGCGCGAGAACACGGGGTTTTTGCGCGTGTCCTTTGACCAATCGCGGACTTGGTCCGATCCGGGCGGCGGGTATTTCCCGGCAACGGGACAGTACTACCAGGCCTCGGACAACGCGCTGACACTGGATCGCGGGAAAATTTCGTTCGAAGGCGGGTGGACGCCGGAAAAAGGGCCCAAGGTGACGTTCCTATACACCCACTCCTACCGGGACGGCGACAAAGCTTCCACCGACTGGGGGTTGGCGACTCCCACGGCGAGCGCTCCGGCGCAGGGGCTCAGCCCCGCGCTGGACAACATCCACGAACACAGCGACAGCTTCCAACTCGATGTGACCGATCACATCAAGGCCACCGAGCTGGGCGCCGGGCTGCGCTATGAGATCGGGAATCTGGACGACGCCCTGATGGTGACCCAATACCCGGGTGAACCGATCCAGCAGGATCTCACCGACCG
Organism: Verrucomicrobiota bacterium; assembly: GCA_049522055.1. Lineage (GTDB taxonomy): Bacteria > Verrucomicrobiota > Verrucomicrobiia > Limisphaerales > Palsa-1400 > JBEKOF01. The sequence continues at coordinate 8,597 of JBEKOF010000177.1, read as the reverse complement.
GCAGGGCACCAGCTACGACCTCTTCAACGCCCACAGCTTCACGGAGACTTGGGTGCGGACCAATCTGATGGTTTCCACCGGGTTGTCCTATTCCGGCGCGGGCAACACCTTCTCCGCCAGCCGCATCTACGGCAATGACTTCGATGTCGGTTACGCGCCCAATGCCGAAAGCACTTTCGGCTACTATGGGCTGACCGGCAGTTCGCGCCTCCACGACTATGTCCTGGACCTGAACTTGTTCTACAAGCCCTCGCCGCATTGGACGATCGTCCCCTCCTTGCGCGCCGATCGGGAGTATTGGAACGCGACCAGTTCCGGCATGGAGACACTTGGGGTCAACTCGCCCGTGCCCTTTACCTCCGAGAGTGACCGCAGCTTGGTTGATCTGCGCGAGCGCCTGGACGTCAGTTACAACGGCGTGACCAATTGGGTCTTTTACGGACGCGGCGATTTCACCGAGGGCGATGGGGACTTGAACCAGAACGGCGGGTTGGTCCCGGTGGCTGGCATCGGCGTTCCCACCGCGCCGGCGGACACGGATGACCGCCGTTTTTTCCAGAAATACAGCGCGGGCGCGCGCTGGTATCCCTCCCGCCGCGCCACACTGGATATTGGGGGCTATTACAAGCTCAACCACTACCACTATGACAACGTGACGGATAATTTGATGTTGAATGGTGCTTACCCCTATGAGGATTATCTTGTCATGCAGTCCTTCGCCACCTACGATGCCAATCTGCGCCTGACCTTGAGGCCGTGGCGGAATGTGACCGCCATCAGCCGTTACGAGTATCAGCTTTCCACCATTCGCACCGCGCCGGACCCGGAGGTGGGTCTCTCCGAGGTCCAATCATCCAGGATGACGAGCCATATCATTGCGCAGGATGTGAGTTGGATTCCGTGGAGCAGGCTCTCGCTCCAGACCGGCTTGAACTACGTGCTGAGCGACACGCGCACGCCGGCCTCGGACGTTACCCAAGGCATCCTCAACGCTCAAAACAACTATTGGACGCTCAACTTCTCCTCGCTCTTTGTGGTGGATGACAAGACCGATCTTAACCTCAGCTACCTCTATTACCTTTCCGGCGATTACAACAACAATTCCCCGCTCGGGGTGCCCTACGGCGCCGGCAGCGAGGAGCACGCCATCACCGCCACTTGGACGCGGCGCGTAAGCAAAAATGTCCGGCTTGCCATCAAATATGGCTATTTCCGCTACGACGACGCGACCTACGGCGGGAACCGGGATTTTGGGGCGAACGTCATCTCCGCGACACTGCGTTATCGGTTTTGAACGACCAATCATAAAATGCCGCGCGAAAGGCAAAAAATGCCAAGCAAAACACAAGCCATGTTGTGCCACAGATTTGAACCCCGGCCATATTGAAGACGGTAAAACAAAAACATGCCCGGTAAACCCGGGCGCAACCCAGAGAAAGGTCACAGACTCCATGCTATGAAAACATCGAAGATACTCCTCACCGCCCTGGCCCTTGCGGCCACGACGGCGGCACTGTCGGCCGCCGATGCGTCGGGCATTTGGGACAGTAAATGCAAGAGCTGCCACGGCGCCGATGGAACGGGCGCGACGCCGATGGGCAAAAAACTGGGACTGAAGGATTTCACGGATGCCAAGATACAGGCGGGCTTCACGGACGCCGACCTCACTAAGGCCATCAAGGAAGGGGTCAAAGACGGCGACAAGACCAAGATGAAGCCGGCGGAAGACGTGACCGACGACGACATCAAGGCGCTGGTGGCCAAGGTTCGCGCGTTCAAGAAATAGCCCAATCGCTTTCGGACGGAAGCTGGCGCCAGTGGCCTGCCAGCTCCGTCCGCACGGCCGGCGCCGGAGTCCGCGGCGCCCGGGCCTGATGGCGGATGCCGCCGGCCAGACCCTCCGGCCCGGCTGGAAGCACAAACGACGCGATGACAACCAACGCGAAGACTGGAATCACCGTGGCGGTTATTTCCGCGGCGTTCTCGGCGCTGGCGCTGGCGTTTCTCACGGATGGGGGCGGCCCGCACCTGACACGCCCTCCCATCGCGCTGGTGGACACAAACTTCCTGGATAAGGCAACGACCCGGCAGTCGTACGCGGACCTGGTTCGGACGGGGGCGGACCTGTCGGATTTTGACTGCTATGTTTGTCACGATAAAAAGCACCCGCCGCCGCTGCGCCTGGACACCAACCAGAACATCATTGTCGCCACGGAGCATTCCGACATCGTGATGGGGCACGGACGGCACGGCCGCAACAACAATTGTTTTAACTGTCACAACGAAACTAATTTGACCTTGCTCCAGCCCCGGGACGGGCGGGATCTGACCTTTGCGGACAGCACCCAATTGTGCGGCAGTTGTCACGGGCCGACCTATCGAGACTGGCTGGCGGGGGCGCATGGCCGGATCAGCGGGTATTGGGATCGAGGTTCGTCGCCCTTTGCCGCGGAGGACATCCGGGATTTGTCTGCGGTTGTGGATCGCTTGAGAAAGCAGTCCGATCTGGTTTCCGCGTTTGTGTGGCAGAAACTGTCCATCCCGGAGCAAGCAGTGCTGACGAATTACCGGCCGTCGGCCTCCACGACAAATCAAGCTCAGGAGGTTGTTCTGCGCGCTCTGAACAAGATTATTGGAGAACCGTCCTTTTACGAGTCTGAGAGATTCAAGAAGATCCCGCTCGCGATAGCAACGACCAGCCTGTTGCAGCTAAATCCGACTGGTGACAACCTGATTTACCTCAACCGCTTGCTTCTGGAAGACACCTACCCGGCGGAACTAGCGAGAAGCACGCGCAAGGACTGCGTGAACTGCCACAACCCTCATTCACCCCCGTTTCCTTCGCGAAAACCCGCGCCCGGACCGCATCCATTGAGGGAGATCGGCGGCACGACCGGCCCGCAGACCGGCCAGGAATGATATGGACAAACCACCCCAGTCCCCAGCCCGCCCGCCCGCGCCGCCCGCAAACATGATGGGGCGGCGGAGCTTCCTGCGCACTTCCGCCGTGCTGACGACGGGGCTGGCCGCCCTGGCCGCGAGCTTGAAGCCGTTGCTGGAAATGAATGATTTTCCCACCATGCAGCGGTTCCTGCAAAAGTATTACAAGGAGATGACGCCTCAGGACATGGACAAAGTTCTGAAGCGGATCGAGGAGGAAGTCAAACAGGAGTATGGCCTGCGCCCGCACGTGCGGGATTTGAAGCCGATGGACGGCGTTGAATTCGTCTATTGCCTCAATCTGACCCGTTGCATCGGATGCCGCAAATGCGTCCACGCGTGCGTGGCGGAGAACAACCAGTCGCGCGATCCGGAAATTCAATACATCCGCGTTCTCCGGCTGCCCGACGGCTCGCTGGACATTGACAAGGCCGATCATTTCTACGCGCCGGAATCGGTCCCGGAAAAGGGGTATTTCTACATGCCTGTGCAGTGCCAGCAATGCAAGAATCCGCCGTGCGTGAAAGTTTGCCCGGTTCATGCGACCTGGCAGGAAGCCGACGGCATCACTGTGATAGATTATGATTGGTGCATTGGCTGCCGTTATTGCGAGGCGGCGTGTCCCTATTGGGCGCGGCGGTTTAACTTCACCAAGCCGGCGATTCCAAAGGAGCGCCTGAACCCGGACATGGCCTACCTGGGCAACCGCCCGCGGCGCCAGGGGGTGATGGAGAAGTGCCATTTCTGCATCCAGCGCGCGCGGGCGGGCCGCTATCCGGCCTGCCTGGAGGTCTGCCCCGCCGGGGCGCGGAAGTTCGGCAACATCCTGGACCCCAACAGCGAGGTTTCCTACATCCTGAGGAGCAAACGGGTTTTCATACAGCTCAAGGAGGAAATGGGCACGTCGCCGCGGTTCTTCTACTACTTCGACGTATGAGGCGAGCGATGCGGAACTATTTTGTTTTTCTGGGGCGTTGCGCGGGCATCGCTTTTGAGGGCGACTGGCGTTACTACGCGTGGGTGGGCCTGCTGTCGGTGATCTGCCTGCTGGGCCTGCACGCCTATTGCCGGCAGTTCGCGCAGGGGCTGATCGTCACCGGGATGAGCGATGAAGTCTCGTGGGGCGTTTACATCGCCAACTTCACATTCCTGGTGGGCGTGGCGGCGGCAGCGGTGATGATGGTCATTCCGGTTTATATTTATAAGAACGAGGACCTGCATGACCTGGTCATTTTCGGAGAACTGCTGGCGGTGGCGGCGATCCTGATGTGCCTGGCGTTTGTGACGGTGGACCTGGGGCGTCCGGATCGTTTCTGGCATTTGATTCCCGGGATCGGGCAATTCAACTTTCCCAGATCCATGCTGAGTTGGGACGTGATTGTGCTCAACGGCTACCTGTTGCTCAACGTCCACATCTGCGGCTATCTGCTCTACTGCCGCTATCGCAAGAGCAAGCCGGGGAAATGGTTTTACATTCCGTTTGTTTTCATCGCGATTGTGTGGGCGGTCTCGATCCATACCGTGACGGCGTTTCTCTATGTGGGTCTGGGCGGGCGGCCCTTTTGGAATTCTTCGATTGTCGGCCCCCGTTTCCTGGCCTCGGCCTTTACCGCGGGTCCAGCTCTCATCATCCTGGCCATGCAGGTAGTGCGGCGGGTGACCTCATCGGCATCGGCCGGGGTGGGATCGCGTGAGGCGGGCGGCGCGCCAGCACGACCGCCCCAACGCCGGGCCGCCACCGCGGAGGACCTCGTGGCGCTGACTCGGTATCTTCCCGAAATAGGCACGGTGCCGATGGAGCTGCGCCAGCGGCTGCTGCCAATGGCGGAAGTCCTGGAGGTGGAGCCTGGGGACGCGCTATTGCGCCAGGGAGAAACGTCGGACAAGGCCTTCTTCATCCTGCGCGGCTGCGTGGTGGTGAAGAGGCAGGAGGGAGGGCGGTTTCGGATCACCCGCACGGCTGGGCCGGGGGAACAGTTTGGAGAAATCACGGCGCTGGACGGCACGCCGCGCACGGCCACTGCCTTTGCCGAAGAACCCAGCCTGGTGCTGAGCCTGTCCGCCGAGGCCTTGCGGCTTCTGATGAAATCCCCGCAGGTGGAGAAGATCGTGCGTTCCAGGATGTCCGAGCGGCTGCTGATCACGGATCGCGCCTTGATGACGCTGCGCAGCATCGTGCAAGTTTCGATGCTAATCAATGTGTTCCTGCTGGCCAACGAGGTCTTCAAGGAATTCTATTCGGGCAACCTGCATGTGGTGTCGTCGAAGTACCTTTTCGTCGGGCTGGAGCATCATCATGCGCTGGTGCCGTGGATATGGACGGCGATCGCGTTCAACCTGGCGGCCATGGTGCTGCTGATCCTGCCCGTGAGCCGCAGCCTGAAATGGCTCAACGTGACGTGTGTGCTTTGCATCGTGGGCATCTGGATCGAAAAGGGCATGGGGCTGGTGATCCCCGGCTTCATTCCCACGCCGCTGGGCGAAGTGATGGAGTACCGGCCATCGCTCAATGAGACGCTGGTGTGCTTTGGCATCTGGGCTTTCGGACTGCTCTGCTACACGGTGTTTCTGCGGATGTCGGTGCCGATTCTCCAGGGGCGATTGTCCAAAGAGAACGAAGGGGCGCCGGAACCCTCACGCCATCTCCCCGCCGCCGCCTCGCCGCGAGGGTAACCGCCGCGCCCATGTCAAGAGAACTTACAGCCGAGGACGCCAGGCAACCGTTGAGCGCGCACGCGGCGGCCCAGGGCGCGGAGGTCTTTGCCAGGTTCGGACCTTGCATCGGCTGGAACGAGTTGGCGCGGATCCTGGAAGACCGCGCCTGCGTCCGCTATCCCTGCAAGGTGGCCTTTGACCCCGGCCCGCTCCAGGCGGGAGAGTGCGCCTACGCGCGGCCCAATGGCGCCACGCCGGAAGAGGGGTTTGTGATTCACATCCATCCGCTGTTCAGGACGCGGCTGGACCGGGTGGCGCGCCTGGCGCTCTATCAACTGGTTGTTGTCAATTATGGGGACTTCGCGTCGCCGGAGGACGCGGAGGTTTTTGGCGCCGCGGCGCTGGGGATTTCGAGGGAGGAGTATTATCAGAGCCTTTGCGAAATGGCGGATTGGCTCGAAGGGGAGAGGGCGGCGGGGTCTCAAGAGGCGACCGAAAAATCGGAGAAATCGGAGAAATCGGAGGTTTGAGAGAGGGGGGATTTTGTCCGGGAAGGGGCAAAAAGTGGCAAGCCGATTTACTTACAACTGTTTGCATAAGAAAAATTTACAATAGAGAATGCGAACTGAGGATCGAGTTAAAGATGAGTAATATGAGTGATTTAGTAGGGTTTGAAAAACTCAACTGGCGTTTTTTGGTTGAAAAAAAGCGCGGCGTGGCGCGGATGGCGCTCCTGCTTTGCCTTGATTCCAAAACCGGGAAGCAGAGTACCACGGATTGAGATGGAACAACAGTGGGAAGCGCACCAGAGGTGCGAACGGATTGCACGGAAAAGGTTTTGCCTTGGTTCCAAGGCTGGGTTGGAAGCAGAACGGAATTAACGCAAAGGCTCTGCGTTGATTCTAAAACCGGGGGGTGACACAAATGGCCGCGAGAGAACCCAGCGCGGCAAGCCGCAACCAAAAGACCTTTTGGACAGGATAAACAGGATGAACAGGATTCTGAAATACAAAAATCTTGTTGAAATTGCGTGATTCCTCACTATTGCGATGCGGAGAACGCAAAAGTGTGATCGCAAATAGATTGCAATAAACACTTGCTGTGCAATATGTTGATATGATTATCGCACCATAAGAAGGGACTTGAGAGGCAAACAAATGATTCTAGGATCGGTCATGGTAACTTGGTCGTCGCGGGTGACGAGTAGGCCAAAAGGCGCATTGTTGGCGGCTTTCTCCATGAAGAGCCTAAGACCAAGCGTATCGCTCAATGGGTCAATCACGCGGCGGTACTTGATTTCGACGGGGATGCGCTTTTCTCCAATGGTGATGATGTAATCCACCTCGGGTTCGCCTTGGTATTCGGGCTTATGGGCGAGGTCCAGTCCCGTGAGAGACGCCAGGTAATAGCCCGCGACGCTTTCGGCGACATGGACGGCGAGGTCGGACAATTGGGGCTGCCGGTCAAGTGCCGCCGGATCGAGGGGAATAATTTCCTGAAGCCATGCGGCGCGAAGACCATGGTCACAGAGACAGAGCTTGGAATAGCTTTTACGCTTCTTGAATCGGATTTCCAGCGGTTGAATGGCGCGAATGAGCAGGGAGGAATCCAGGAAATCAATGTAGCGGTTGATGCGTTGCGGGCCAACCTCGGTATTCCACCATGCGAAGAATGGGTTCTTGGCTGGCTTCGACTTGCGAGAGCGAGGGCAAGTCGTCGAACTGGATGCGGAAGATCTGCCTGGGACTAAGGCCCTCGGCAAGGAGTTGGGAAACCACTTGCTGCTGGAGGGTGGTTTTGCCAATCTGACGCGGGCCTCTGATCACCAGAATAGGCGCGATAGGCTGCCGAAGCCGCGACATGATTTTGTCGAACGGCCAGCGTCTGAACTTAGGCAAGGGCGGCAAGGGCTGCCCCTGCCACCAAGGATTTTGTCGCACCGAATCCTGGATACAGGCATCCGGCAGAGAAGGAAACTCGAGCTTGTCCATACGGTTTGGCTTATCTTGCTCTGAGCGCAGCGCGAATCAAGCCTTGCGCATTGTGAAGCCAAGATTCTGATCGTAGCGACTTTCAAGTCTTTTGGTGTTCGTCCTCCGGCGGCGGCGGCGAGGTCCGCCAGCTTTCGGGCACGAAAGTCATGCCGGATTTTTGAGGGGATGGCGCCGATCTTTCCTGGTCCGGCTTCTGCCAGCTTTCAGGCACACAGGTCATGCCCGATTTTTGCGGGGATGGCGCTGATTTTCCCGGGGCCGCCGGAACCAGCGTGAGGGCGTGGCAAGCGGGGCAGGGAATTTGGCGCCCGGCGTGTTGTGGATCACATTCCAGGCGCTGGCCGCAATGGGAACAGTTGAATTTTAGGTGGCTCATAAGGCTTTGATCGCTGGCGGGACGCATCATCGGCGGAAGCGGCGAGATCGTCCAGCTTGTTTTTCCATGGCAGTCCGTATCGCGCGGGTTTCTCCAGGGCCAGCGCAAAGAGGGGTTCTTCGCGGGATGGGTTCATGATTCCAAAACCTGGGGGCAGAACCAGAAACATGGGGTCAGAATCATCTTATTGGCTTTGCCTTGATTCTAAAACCGGGGTCTGTGGCATAATCTGTGGGTGATTTTGGGCTGATTCCGGGTTTTTGCAAGTTTTTTTGACAGTTTTTTGTAATCGCTGTTCGGACCTCACCGGCGCGCCTATGGGCGGGGGCGGGCGAGTCCGTTACGCGTGGCGACCGGCGGCGGCGCGAACTGGAGTTCGGCAGACGCCGCCGCCGCTCGCCGCCCCCGCCCATAGACGGCGCGAGGTTGTCCAGGACGGTAAAAGCGAATAGCTGATCCCAGGAAGTTCGAGTAAGGTGCAAGTTGCAAAACAGCGCCAAAGGCTTGCGCCTACGCAACAGGGTAAAGAGCCGGGTGAAATTATGCGGCCATTGATTGACCCAGGCGGCAAAGCGCAGCAGCACATAGAGCAGCAAGGCCATCCAGATTTGCCAGCGCACGGCGTTGGCGCT
>JBEKOF010000176.1:0-9830 GCA_049522055.1 Verrucomicrobiota bacterium | reverse complement strand
GCAGATATGAAGAAATTGAAAAACCCCTTGCTTGGATCAAGAAAACTGATATGAATAGGCCACCTTGGAGTGGCCGGTTTTGAAGTGCCCGCGAGTGGCCGGTTTTCAACCGCCCGGTGACAAAAAACCTCTCGCCGATATTCTCGTCGAGTTGCAGTCCGACGATCGGTATAAATCCGGCCTCGCCCTTGAGGCCCTGGCCTTCAAGCTGATGCGACTTCTTGACATGACATACCTCGCCACCCGCCTCAGAGCCCAGGCGACCGGCGGGGCGGAGGTTGATTTGATCTTCGAGTCGGCAAGACTTGTCTTCGCGCGATGGCAGGCACAGTGCAAAAACACTGCCAGGGTTTCCTTGGATGATGTCGCCAAGGAAGTTGGACTGACTCATTTTCTCAAAAGCAACGTCGTTGTCATCATCACCACCGGGGAAATCGGTTCCGAGGCCCGTCGTTAAGCGTTTTCATCATTGCTTCTTGCTTTTATCACCGGTCACTTCAAAACCAGCCACTCGGGGTCGAATCAAAACGGCCACTCCGAGGTGGTTTACTCATATCAGGTGTCTTGATGTAAACAAGGGGACTTTTCAATTACTTCAGATCAGACGGCGCAGCCGCTGATGGCTCTCGATTTGTCCCCTGATCTGAACGGATGGGGTGGTAACGTTTGATATATGGGAACCTGTTTAGCGCTGACTATCTTGCCGGTCTGGTCATCAATAAGAACATCAAAACATTCAGTTGAAGCTGGATTTGGCCAAAAAATGCTCCACTGTCCCAAATCTGACATGAAAGTAACAACCGGTTGCTTATAATTCCGAAGATTCACTTTATGCTCCGCTGCTGCTTGCTCGGCGATGGCGAGGGCTCGGACACGAGAAAGGTGAGCACCGGGCGAAGGTACGGAAGTCGGTGGTGCGGAATTCCGACAGCCGCACAGCATGAAAGTCGCAGCAAGTAACGCGAATATCGTTTTCATATTCGTATTGGACGTGAATGCTCGGAAAATGATCCCATGCCGCCTAACTTTTATTTTGCAACGGCTGGTTCGTATATCCAAACCAACCTCCGACCGAGATTGAAAATCGTGTGTTTTCCATAATGCGTCAGCAGCAAAGTGAAACGAGCAGAACCGGAAAGCGAGCCATTTAGCTCGCCGGTTCTGCGGTCGAAGGTCTCGCCTCGGCGCAGCCTCCGGCGGAGCCAGGGTCGTCGGACTTGGATTCGGTCTTTTTGTTTTTATCCCCTTCCCCGGCAACGCTGGCGTGGTCGGTCATGAGGGTGGACCGGTTTTCATACCCGCGCATTATTCTTTCTCATTTCTGCCCTTGACAATCCTGGCTTATATGCTAATCTTTCCAGCGTGAGGGTAAGACACGTAGAGGAGGAGAGGAACGGGATCAGGACGGGATGCGCAAGATTTTCGGATTGCGAATCGGGTCGGCTCGCAACGGCCAAGGCTCTAACAGCGGCGGGAGCCTGCCCCCGGCCTCTAATCATTCAATACCCTATCCATGTAGTATGCTTTATGATTCCATCGTCGCAAACATCCCTTTTCCCGCCAGTTTTGACCATTTCGATGAAAATAAACGCAAGTGACTTTCCATGAAGTATTTACGCGCACAACGAAGCTTTCCAAATCAAGCTGAATTAAGCCTGGTCAAGGTAAATCAAGGTATTTTTTTGACCCACAATTCCGGCCATTCCCTCCCTGAAAAATGTTTCGCCTCGTCCTGCTTCGCGGCATCCTTAGTGCGACGTGGGTTTGTGTCGGCTGACTTTTATTTCAGAGAAAGGTTGCGATATGAGCAAAATCAACATCATCTCCCTCAAAACCGTGCGCTGGAGCGGCTGGCTCTTGCTGCCGCTGGTCTTGGCCTTTCTGCTCACCGGCTACATCATGGATGGCCGCTACGGCTTCTCCAAACTGCTGGACGAGAAAACCGCCCTTACCCTCCACCGCATGTTCCACCTGCCGTTGATTCTTTTGGTGCTGGCGCACGTGCTGCCGGCGATGTATCTTGCCTTCCAGCGATGGGGCTGGATCAAACATCGCGATAAGACATGAACCCCTCCGATGCATCGCCTCCTCAAGCCGCGGGTCCTGGAGCGCCGGCCTCCGGTCCGCCCGCTCCCGCGGATCACCGCAAACTGCCCCGGGCCGATGACCGCCGTTCCGGTTTGGCGGGGGGAATCTCCCGTCGCGCCGCCATCGGTCTTGGCGCGGCGGGTGTGGCCGGCTTGGCGGGCGCGGCTTCGTTTTTCGATTTCTTCGCCAGATGGGGCCAGTCTGAGGCCCCGGCAGACATCTTCAAAGGCGACGCGCCGTCCGGCGCGCTTTGGGAACTGTGGCAAAAACGCGGCTGGGTGCAAGAGGCGCGCCATTACCTCAAGCTGGGCCGCAACGTCCAGTGCAAAGTCTGCCCAAACAATTGCATCCTGGAGCCGGGCGACCGCAGCCATTGCCGCAACAAGGTCAACCGCGACGGCGCCCTTTACACCCTGGTCTATGGCAACCCTTGCACTTTCCACGTGGACCCGGTCGAGAAAAAGCCGCTGTTCCATTTCATGCCGGGCACCTGGAGTTTTTCGCTCGCCACCTCCGGCTGCGTTTTCCGCTGCTTGAATTGCCAGAACTGGGAAATCTCCCAGAAGAAACCCGAGGAAACCAAAGACCCGCGCGGCGCCGAACTCCGTTTGAAACCACCCTTGCCGCAGAGCCTCTCCATGGAACAAATGTCTCGGGCCAGCCTGTTCCCTGATGACGTCGTGGCCGTGACCGAGTCGCTGGGGTGCCCGTCCATTTCCTACACCTACTCCGAACCGACCGCCTTTTACGAATATGCGCAGGACACCTGCAAAGCCGCGCGCGAGCGCAAGATCAAAAACATCGTCGTCAGTTGCGGCTCCATCGAAGAACGGCCCGCCCGCGACCTCTATCAGTTCGCCGACGCCGCCCATGTGGACCTCAAAGGCTTCGACCAGGACACCTATCAGAAACTCAATTCCGGCAAACTCGCCGCCATCCTTGCCACCCTCAAAACGCTCCAAAGCCTTGGCGTGTGGTTCGAGATCGTCAACCTCGTCGTGCCCACTTACACGGACAACCCCGACACCATCCGCCGGATGTGCGGCTGGATTGTCAAAGAGTTGGGGCCGGACCGGCCTTTGCACTTCTCGCGCTTCCAGCCCCAGCACAAACTTGCTCACCTGACACCCACCCCCGTCGAAACCCTGCTCAAAGCCCGCGACGCCGCCCGCGCCGAGGGTCTCCACTACGTCTATATCGGCAACGTGCCCGGCCTGGAAGGCGCCCAGACGACCTGGTGCCCCAACTGCGCCAAACCCGTCGTCCAACGCGACATCTTCGCCGTCACGCGCATGGACATCTCCGGCGGCAAATGCCGCTTCTGCGGGACGAAGATTCCGGGCGTATGGGCATAAGGCAAATCAGCAACTTCAACCGGAATGATGTCATGGAAGTTCTTTGCATAATTCTGATGCACGGGGAGCGCGGGCGTCTCGCCCGCTTCCGTCGGCGTCCCGCCGACGGATTTATGAACGATAGTTCCGTGACACCACACCGGAATGAGTTTCACCAACAAGGCATTAAGCCGCTCTTATCCGGATTCAAGTCCACCACATGGGCGGCGGGCACTTGGCTGGCGATCACTTGCCGGACCAGGTTAAACCATCTTTGGCAGCGGTCCAAAATCGCATGGTCCGAACTGGATACCACCCGGTCCGTGACGGAAAGAACCCGGTCGGGATTTGCCACCAGTTCAACCTCCCAAGGCCACCCCGTCCCGGCGGCCGCCTCCAGGATGATGGCCTTGAGGCGGCCGCTATTATTGACAGGGCTGTCCAGCAGCCAGTGGCACCGGCTCACCTCCCATTGCGCCGCCATCTGCCCGATCGCCCCGAGCGCCGGCAGCGTCTCCTCCACCTTGCGGTATCGGGAGTGAACCCCGGCTGCGTCCCGGCAGCAATCGTCCCTTCCGATGAGGATCACTCCGCCGCCCAGCGCCGTTTCGACCGCTGTCAACACGTTAAATCCATCCAGCCAAAGCTCCTGGCCGCGCAACTGGTCCGGCCCAACGCAATGGGCCTGGCGCCGCTGCTGGGCGGCCCTGGAACAGGCGCACCGGGCAATGGCGGCGCGCTGCCGGCGCGCCAGGTGATGGCGGTCCCCCACCAGTTCTGTCGCGCAGCCGATGCCGTAACCATGGTCCAACAACCAGCACAATTCACCGGTTGCCTGGCGCAAGGCGGCCAGGCGGCCGGCGCCGAACAATCGCTCGTCTTCCGGGTCTGCGCCCCTATGCCTGTGCAGTTTTGCCACGGCTTCCAACTCCTTTCAGAAACTCTTCCGCCTTCTTCCTCGTGGCCGGCCGCGAATTCCTGATTTGCTTGCGCACAAAGCGAAGCGCCGGAGCCGGATGCTCGAGCAGCTCAAAAAAATCGCCTAATGCAAGGATGGCGTGGCCGATGGCGACATTCCGGCACTCCCGGCTTTGGTAACGTGCCCGGTCCACCTTCAGCACCTCGACAGCGATGAGATCGGCCAGATGCGGTTTGGCCGCCGCGATCCGGGCTCCGCCCCGGATCACAGTTGCGGCCGTAATCATGACCGGGCCACCAATGGGAGCAAAATACTTGTCAAAAATCGCCGCAAACTTGTCCTCGGTATCTACCCGCGCCAAGTGCGACAGCGCGCGCGCCGCCTCCCACTGGAAGATCTTGTTCGGATGGTCCAGCAGGCGAACGAAAAAATTGAACCTCGGGTAAAGCAGGTCGGGGCGCGTTTCGCTCAGGACTCGCAGCGCCTTGGCGCAGCCGAACCTGACGAGGGCTGTCTCTGTGTCTAATCCCTCCATGACTTTTTCCAACAGCCGGGGGTTCTTGATCACCCTGCGGGCGAGTTGCCGCGGGTTGGAAGCCGCCTGGCGAAAAAGGGCAAGCGAATCATTCATGGCGCGAGGTTACTCCTCGCCGTGCGGAGGGTCAATTGCGCGCGACTTTTGGGCCGGCTCGCCTCGGCCCGGGGCGCGGCCGGTTGCGTTTTCCCGATGGACTTGAGTCCAGCGTTCCCTGATGGTAGATGTTGATTATGCCATTACTAAAACTCGAAACCACAGTTGTTCTCTCTGAGGATAAGCGGCAAGCCCTGCTCGCCTCTCTCTCCAAAACCGTCGCCGAGATCATTGGAAAACCGCAGCAGTACGTCATGGTCGCCGCGAGCCAGTCCGCCATGCAGATGTCCGGCAGTCCGGGTGACGCGGCCTTTGTGGACGTCCGGAGCATTGGCGGGTTGACCGACGGCGTGAACCGAAAGCTCTCGCAAAAGGTCTGCCAGTTGCTGAGCGATTCCCTCGGAGTCCCGCAAAATCGTATTTACCTCAACTTCACCGATGTCCAGGCGGGCCGCTGGGGTTGGAACGGGAGCACCTTCGGGTGATTTCTCCCCCGCTGCGACCGATCACGCCGCCCCGAGCAAGGCCTGGACCTTGGGCATCCATTCGCTGACCGGGATTTTCTGCGGACATTGATCTTCGCAAGCGTGGCAGGCCGCGCACGCACTGGCCCGCGCCGCTTCCGGGACAAAAATCTGATACTTGAAGCGCGCGCCTGGGATGTCTTCGTGGAGAAAGGCCTCGTTATAAATTTCAAAATTGGCCGGGATGTTCACTCCGTTCGGGCACGGCATGCAGTAGTTGCACTTGGTGCATGGAATGGCGGCCCGGTCCAGGTACTTTCGCCGCAAGTCTGCGATCAGTTCCACGTCCGCCGCCTGAAACGAATGGCTGCGGGCGCGAGACGCCGATTCCAGGTTGGCATCCACCTGCTCCAGGTTGCTCATGCCGCTCAACACCACCGTCACTTCGGGCTGATCCCAAAGCCATTGCAACGCCCAGTCCGACGGGGACCGCTTCACGCTGGAGCGCTCGATCACCTGGCCAATCGCCGGCGGCGGATGCGCCAGCCTGCCGCCCAGCAGCGGTTCCATGACCACCACCGCCAACCCTTTGGCGGCCGCCAGCTTCAATCCCTGCGTGCCCGCCTGGTTTTCCGTGTCCATGTAGTTGTACTGAATCTGGCAGAACGTCCAGAGATCACTCCCGTTGAGGATGTCCGGAAAGCTCTCGTAATTGTCGTGGAACGAGAAACCCAGATGCCGGATGCGTCCGTCGCCAATCGCCGCCCCGGCCTTTTCCAGGAGCTTGTGTTTGAGGACGATTTCGCTCCAGCGGCTTTTGTCCAGCGCATGGAGCAAATAGAAATCAATGTGATCGGTCTGGAGCCTGGACAATTGCTCGCTCAAAATCCGGTCAAAATCGGCTCCCTCGTGGATCATCCACACCGGGCATTTTGTGGCTGCTTTCACCAACTCTCGATGGCCGCGCAACGCCTTGCCCAGAACGGTCTCGCTGCGGCCTTCGTGATACACGTAAGCGGTGTCGAAATAGTTCACGCCCTGATCCAGGGCGTGGCGGATCATGCGCACCGCTTCCGCTTCATTGATATTTGGGCTGTGGGGATTCCCGTCCACAGTGGGCAGGCGCATACAGCCAAAGCCCAGCACCGAGGCCTTCCAGTCCAGCTTGCCGAATTTGCGATATTGCATGGCGTCCATCCGGTTCGAGCGCGCGGCCGGGACAATTCATTCACCAACCACCGCGGGCGGACGGCTCCCGGCGTGGGCATGGATCGCCGCGCCCAGCCAGGCGATGGTTTGGCCCAAATCCTTCATGTTGCGCGAAGCCTCGTTGTCCTTGGCCACGTCCCCCTTGTCATAACCAAATCCGAGGTTCCAATACGTGGATCCCGGCACGATGGCCCCGGACATGAGGAACATGTGGTTCATCGTGTCAAAGGCATGCGTGCCTCCGCCCCGTCTTACCGCCACCACGGCGGCTCCGATTTTTCCGCGGAACAATCCCCCGTTGGCCTTCGCCACCAACCCGGCGCGATCCAGCAGCGCCTTCATTTCTGTGCTCACGTCGGTGAAGTAGGTCGGCGATCCAAGGATGATCGCGTCGCTGGCGGCCATTTTCTCGAAGCACGGATTGAAAAAATCATCCTTCTGGCTGCAGCGGGAGTTTTTCTTCTTGAAACACTGGTAACAAGCCTGGCATCCGCGGATCGGTTTGCCGCCCAGTTGGACGAATTCAGTTTCCCAGCCGGCTGCGGCCAGTGGCGCCAGCGCCTTTTTCAACAGAATTTCAGTGTTCCCGCCCTTTCGCGGGCTTCCATTTATGGCAATGGCTTTCATAATTCTTTTTTTGCAACCACATCCGAATTAGATTCTCTGCTTGAATCGAGCTGTGTCAATGACCAATCAAAGTGGAAAAAATGTTTTATCCATCAAGGACCTGCGGAAGGCCTATGGCGACAAGATCGCCGTGGATCGCATCTCATTCGACGTGAGCCGCGGTGAAATCGTCGGGCTGTTGGGCCCCAATGGGGCGGGGAAGACGACGACGATCAGCATGATTCTCGGCGTCCTCAAGCCCGATTCCGGCTCCATCCATGTCGAAGGAATTGACCTTGCGGACTGCCGCGCCCAGGCCCTGGGGCGCACCAATTTCGCCGCCGTCTATGCTCCGCTCCCGGGAAATTTGACTGTGCGGCAAAATCTCCGTGTCTTCGGCCTGCTCTACGGGGTCAGGCGTTTGTCGGACCGCATCAATGCTCTGATTTCCCAGTTCGATCTGGAAAAGTTTCGGAATGTCAAGTGCGGCGTGCTCTCATCGGGCGAGCAGACGCGGGTGGCTCTGGCCAAGGCCATGCTCAACCAACCGCGTTTGCTTCTATTGGACGAACCCACTGCGTCGCTGGACCCCGTGGCGGCCCGCGAGATCCGATCCCGGATTCGTCATTTCGCCGTGTCGGGCGATGGCGGCGTGCTCTGGACCACTCATAACATGGTTGAGGTCCAGGACGTGTGCGACCGCGTGCTTTTCCTCTCCCACGGAAGGATTATGCTTGAGGGAAATCCGAAAACCCTGCCGGTCGAACATGGCCAGCCGACTCTGGAGGAACTTTTTATTGCCGTGGCGCGTGAACCGCTAACCCTGGAACCAACTTGACCACAACCTGTTTCCGTCCCGTCATCGCCGTCATGCTTCGCTATTTTTACCTGCTGCGCGGCACCCCCGCCCGCTGGATGCCCATCTTCGTCTGGGTCGCCATTGACATCGTGCTCTGGGGATTCATCACCAAGTTCTTGAACAGCGTCGCCGCGTCCCGCCTCAACTTCGTCCCGGCGTTGTTGGGGGCGGTCCTGCTCTTTGATTTTTTCATACGGGTCATGCATGGAGTCGCCGGCGTGTTTCTGGAGGACGTCTGGTCGCGGAACTTTTTGAACCTCTTTGCCTCCCCCCTCACCATTCCACAGTACCTTCTCGGCCTGGTCGTCACCAGCACGGTCACGAGCTTGCTCGGCTTAATGGTGATGCTCGTCCTGGCGACCGCGCTGTTCGGGCTGTCGTTTTTCGTTTATGGCCTGACGCTGGTGCCGTTCCTTCTGATTCTTTTTCTGTTCGGCGTTTCTCTGGGCATCTGCACCTCCGCCATGGTGCTGCGGTTGGGGCCTTCGGCCGAATGGCTGGTGTGGCCGGTCCCGGCGGTCATCTCGCCCTTTGCCGGCGTCTTTTACCCCATCTCCATCCTGCCTCACTGGATGCAATTCATCGGCAAGCTGCTGCCCGTCTCCTACGTGTTCGAAGGGCTGAGGAAGATCATCTCCGGCGGCGCCGTGCCGGCAACCTCGCTCATCTTGGGCGGGGGCCTAGCCGTGATGTATGTGCTGCTGGCATGCTGGTTCTTCAAGCGCATCTTTCGCCACGCCGTGCGAACGGGCATCCTCGCCCGGTATAGCGCCGAGAGCCTGAGTTGAGACCTGACCCTTTATTTCTGCCCGGTTTGGTGACCATCAATCGTGCGACAGATCGGCCAATATTTCCCCGGTTTTTCTCACCAGGCCGATGCGGGGAAATATCTTCGCCACGGTCAGCGCGTGCTCTTCGGCCGACAGGGCCGACATTGCGTCTTCCACAAAAATCTGATGATACCCGTACTCGTAGGCAAACCGGGCGGTGCTTTCCACGCCGATATTTGTCGAAATGCCGCACAGGACTATGGTCGTTATGCCGCGCCTTCTCAATTCCAAGTCAAGCTCCGTCCCGTAGAAAGCGCCCCACTGCCGTTTGGTGATCACCAAATCTCCCGCTTTGGGCCCCAACTCAGGGACAATCTCCGTCCAGTCCGGCGGTGGTTTTTGAAACTGCATGGGGGCGTCGGCGACGGGGTGCAAGGCGTTCTTTCCGTCCGCAGACAGGGCAACCCTCACCAAAAAAACCGGCATCTGCTTCTTCCGGAACGCTTCAGCCAGAGCCGCCGCGTTTTTGACCACAAGGTTCGACGCATGGGGAGCCGTTTGCCGGCCCGCGATGCCTTTCTGGAGATCTATGACCACCAGCGCCGTTTTTAATCTGTCAATGGATGTATTGTTCATAAAATCTGCGTATTCTTAATTGTCCTCCCGGATATGCGCGGCCGGCCCATTGGCCTTCCAAATCAAGTTCCATGAAGGCCAGATTGCCACCGCGTCGGCACGAAAGTCAACGCGGGCAAATTGCCGGGCACACACTTTTTTAAGACCACAAGGGAAACATTAGCCATATTCTGCGAAATAAGATTGATTCTTATGATCCGCTCGCCGACCCTGTCTGCCAGGATCGCGATGGATAATCTGGACGCACGAAAACCTCTGACAAGAAAATATGAATGCGATTGCCGAAGAAAAACTGCCGCCGGCGCTCACCACGC
>JBEKOF010000175.1:0-9872 GCA_049522055.1 Verrucomicrobiota bacterium | reverse complement strand
TCGTCGGTCTTGTGACGCTCCACGATTTGCTGCGGGCCGAGGTGGAAAAGGGCAGGGATGAGGAGGAGTGAGCCAGGGCCTGGAAGGGGGCAAAAAAGATGAGTATTTATATTGACTGTTTGCGCCTAATGTGCTATAAACCCGCCAAATGCTTCCAGCGACCCGGAGACGGGGGGAATGCGGCCCGGCGCGATGAGTCGCGCGCTTTTGAGCGGAGCGGCGACAGGAAGCCGCGCCGGGGTTGAGAAATCCGGGAGAAGGAAGAATTGTGCATCTGGTTGATGTCATCAAAATAACGGCCCTGATGGCGACGTTGCTCAACGTCGCTCTGACGTTGCTTGTGCTGGGCCGGAACTTTCGCTCGCGGCTGCACCGGGTTTATGGCTTATGGGGAGTTTCTGTGACGTTGTGGACCTTTGGCATGTTCCGGCTCAGCCAGGGGAACATCACGGCCGGGCAGGCGTTTGTCTGGGCGAGAATCCTGGAATTGGGGATGATTTTCATGCCGGTGGCCATGTTCCACCTGTGCCTGATCATTTTGGGGCTGCCCAAGAGGCGGTTGCTGGCTGGGTTGTATGCGCTGCACGTTGGATTTGCCCTCAGTCTGGCCGCAGGCTGGTTCGTCATTGGGGTGCGCCGGGATTCGCAGACGGGGTATTGGCCGGTGCCGGGGTGGGCCTTTCAATGGTTCAGTTTCGAGTATGTGGCGCTGACCTCGGCCCTGTTGATTCTGCTTTACAAGGGGCAGAAGTCGGCGGGTCCGACGCACCGGAAGCGGTTGCGCGCCTTGCTGCTGGCGGTGGCGGGCATATGGGTTTTCGGCTTGAACGATTTGCTGCCGGTCGTCTGGCTGGAAACCTACCCATTCACTGCGATCAAGGTCTGTCCGATGGGGAGTTTGGCGGCTCTCTTTTATGTGGTCATCATCGGGTACAGCGTCTTCCAGCACCGGCTGCTGGACATGCAAGTGACCTTGAGCCGTTTTGCGGCGCAATTTGTCCGGCTGGTGTTCATGTTTTTGATCGGGTTCACCCTGCTGCTGGTCATTGAGCGGTTCGCGCCGGAGAAGTTCAACCAGTTTTCCTTTACCGCCTCGATTGGAGTGCTGCTGGCCAGCGCGCTGGGGGCGTCGTTTCTGTTCCCGCACTTCTTCGGCAAAGTTCCAGACCGGCTGGAGCGGCAGATCCTGGGGGACCGCTTTGAATATCACGAGCGGGCGCACAGTGTCATCGCCACGATCCGCTCGTTTCCGGAACCACAATTCGCGCTGCAGGAGTTGAACGACCTGCTGGCCGTGACGATGGGGGTGCGGAGTTACCAGATCATCCTCATGGACGAGGCGACGCGGGGTTTTGTGCTCTTTCATTCCCATCCGCCAAGGCAGGAGAGGGCGCTGCCGGACTGGCAGGTTGAATCCCCGGCCTTCCGCTACTTCCAGCAGACGCACGCCAAATACCTGTCCTGCAATCCGGTGTATGAGACGGACCGGGAATCCCTGCTGCTGCAGGACGCGCGCCGGCAGGTGAGAGGGTTTGAGCCGGAGTTTTGTTTTCCATTTTTTTCGGGGAAGGACCTGGTGGGGTTCATGTTGTTGGGTCCCAAAGCCAGCGCGGAGCTTTTCACGCCGTACGATCTGCGCCTGCTCGGCGAGCTTTCCTCCAGCCTGGGTCTGCTGCTCAACCAGCTCCGGCTGCGGGATCAACTGCAGACGGCGCATGAACAGGATCTGCTGGGCCGGATGTCGCGCGGGCTGGCCCATGACCTGAATAATCTGCTCACGCCGGTGCAAACCCTTCTGCAACTCATGCGGGAGTCGTCGCTCAACCAGGCCGCCATTGACGAACTTTTGCCCGTGTGTCTGCGCAATCTGGAAACCGTCTGCACCTATGTGGATGAGGCGCTGTTTTTTTCCAACTCGTCAAAATTGCATGGGAGGCCCGGCTTGCTGGATGAAGCGGTGCGCGACGCCATTTCGCTGGTCGAACCCGCCGCCGCCGCCAAGGGCGTGGTGATCCATTTCCAGGCGCCGGGGGAGGTGGTGGTGGAGATGGACAGTGTGCTCATCAAGCGCCTGCTCTGCAACCTGCTTTCCAACGCGGTGGACGCCTCGCATTCCGGCGGGCGGATTGAGATACAACTGGCCGCGTTGCCCAAGACCGAGTTGAGACGCGACTGGCACCGCCTTAAGATCACCGACCAGGGGGTGGGCATCAGCGCCGAAAACCTGCGGCGGGTTTTCACTCCTTATTTCACCACCAAGAACACCGGCGACGGCCAGCGCGGATTTGGGCTGGGCCTGGCGATCGCGCGCAAGATTGTGCATTTGCACGGCGGGACTTTGAGCATTGCCAGCCAGGAGCACAAGGGCACGACGGTGCAGGTTGATTTGCCCAGCAAACTTTCCCCCGCCCCGGACCGTCCCGGCGTCGCCGTGGATCCCAACGGCCAGGCCATCCCGGCATGAACACGATTCTGGTCATCGCCCCCAAATCGGATCTGGCCGCGGTGGTTCGCGCGGCCCTGGACCCGGCCGGCTTCCGGGTCATTCCACAGGCTGATTTTAACGAGGATCAATTGCCGCTCTTTGCCCCGGCCATTGATGCCTGCATCTGCGACATGGATTCCAGCGCCGTCCGGCCCCTGGGCGTCATTGAGCGTGTGCGCCGGATGCTGCCCGACTGTCCGATCATCCTTTACACCACGGCTGCCAAAGTGGATTGGGAAGAGGAGGCCTTGCTTTTAGGCGTCAGCCATGTCCTGACCAAGCCGGTGCGGGGACGTTTGCTCGCCTCGATCCTGAAGCCGTTGCTGGCGGGTGGGGCGGCCCCCAAAGGGTCCGCGGCCAAATCACGTCCGCGCGGCGAGGGCTTGGCTGCTGCCGGGAGCGGGGGAATCCCCGCGCTGACGCTGGAGCTATTGCGCAACCACTCCTCCATCCTGATCCACAACCTCAACGTGCAATCGTTGCTCGAGGAGTTCCTGCCTTCGCTGCGGAATATCATCGGGGTCAACCGGGCGGCGGTTTTTCTCCGCCAGCCGCCGGGTTCGCTGGGCGACACGCCGGAACCGGTGGGCGCGCGGCGATTGCGCGCCGCCTGGTCGGTTGGGCTGCCGGCGGGGTTGCTGGAGCATTTCGAGTTGTCGCTGGAATCGGGCCTGGGCGGGCATCTGTTGCGCCACGGGCGCATTGTGCGCCGGGAGAGCGAGGAGGCGCGGGGCGACGCGCAGATGGGCAAGGAATTTGATCTCTTGAGCGCCCAAGTGGCCATTCCGGTGCTGGATCGGGAATCGCTGGTGGGTCTGGCGGTGTTTGATGACCGGGTCACGGGCGAGCCTTTGACCCCCCAGGAGCTGCTCCTGGTGTTCCACCTGCTCGAACAACTCGGCCAGTCCATCAAGAACATCTGGTTGAACGACCAGGTTGGGGCGGACCGCGCAATGATGTCCGACATCCTGCACCAGCTCAGCAACGGCTGCGTGGTGGTGGGACGGGACTTGACGATCCTGCACGCCAACGAAATGGCGCGCAGGTGCTTTGCGCGGGCCGAAGATGCGCCGGGGGCGTTGGAATTCAGCGACCTTCCCCAAGCCATCGGCAGCGGGGTCTATGAGATTCTTAAAACCGGGGCGGCCATTCCCCCTTACCGGTATGAGCCGCCGGGTGTTCCAGAAAAGCATTACCAAATCACGGCCACCCCCTTCAAAAAACGCCACGCCGCGGCGCCCAACGCGGTGCTGCTGATCATTGAGGATTGCAGCCAGGCCGACCGGCTCCGGGAGTTGGAAGTGGAAACGGCCAATTTGCGCCTCGTCCAGGAAATGGCCGAGCGCCTGGCCCATGAAATCGGCAACGCCGTTCTTCCCCTTTCCACGCACCAGCAGCTGTTGATGGAGCGGCTGGGGGATCCCGAATTCCAACAATCTCTGGCCGGGGCACTGCAGGAGGGCGTCAAACGCGTCTCCCGGCTGGTCAGCCAGATGCGTTATCTGGCCCGGGACCGCATGGAGTTCGTCGAGGCGGTCTCCGTGAAGAAATTGATCGAGGAAGCCTTCCGCGAAGCCCGCGGCTACCAGCCCGGCAACTCGGTCCGATTGCATTTTGATTCCGCCGAACCGCTCACCCTGGCGTGCGACCGGACGAGCCTGCGACACGCCTTTGCCGAAATCATTTTAAACGCCATCCAGGCCGGCGCCCAGCCCACCCAGGTCCGGGTGCGTTGCCGGGCCGAAATGGCCGCCGACGGCTCCCGCTGGGCGCGCATCGAGGTGGAGGACAGCGGCGAGGGGTTCACCGCCGAGGCGGCGCAGAAGGCGGCCAAGCCGTTTTTCACCACCCGCAACGTCGGCCTGGGCCTCGGCCTGGCTGTCACCAATAAAATAATCCAGGCCCACGGCGGCAAACTGGAAATCCCGCCGCCTCAGGCCGGCCAGCCGGGGCTGGTGCGTGTTTCCCTGCCGCTCAAGCCGCTGCCCGGCCCGCCGCCGGGACGCCGCCCGGCGGCCAACTGACCGCTCTGGATTTCCGGGCCGGGACCGGGCCGCGCCGGTTTTTCCGGTGGCATCCTGGCGGACCGGGATGATGCGGGCGCGGGCTAGATTTTGCCAACCCAGCTCCGCGCCTCCCAAACCGCGCGCAGCGACGCCAGATTCCGGCCATCGAATATATGTTTGGCGCACGCCTGCAGCCGGCCCGCTTTCAGGTCATGCCAGGCGTCGCTGGCGCTGACGGCGGCAAACTGGAGCACGCTCGAATCGCGATAGCAATCAATCATGCAACGCGTGCAACCGTCCCGGATGAGCTTGCTCTGGTCGAATTCGTAGATGTGGCAGATGGGTTTGTGCCAGGCGTGGCAGCGATAGAGGTTCAGGTTCCAATCCAGGTAAAAATACTTGTGCCCTCCCAGACAGCCAAAGCGTTCCGGTTGCCGGCGCAAATGGCGTTGCATGTCGGCCAGGGATGCCGCCGGGTTGAGGACCGGATAGGGGCTGCGGCTTTTCAATTCCTTGATTTTCTCGAACAACTCGATCAACTCGCCGGTTTTGTAACTCACCAGCGCCGAGTCGCTGAAGCCCAGGTAACTGGAGGCCAGGCTGGTCAACGGATAACTAAAGGCGCAGCGCGTGAAGCCCAGGGCGGCCAGGAATTCAGGAAGTTTCTGATAATCCTCCACCAGGCGGCTGGCGGTCACGCTGGCGGTGGTCGGCACTCCCAGTTGGGCAAACACCTGGTTGGCCCGCCGGATTTTCCGGCAGACGTCCGGCAAGCCGCGGTTCTGTTCGTGCCGCGCCACGTCATGGGCGTCAATGGACATGATGACGCTGCTCAAACCCCCTTGCGCCAGGTCGCGCATGCCGCGCTCGGTCCAAAGCGAGCCGTTGGTGCAAACCATCGGATGGAGGCCCTGCTCCGCGGCGTAGCGCACCATCCCGCCCAGGTCCGGGTGAACCAGCGGCTCGCCGCCGACCAGCAGCAGGTAGCCGATATTATTCTTGACGCAAATATCAATGACCTTGCGCGCCTGCGCCAGGGAGACGCTCCGGCCCTGCCGGGGATCAAATTTGTCCCGGGCGAACCCGCAGAAATCGCATTGGGCGTTGCAAATGTTGGTGATGGCGAACTGGAGGTAGCCCGGACCGCCGTGGTCGAGGATTTCGCCCAACAGTTTGAACAGCGTCTTCCTTTTCCGGGCGACCGGCCCGCCGGGGCCTGGCGAGGCGGCCTCCTCGGGTTTTGGCGCGGCCCGTATCGTTTCCACAGCGAGATTTTTCATGTCCGTCCCGGGATTTCTGCGCGCCCCAAAGGCCCCGCGGCTTGCTAACTGCGTTTGAGTTTGGCGAAAATTCGGTTGGCTTCTTCCAGGCTCTCCTTGGAGCCGATGTCAAACCAGGTTCCCGGCGCGCGCCACGTATAGACGGGCACCCGGGTGTAAAGCCATTGCACCAGGCGCCCAGGCTGATCGGGGTGGTTGCCCTCGGCGATGTATTGCCGGATCAGCGCCAGGGTCGCCTGGGGATAATAATAGAGCGCGATGCCCGTCAGCGTGCTGGTCGGATTTTTCGGTTTCTCCTCGAAAAACGTGATCCGCCCCGCCGCGTCCAGAGAGATGGAATTGTATTTCTTAATTTCCTCCAGGTTGCCGACATCATAAACGGCCAGCACCGGGGCGTTGATCTTCCGGCAATACGCGCCGAAATCCTCCAGGCTTTCGCTGAAGAGATTGTCTCCCGCCACCACGATCAAATCATCCTCGATCTTCTCCTGGGTGATCACCCGGTGAATGTCGCCGATGGCTCCCAGCTTGTTGCTGTCATCGGTGGAGCCGTCGTTGACGATGGTGAAACGGAGTTTGGATTTTGCGGCGCGATACGCCTGTGACCATTTTTCAAAATGGGCGGCAAATTTGGCGTTGGTGACCACATAAACGCGGTCAATTCCCCCGATGGGCGCCAGGTTGTCGAGCACATGCTCGATCATCGGTTTGCCCGCCACCGGCAGCAGCGGTTTGGGCAGCGTGAGCGTCAGCGGATACAGGCGGGTGGCATAGCCCGCGGCCAGAATGAGAATCTTCATAGGTTACTTTTCGGCAAACAGGCCCGGCGCCGCCTTCTGGGCCAGCTCCTGCGACCGTCGCAAGATTTCCCGCCCCGATTCGCAATTCAAGGCGAAACCCGCCAATGCCTTGGCCTCCTCCATTTTCAGGCGGCGGATGAGAAATTTTATTTGCGGGACAATCGAAGGCGCCGTGCTCAATTCGTCCACGCCCAAACCCAGCAGCAACGGCGTGAGCGCCGGATCGCCCGACATTTCTCCGCAAAGCCCACACCAGATGTTCGCGCGGTGCGCCGCGTCGGCGGTCCATTTGATCAGCCGCACCACTGCCGGATGGGTCGGCTCGTAGAGATGGGCGATTCTCTCGTTCAGGCGATCCACCGCCAGCGAGTACTGGATCAAATCATTGGTGCCGAGGCTGAAAAACTTCGCCCGCCGCGCCAGCGCGTCCGCCGCCACCGCGGCGGAAGGAATCTCGATCATCGCGCCGACCTGCATGCCCTCGTCGAACGCTGTTTTCTCCGCGCGCAATTCCGCCTTGTATTCCTCCAGCAGGGCGTTGGCCTGGTCCATCTCGCCCACCCCCGAAATCATCGGGTACATCACCTTGACGTTTCCTTCGACGCTGGCCCGCAGGATCGCGCGCAGTTGCGCGCGGAAAATGTCGCGCTCCTCCAGGCAAAAGCGGATCGCCCGCCAGCCCAGGAACGGGTTCATCTCCACCGGCAGGTTCAGGTGCGAAAGAAACTTGTCCCCCCCCAAATCCAGGGTGCGGATGATCACCGGCTGGGGTTTCAGCCCCGCCGCCAGTTGCCGGTAGGCCTGGTACTGCTCCTCCTCGGTCGGCAGGGCTTCGCGGTTGATGAAAAGATACTCCGTGCGAAACAAGCCCACCCCTTCGGCCCCGTGAAACTTGACGGCTTCCAGGTCGCTGGTCTGCTCGACGTTGGCGGAGAGGTGGATTTCCTTTCCGTCCAGCGTGATCGCCGGCAAGAGTTGCACCTCGTGCAGGGTTTCCTCCAGCGACACCCGCCGCTTGGCCAGTTGCCCGTACTCCAGGAGGGTTTGTTCGGATGGATTGAGGATGACCAGCCCGTTGTATCCATCGAGCAGGGCGGTGGCACCGGTTTGGATTTTCTTGCTCGCCATCTGCAATCCCACCACCGCCGGCAGTTGCAGCGAGCGGGCCATGATGGCGCTGTGCGAGGTCTTGCTGCCCATGTCGGTGGCAAACCCAAGCGTGTTCTGCCGGTTCAGCAGCGCCACGTCGGATGGCGGCAAATCTTCCGCGATCAAAATGGACGGTTCCAGCGGGTGCGGCGCTTCCGTCCGGGGGTGTCTGCCGAGCAAATTGTCGAGGATCCGCGCCGTCACATCCCGCATGTCGGCCGCCCGTTCCCGCAGGTAGGCGTCATCAATCGCGCTGAGGGTGGCCTGGTATTGCTTGGCGAATTGGTGGAAGGCCGCCTCCACATTGATCTTCTTTTGATAAATCAACTGCGTGACCGAATCAATCAGGGTGGGGTCTTCGAGCACCAGCAAATGCGCGTCAAAAATGCTCGCGTCCTGCGCGTTCAAGGCCTGGCTGACCTGCCGTTGCACGGCCAGAATTTGGTGGCGGGTTTCCAGGAGCGCCTGCTGCAACCGTTGCACCTGGCCGGCCAGCTCCCCTTCCGCCACATTATATTCCGGGATTTCCACATCCGCTTTGTGGATGACGAACACCTTCCCATGGCAGATGCCGGAGGAGACGGCGATCCCCTTGTACACACGCTCACCCGTTTGGAGAGGCTCTGTCATAAAGATTACCTAACTGGAAATCCCGCCGATGGGAAGGCAATTCTTGAGATATTCTTCGGCAAACTCCCGCCATCAGCTCAACCGCCGTCTGATTTCAACAGACCATACAATGCGTGGTCCACATAGCGGTCATGGAGCCATTCCGACTGCCGGACGACCCCTTCGAGCTTGAACCCCAGCCGTTCCGGGACGCCGCGACTGCGGGTATTCTCGGTGGCGCACTCGATGGTGATCCGGTTGAGCTTCCAGGTCTCAAAGGCGTGGGCGATGAACGCGCGGCAACATTCTGTCATTATGCCCCGGCCTTGATGCCCTTCATCCAGCCAAAAACTCAGCGCCGTCCAGCGATTTGCCCAATCCACATTCAGGTGGTTGATCATGCCGCACAGTTGTCCCTCATGCCAGACGCCCGCGTGGAACCCGCGATGATTGGCAAACTGTTGGTGCGCCGCGGCGATCAACTTCTCCACCTCCGCCGGGGACCGCATGATATCCACCCACGGATGCCATTTTCGGAGGTAATTCCGGTTGCTGTCAATCAGCTTGAAAAGCCGTTCACTGTCCGTGCGATCAATCAGCCGCAATTCGATCTGTGCGTTAACCTTGTGGATGAACATGCCTTCCCGTGAACTCTAACACTCCTGTCCCTATCCGCAACGGCAAATATCCGCCGCTTCCCGCGCAAGCCAAAATAAAGCTCGAAAATCAGGCCCAAGCGGCTTACTCTTCACCGTCATGCCTGAGGAAACGCGATTGCCGATGAAAGTGGTGGGCCGCCGTGGCAAAACCAAGGTGGATGTCGTGCTCTTTGATCCCATGCAAAGAATGGCCAATATCCTGCGCCAAGGCCGCCCATTTATCCCCAAAGGGGTGTGGCGTTTCAAAAGTTTTGAGGAGGCAGATCAATGGACGATGAAAATGCTCACCCGGCCCCGGAACCCCGCGTCCCAACGGTAAATGACTTGCTTTGCCTTTGCCGCCTCCTTAATGAGGCGGCAGCGGAGTATGTGGTCATCGGCGGATGGGCCATGATCCAGCATGGTTTCGGCAGGACGACGGGCGACATTGATCTTTTGGTGGACCCCTCGCCGGCAAATTTTGACAGGATAAAATCGGCCATGCTCCACCTGCCCGATGGCGCCATCCGGGAAGTGCAGCCGGGTGAATTGGATCAATTTGTGGTCATCCGGGTGGGGGATGAATTTGTCGTTGATTTGATGAAGGCGGCTTGCGGTATTGAATACGCCGAAGCCAGCAAATCAATTTCCTGGACGACAATCCAAGGGGTGAAGATTCCTTTCGCCAGCCCGCCCCTTCTCCTCCGCACCAAGCAAACCTATCGGGATAAGGACGCGGCCGACCGCGCGTTTTTACGGGATTTGCTCAATCAGCAAGGGCATTCCCCCGTTGACTCACGGGAAAAAGACACCGGCGGGGTCTGAGTAAGCCGGTCGTTTGGGACTCATGTTTGGGTCTCCGGGTCTTGATACTATTTTAGGTCTTCGACAGCAAGGTAAAACGA
>JBEKOF010000174.1:0-9917 GCA_049522055.1 Verrucomicrobiota bacterium | reverse complement strand
TATTGACAAGCACCGCCATCTGGCGGATGCCCAGCAGATTGAGCAGATAGCCGTGCCGGCGCGATTGCTCCTGCACTCCCTCGCTGGTGTCAATGACCAGCAGCGCCGCCTCGGCGCTGGCCGCCCCGGTGATCATGTTCTTGAGGAACTCCTTGTGGCCCGGCGCGTCAATGATCACGTACTGCCGTTTGGGCGTGCGGAACCAGATTTGCGCCGTGTCAATCGTAATGTTCTGGTCCCGCTCGGCCTGCAGGGCGTCCATCAGGTTGGCCCACTCGAAGGGGACGCCGCGCCGCCGGGCGGCGGCCTGCAACTGCTCCAGTTTGCCATCGGGCAGCGAGCCGGTGTCATGGAAAAGCCGGCCGACAAAGGTGGACTTGCCGTGGTCCACATGGCCGACGATGACGATTTTAAGCTGTTCTGCGGGAGCCGCGGAATCGTGGTGCATTTTGGTCCAAAGGTTCACATATACCCGTCGCGGCGCAGTTTCTCGAAGGCATCCTCGCTTTCCTGGTCCTGGGCGCGGCCGGAACGCTCCGAGGTCCGGGTCTGGCGCAATTCCTCGATGATTTCCCGCACCGTCCGGGCGTTGGATTTGATGGGGAACGTGCAGGGCGCGCACCCGATGCTGCGGTAGCGCTCGGCCTTTTCGTTGGCGAAATAAAGCGGGATGACCGGGATGTTCTCGCGCTCGATGTATTCCCAAATGTTCAACTCCGTCCAGTGGAGCAGGGGATGGATGCGGATGTGGGTTCCCTTCTCATAATCGGTCTTGAACTGGTCCCACAACTCGGGCGGCTGGTCTTCCACGTTCCATTCCATGTTTTTGTCCCGCGGGCTGAAGTAGCGCTCCTTGGCCCGGGTTGGCTCCTCGTCGCGCCGCACACCGACAATCACGCCGGTGTAATGATGCTTCTCCAGCACCGCGCGCAGGCCGTCTTTTTTCAACGTGCCGCAGCATTCCACCCGGGTGGCGCGCCCGTTGGGAAAAGTCACCCCGCTGCGCAGCACGGCCTCGTTTTTACCCACCACCAGGTCCAGTTTCCATTCCTTCACCAGGCGGTCGCGATAGGCGATCATGCTGGGGATTTTATAACTCGTGTCCACATGGACCAACGGGAAGGGGACATGGCCCAGGAAGGCCTTGCGCGTCAGCCACAAAAGGACGGTGGAATCCTTGCCAATGCTCCAGAGCATGGCGAGGTTTTCAAACTTGTTGAAAGCCTCCCGCAAAATGTAGATGCTTTGATTCTCCAGCTTCGCCAGATAATTCATAGTGCCTTCATGGGGCGCTCCCGCAGTGTGCCGCCCTTAGATCTGAAAGTCCACTTTCTTGGGCAGGAAAGTGTGGATGCCGCACTCCACCTTTTTGAAGCCGGTCCATCGTCCGGCGCGCTCGCCCTGGCCTTCGGCCGTCTTGCGCGTGCAGGGAACGCAGCCGATGGAGCGGTAGCCTTGATCGTGAAGCGGATTGTAGGGGATTTTGTGCTGCTTGATGTGCGCCCAAATCTCCTGGCGCGACCAATTGGCCATCGGATTCAATTTGACGATTTCCCGGCCGGTTTCTTCGTTCAGTTGATAGAGCTCCACCAGGCCAACGTCCGCCCGCGACTCCGACTGCTCCCGCCGCAGCCCCGTCAGCCAGCAGGCCAGGTCCTGCAATTTGCCGCGCAAAGGCAGGACCTTGCGCACCGTGCAGCAAAGATCCGGGTCCCGCTTCCACAATTCCGGGCCGTGAATATCCGCCTGCTCCTCCACCGTGAGGTCCGGGTCCAGACTCTCAATTTTGAGGCCGAAAAACTCCTCCAGCCGCCGTTTCAATTCCAGGGTTTCGGGAAAGAGCAAGCCGGTGTCCAATGTGAAAACCGGAAACTTCAGCCCCGCCAGGCTGGCCAGGTGCATCATCACCAAGCCGGCCCCCTGATAACTCGTGCCGATCGCGGCCTGGTTGCCGAACCGTTCCCACGCCCACGCCAAAAGCTCCGGGGTGGTTTTTCCGGCAAACTGCCGGTTCAATGCAGCCACTTCCCGCGCTGTCGGCGGCGCGGGCGGCTTGAAGTCAGGGACCGGCGAGGCGGCTGTCATGTTCAGGTCTCCACCGCCAGCGCTCAGGCGGCGGGCGTCTCCTGGAGCAGCACGCGCTGGGAGAAATCTCCAAACCGTTCGCCTCCCAGCCGTTCCCTGGCGAAGCGCTCCAGGAGCGGGCGCAGTTCGGCGGCCATCTCTTCGGTCTTCACGCTCTCCTTGTAGAGCCGCCCCAGGCGCGTGCTCGCGACATTGCCGCCCAGGTAAAGTTGGTATTTCCCCGGCGCGCGGCCCACAAACGCCATCTCCGCCATCAACGGACGCGCGCAGCCGTTGGGGCATCCGGTCATGCGAATGATGATTTCCTCGTCCTTCAATCCCACCTCGGCGAGCAACCTCTCGATGAGCGCGAGCACGCCGGGAATGGCGCGTTCGGATTCCGCCAGCGCCAGCCCGCAGGTCGGCAGGGCAGGGCAGGCAATCGCCGCCCGCGCGAGCACACTCCCCTGGTTTTCCACGGGAACCCCGTGCTCCGCCAGAATTTTTGTGATGGCGGCGCGGTTTTGGGCCTCGACATTGACCAGCAGGATATTTTGTGAAGGCGTCAGCCGCACTTCGGGTTGAAACTCTTCCACCGCCCGCCGCAAGCCTGCCCGCAGCCGGTAATCCCCCGAGTCCTTGATCCTCCCGTTTTGCACAAAGACTCCCAGAAAGTATCTTCCGTCGAATTGCTCGTGCCAGCCGTACAAATCGCCCTGCCGCGTAAATTCAAACGCCCGCGCCGGCCCGAACTTCCAGCCCAGCCGCCGCTCCAATTCCTCCCGAAACCACGCCACCCCGCGCTCGGCGATCACATATTTCAGCCGCGCATGTTTGCGATTGCCTCGATCCCCGAAATCCCGGTGGATCGTCACCACTCCCTTGGCCGTTTCGATCACTCGATCTGGCGTCACAAACCCAATCACGTCCGCCAGCCGCGGGTAGGTCGCCGCGTTGCCGTGGCTCATGCCCATCCCGCCGCCCGCCGTCAAATTGTATCCCGCCAGCCCGCCATTTTCCACGATCGCCACAAACCCGCAATCGTTGGTCAGAACGTCAATGTCATTGAGCGGCGGAATTACGAAGGCCACTTTGAATTTCCGCGGCAGGTAACTTTTCCCATAGAGCGGGTCCGCAAATTGGGCGTCCTGCTCCCCCAGCTTCAATTCCACCCCTTCCACCCAAATCTGGTGATAGGCCGGCGTTTTGGGCAGCAGCGCGTCGGATACCATCTTGGCATGACGCTGGATTTCATCCACCAGCGGGCTGGTGGCCGGAGTCGGGGCGGCCATCACATTCCGGTTCACGTCCCCGCAAGCCGCCAGCGTGGTCGCCATGGCTTCGTTCAGCCCCCGCATCAACTTGCCCAGATTGCCCTTGGCGACCCCATGAAATTGGAATCCCTGCCGCGTGGTAATCCGCAGCGTCTGATTGCCGTATCGTCCGCACAACTCATCAAACGCCAGATACACCTTCGGCAGCACCGCCCCGCCCGGCAACCGCCCGCGCACCATGTAGATGTACTGCTTGGCGATCTTCCGTTGATCCCGGTCATCCCCCTGATAAATGCCGTGGAACTTGAGAAACTCGTAATCGTCATCCGAAAAACGCTCCTGCGACCCGTCGGCCAGCGTCTGGCTGATCGTGCCGCAGAGGGTGGGGCAGCCCTCTTTTAATCCCTCATTCCGACTCAGTTTCGGCGCCACGGAAGGGTTAATCATAAGCAACTTGCTAATATTAGTTACCTTTCAATTAAACCGCATCTCTCCCTCCAAGTCAAATTGTTTCTGATTGTCCCACCGATCCGGCGGTTGTATAACCAAACCAGACTCATGGACACTTCAGACGATGCCCGGCAGAACTGGCTCCGGCTTTGGTTTTACATTTTCCAGGCGGGGCTTTTGGCCGCGTTCCTGTTCAATGAAGTGCTCCCGCGCTGGTATGTTTACGAACGCCTGGGCCGCGGTGGCATCCGCCCGAGCGCCATGTTTTGGAATCACTTGGCTTACCGCATTTATCATCTCAACGGCCCCAAACCACACCTGATCTACGCCTTGATCTATTGGATTTCTTTCGCCGGACTGATCCCCATCTGTTTTTGTCTGCGGCGGTATGAACCAACACTCGCCCGCTTCGGCTGGATCACCGCGATTGTCTCCTGCATTTACATCCTGCTCGCACCCAAGTTTTAACCATTCCCCAGCAATTCTCCTTTCAGCCTCTGATTCTCATGCTATCTTGAGCCGCTCATGCTTGCGATCTCGGAACTCAGCAAATCTTATGGGCCGCAGACGTTGTTTGAAAACGTCTCCATCCAGGTCGGCGGCCAGGACCGCATCGGATTGGTCGGCCCCAACGGCTCGGGCAAATCCACCCTCTTTTCCATGATTCTGGGCAATGAATCCCCCGACGCCGGCGCCATCACCCTGGAAAAAAACGCCACCGTCGGTCATTTGCCCCAGGAAACCGCCCCCGCCGGGGATGAAACCGTCTTGGAACTGGCCATCGCCATCAACCCGGAAATCGCCTTGTTGCAGAAAAAAATCAAGGCCGCGGAATCCGAGCAAGCCGCCGCCCACCACCAGATTGACTTCCACGACAACATCCACGCCCGTTACGATGAACTGGGCGGCTACCAGCTCGAACCCAAGGCCAAACAAATCCTCGCCGGCTTGAGCTTTCGCGAGAAAGATTTCCACCGTCCCTTGCGCGAGATGAGCGGCGGCTGGGTCATGCGCGCCCACCTGGCGCGGCTCCTCGTCCAATCGCCCGACCTGTTGCTGCTCGACGAGCCAACCAACCATCTGGATTTGGAATCCCTGCAATGGTTTCAAGAGTATCTGCGCGGGTATCATGGGGCCATCTTGCTCATTTCCCACGACCGCGCCTTCCTCAACCGGCTCGCCCACCACATCTGGGAATTGCGCCAGCGCAAGCTCATCCGCTATCGCGGCAATTACGACGATTACCTGGTGCAACGCGAGGCCGCGGAAGTCCAGTGGCAGGCCGCCTACAAAAACCAGCAGCGCGAAATCGCCCATCTCATGGATTTCGTCGAGCGTTTTCGCGCCAAAGCCAGCAAGGCCTCCCAGGCCCAAAGCAAGCTCAAGCAAATCGAGCGCATGGACATAATCCAGGCCCCGGGCGGCGAGGACAAAAAAATCAAATTCCACTTTCCACAACCCCGCCGCAGCGGCCTCAAGGTCATCACCCTCAAAGACATCCATCACGCCTACGGCCACAATGTCATTTACCGCGGCATTGATTTTCAGGCCGCCCGCGGCCAGCGCGCCGTCCTGGTCGGTCCCAACGGCGCGGGAAAATCAACCCTTCTCAAAATCCTGGCCGGCGTGCTCCAACCCCAGAAGGGCGCGCGCGAACTGGGCCACAACGTCAAGGTGGGCTATTACTCGCAATATCGCGTGGACATGCTGCACCCGGAGCGGACCGTCTTGGAAGAGGCGCTCGACACACCCCAGCGCCTCACCGAGGAGTCCATTCGCACCCTCCTGGGCGCCTTCCTTTTTCGGGGCGACGACGTTTTCAAAAAAATCAGCGTCTTAAGCGGCGGCGAAAAAAGCCGCCTGGCGCTCGTCAAGCTTCTGCTCGATCCCCCCAACCTTCTTCTCATGGACGAACCGACCACCCATCTGGACATGGCGAGCATCGAAGCCCTGCTCGCCGCCCTGCGGCCATTCTCAGGAACCCTCATCTTCATCAGCCACGACGTCTATTTCATCCACCAACTCAGCAACCACGTGGTGCGGGTGGACCAGGGCCGACTCACCCATTTTCCAGGCGGCTACCAATACTATTTGGACAAAACCGCCGCCGCGTCCCCTGAAGCCGGAGTCCATCCCGCCAAAAGCGGCGCCCGTGGCGGCCCCGCCGGCAAAGCGGACCGAAAAGAGCAAAAGCGTCTCGAAGCTGAACAGCGCCAGGCTCGATCCGGGGAGCGCAGAGCCTGCCAGGAACGCGTGTCCAAGCTGGAGTCCGAAATCTTGAAACTGGAGACCCGGCAAAAAGAACTCGCCATCCAGCTGGAAAACCCGGCAGCCTATCAGCAGGCCGGCAACGCCATGCGGCTCAACCGCGAGTGGTCCGAAAACTCCGCCCGTCTTGAGGAATTGAGCCGCCAATGGGAACAAGCCGCCGAAAAATCCATGGCGGCGGACACCGCCTCGATTTGAATCCCCCGCCAAGTTGGAAGACACGTCCGACCCTCCTTGAAGCGCAGGCGCAAGCAGGGTTGCGGTTTTCCCGCAATGTGGGAACATTCCCTAGCATGACGGTATCCGAGTCCAAGTCCGGCGATAAGCTCTTGCTCTGGGCGCTGGCCATTTCTCTGCTCATTCATCTGGCCGTCTTCGGAGGCTGGAAATGGAGCCAGTCCCACCCCTGGTGGAGGCAGGTGCGCCTCCCGGCCTGGATGGAGTTGGGGCAAAATAAATTCGTCGCCTCCATTGCCAAGAAACTTCCGGCAGTTGTTGTAAAAGAGCCGCAAACCCCCATGCTCTACATTGATGTGGATCCCAGCCTGGCCTCAGCCCAGCCTCCGCAAAATCCCAAATACTACAGTTCGGCCGACACCCGCGCCGCCAACCCGGAGATCAAAGTCCCCTCCGACGTCCCCCAAATATCCGGCACCCAGACCAAGGTCCCCAAAACCGTCCCTCCCGCGGCCAAGACGGTTCCCTTGCAGCCGTCGCCGCCCAAGAACGAAAACACCGAATTGGCCGAAGCCAAACCGCTTCCCAAGCCCTCTTTGACCGCCGGCGACTTGACCCTCGCCAAGCCGGGGGAGAAAATGCAAGACGCCAAGGGAACCAACGAAACGGACCTCGGCAAGGCCGCGCAGGCCCAGCCCAAACATGAGCGTCCCCGCACTCTCGCCGAAGCGCGGGCCGAACAGGGCATCCAGGGCGACACCTCCCGCCAGGCAGGCGGCGTCCCTCACTTGGCCCTTCAAGCCACCGAAGATACCGCCAGGACTCCCTACGGGGATTACGATCGCGACTTTATCAACGCCGTCAGGTCTCGTTGGTACGATCTGTTGCAGAACCGCATCGCCAATCCTCCGGGCAAGGTCGTCTTGGAGTTCGACCTGCATCCCGACGGCCGCATCACCGGCATGACCAATCCGGTCTCCGAGGTCAATTTGTTGCTCGAAACCCTTTGCGAGTCCGCGGTCCTCGACCCCGCCCCTTTCAAGCCCTGGCCGCAGGATATGCGGACTTTGATCAGCGACCCCCGCCATCTTCGATTTACGTTTTTTTACGAGAATGAATGAACTAACCTCCTAACCAACTCATCATGGAAGACATCATCATAGGCCTGCTGCTCCTGACCTCAATTGTCGGGCTGACCATCATCGTCGAGCGGGGCTGGGCGTTGCGCGCTGCCAACATCATCCCTCCGGTCGTGGAAAGTGCCCTGGAATCCTGCCGCACGGACGCCGACTTGCCGATGTTGCGCGGCATCTGCGAGCAGCATCCTTCGCCCTTGAGCCGCCTGCTCTTGCAGGCCGGCGAGCGCCGCGGCTGGTCCAAGGCCGAGAACGCCAGCGCCCTGGAAACCTCCGCCCGCCACGAGATCGCCAGAATGGAGCGCCGGCTGGTCATCCTGGAAATTGTCGTCGGGGTCGCCCCTTTGCTGGGGCTGGTGGGAACCATTTATGGCTTGATCGAGCTTTTCAGCGGCCTCTCCCAAACCGGCATGGGCGACAACAACGCCCTGGCCCACGGCATCGCCCTGGCCTTGAATTCGACCCTGCTGGGCTTGCTGACCGCCATCCCGGCGCTCATTTTTTGGAGTTATTACAACAAAAAGGTCGAAAACTATTCCGTGGAAATGGCCGCCTTGTGCGAACGCTTCCTCATGCGCGCTTACCACCCGGATGCGGCGGCGGAAACCCAGGACGCTCGCCCCCGCCGCGGCCCCTCCTGATCCCACTTTATGCAATTCGCCGTCCGCAAACGACGCCAGGCCCCGACGGTCATCATCATTTCACTGATTGATGTCCTGATCGTGGTGCTCATTTTCCTCATGGTCACCACCACCTTCAAACAACAGCCCTCCGTCAGATTGGCCCT
This sequence comes from Verrucomicrobiota bacterium, assembly GCA_049522055.1. Lineage (GTDB taxonomy): Bacteria > Verrucomicrobiota > Verrucomicrobiia > Limisphaerales > Palsa-1400 > JBEKOF01. The sequence goes on along the minus strand of JBEKOF010000174.1, from coordinate 1,761 downwards.
GCCGGAATCCAGGGAACCCAAGGCCGGCGCCACGGAAAACTCCCTCATCGTCACCATTCCCAAGCAAGGCCCCATCTTCTTGAAGACCGAGCCGGTGACCATGGAGAGCCTGCGCCAAAAACTCATCCAAGCCGTCCGCGACAATCCGCAAACCACCCTCGCCATCCGGGCGGACACCGACGCGGCCTGGGGCCAGGTCGTCAAAGTCATGGAGGCGGCCAGGGCCGCGCATATTCCCGTGGCCAACGCCTTCACCAAGCCGGCCCCTTGAGTTACTTGAGCAGTTCCTCGGCGATCTGCACCGCGTTCAGGGCCGCTCCCTTGAGAAGCTGATCGCCCGCCACCCAAAAACAAAGGCCGTTGTCCAGCGCGCAGTCCAGCCGCAGTCGGCCCACTTGACAATTATATTTTTCCGCCGCGTACAGGGGCAGGGGATATTCGTTCTTCCCCGGATCATCCACCACATCCAGGCCCGGCGCCATTTCCAATACCGCCCGCGCGGCGGCCACGCTCACCGGTTTGACAAATTCCGCGCTCACCGCCACCGAGTGCGCCCGGTAAACCGGCACCCGCACGCACGTCACGCTGGCGCGGAAGGCCGGATGATGCATGATTTTCCGCCCCTCATTCTCCATCTTCGCCTCCTCCTTGGTGTAGCCGCTGGGCAGGAACACATCCACGTGCGGCAGCACGTTGAAAGCAATTTGATGCGGATAGACTTCCCGCGTGACCGGCTTCCCGCCGACCACTTGCTCCACCTGCCGCTTCAATTCCGCGATGGCCCGCGCCCCCGTGCCGGATACGGCTTGGTAGCTGGAGGCAAAGATGCGCGTGACCTCAAACGCCGCATGCAATGGGTAAAGCGCCATCAGCGTGATCGCCGTCGTGCAATTGGGATTGGCGATGATGCCCCGGTGAAACTTCAAATCCCCCGCGTTGATTTCCGGGATTACCAGCGGCACGCCAACGTCCATGCGAAAGGCGCTCGAATTGTCAATCACCACGCAACCCGCCTTCGCCGCAATGGGGGCGTATTCCTTGGAAATCGCCCCGCCCGCGCTGAATAGCGCGATGTCAATTCCGCGAAAGGAATCCCGCGTCAATTCCCCGACCGCAATCGGCCGCCCGCGGAAGGGCAGCTCCTTGCCGGCGGAGCGGGCCGAGGCCAGCAACGTCAGTTGCCCCACCGGAAAATTGCGCTTCTCCAGCGTCTTGATCATCTCGATGCCGACCGCGCCGGTCGCGCCGACAATTGCCACATGCGGATTTGATTTCATAAATGGACGGGGAATATAGTTGTTTCGAAAAAAGAATCAAGTCTGGGTCCAGAAGTGTTGTACCCTGATCTATTGTGCTTTTCCCCCCAGGTAGGGAAACAAGACCGTTGCTAACACGATGCCAGGAATTACGGGCCAAGCCGTCTCCAAATCAAAGAACGCACTCGCGACAAAAATAGCCCAAAAGCATACCGCGGCAATGATAAGCACGGTAAATTGAATTTGGTTAAACCTGATCTTTGTTTCGCTGATCTTCATATGACAGTTTCCGTTTTCACCGCCAAACGGGCTGTCAGGCAGCGAGGGACTTGGCGGGTTTGGTCGTGGTGGAAGCGGCTGGATGAGCGGCGTGCGCCGGCGAAATCTCCCGCAGCTTCTTGATGATCCCCGGCAGATGTTGCAAAAGATGATCCACCTCCTCGTCCGTATTGTACATCCCCAGGCTGAAACGGATGCACCCCCGCGCGCGCTCGGGGCTGACGCC
>JBEKOF010000173.1:0-10089 GCA_049522055.1 Verrucomicrobiota bacterium | reverse complement strand
GCAAATCCTCCAGCGCGCTGTCCGCATACCATCGCTCCGCCACTTCCAGTTCGCTCCGTTGCTCGCAAAAGCGCGCCACCGTGAGAATGCACGCCGTCAGTTCCCAGGGCACTTCTTCCCTCCCCGTTTCGATGAGGCGACTCAACAAGGTGTGCAGCCCCAAACGACGCCATAGGGAAAGCGCCAGATAAACCCGGCCAAAATCCCGCACCCGTTCCACCCGCACTCCCTGCAAATCCACCTGCGCCCACTGCGGCTGCGGGGCCTTGGGCAGCGGCTGGCCCAACTGACCCTGCGCCGACTCGGACGCCCGGCCTTCCAGCAAATCGGCCACCTCCCCCCAGCCGTGCCGCGAGTTGCTTTCCAATCCCGGTTCCTTGCCCAGCGTGGCGACGATCTCTTGGCGCGGCCCCCGAGCGGTGCGAACCGTCTTGACCAAAGTCCAATACTCGTAGGTCTCGCCATCAACGAGGCGGCGATTGCGTCGCAAAAACATGCGTGGACTTTACCGCAACCCAAGACTCCCCCTCAACAGGCTCTTCTCCACTACATTGCCTTTGGGATTATTTCCTGAATCCTCACCCTATGAATCGCAAGCGGAGCGTGCCAAAAAAAACTCGGTTCCACGCCCCAACTGACGAACTTGGGTTAACTCAGGCTCTCGGCACTATACCGGGCGAGGATGCCAGTTCGCACGGCGTGCCGAAAGACGCGCTTGAAAAACCAGCACGCCAAAAGAACGTATGTCACTGCCAGACCCCCGCCCAAGAGCAGCGAGGTTAACGGCACGGTGCCACCGGAGATGACCTTTCTCAGCCCTTCGAACACGTACGAGACGGGTAACAACTTCCCGACAAACTGCATCCAGTGAGGCAGGATCGAGATCGGGTAAAAAACCCCGGCAAACGGCGATATGACCGCCGGGACCGGCCACACGAGCCATTCTGCCGACGGCCCCAACCGGAGCACCATGGCGCAGGTGCAGACGCCCAGAGAAACGCCGAATAGAAAAAGAATCAGAAGAAACGGCACCACTGTCAGGCCATAAGCGAAAAACGGTAGCCCGAATAGCGCGGTCGCCAGCACGAGCATCACCATTAAGCCGATCAAGCTCGTGACCGTGCTCGTGACCACCAAGCCGAGAAGATACTGTGGAATGGTGAGGGGGGATGCAAAGAGGTTCAAAAAGTTCCGGGACCAGACATCCTCCAGGAACACGCCGGCGACTCCGTGCATGACCCGCGTGAAAAAATCAAAGAGCAGGACCGCTCCCAACAGCGTTGGCACAAAGTTGATGCCGGACGCTGCGACGCTGTTCAAGTACTTGGTGATGAATCCCCACAGCACGATGTCAATGGCGACCCACGCGAAGATCGGCATCCAGCGGGCCGGGGTGCCACGAAGCAGGCAAAAATATCGCAGCATGACGGCGAGGACAGGATGGAAATAGGTTGTGGTCAAGTTCGTTCCAGGGTGAGCGGTTCACGCGCCACGGCAATAAAAAGTTCCTCCAGCGTCCGCTGGCCATGCTCGTCCGGCAGGGTCTTCGGATCTCCCTCAAGCATAATTCTTCCGAGGGAGAGGAAAAGTACGCGGTCGCACACGTCCTGGACCTCAACCATGTTATGCGTGGTCCACAGCACCCCGCCATCGCCCGACGCGGCGAATTGGCGAATCCGGGCGCGGATCTCGTGGGCCGCCACGGGGTCAAGCGATGCAGTCGGTTCATCCAATAGAAGCAAATGCGGGTGGTTGAGCATGGCCTTGGCCAGCGCAACCCGCGTTTGCTCGCCCGAGGAGAGCACCCCGCACTTCACATTCCGAAACTTTTCCAGATCGAACTGGCCAATCAGAGCATTGATCCGTTCCGACAAACCGTTGACCCCGTAGAGCAGGCCGAAGACACGGAGATTCTGCTGCACCGTCAAATTGCCGGGCAGCGGAGCATAAACGGCTGCGAAATTCGTGTGCCCCAACGCTTGGGCACGGCCGGTCGCAAGATCTATCCCTTCGACATGGATTGAGCCGGAATCGGGCTGGAGGACACCAAGAATCATGCTGATTGTCGTCGTCTTCCCCGCCCCATTGGGTCCCAGCAGCCCAACGATTTCACCGCGGCTGACCTCGAATGAAATGCGGTCCACAGCGATTTTGTCGCCATAGGCCTTCCGCAGATCCCTGATGGATAAAACATTATGCATTGAGAAGAGTCAGCCGTTCATCGGATCCGATCCCCAGAATATTGCACCAACCCGACAATGTTTTCGCGGGCACAAAGGTGCTAACAGCCTGCGTTTCCGGACCCATGCCCGCGAGCAGCGCTGCCCCTGGTGTAATTTCTTCGTCGCTCATGGTCTGCATTGAAAGTCGCCGGCCTCAATCATCACCCTCGTTCAGAGGCCGGATCAGTTCCTGTTGGAAGAACTCTGTTCCAAATGGCTTCGTCATAGCCACACTATGGTTCAAGGGTGTGTCCGGTAATGGCCGGTTTTCTGGACATCGAAGGCTTATTGAGTGCGCCGCAAACAGTCTTCATCGTGGCAGGTCATACACAAACACCTCGGTGTTGGGGATTGCTATCCGAATCAGAGGCTCAACGGATTCCCATTTTCCACCTGCAAGGCCGCAACCGATTCGCGGCATGTGAACGGTCGCCTGCAATTTCCGCGCTTCGACAGCCAATATCCCCAAGCACTGCCTGAGCGCGGCATAGCGGATTGGAGGCACACCGCCCTCAGGGCGAATTCCCCTTTGGGCAATCATGTTGGCCACCCAAATGCTTGGCTCAACCTGAACCAGGGAGACTGTACCGAGCGTCAGACAGCCCCGCGATTTCAGATATTCCGCCTTTGGCTGAGGCCATCGCTTGGAGATGGCCAAGACAAAACCTGCGCCCCACGCACCAATGTCATTACAGACATGGGCAATGATTTTGTTTCCGGCTCCAATGGGGTCGGCGGCATCACCCGTGATGAATTGGATTTGCATAAAGCCCTCTTCCAAGAAGAGGATGCCTACCAAATCCAGCGGGGAAACACAATAAAGAAGTCCGTAGTCCTTGTCTTCTGGCGCGGGTCCCTTACCGAGTTTCAATGCGTCATTCCATTTCGGGAGTGGATTCGCCGCACGGTGGCAGGTTTTGAGGCTGACGCGAAGCGGCGGCAAAACGCCGGCCAGCGAGCCGGCAGCAGTTGTAGATGGAGCACAACGCCGCGCGCGCTCTTTTTCGAGCGCGGGGTTCCTCTGGCCATACCCCCTTGCCAGGCTTCCCGGCGCTTGGATTTGCTCAGGTGCCGGGATATGTTCGACGCCACAGAAGAATCACGACCAGGACGACAAGTGTGTCCGCCAAAGCTTGCAGAAGATGTTTGGTAATGTGGCGACGAATCATATATAGTCAACCACAACACGGATGATAATCAACCACAATTTGAGAGGTGCGGACGTGAACTCGACGAGCGCCAAAGCACCTCATCACTGGGCAGAATATGGCGTTGCCCCAGTAATCCCCCCTTCCCGCCTCACCTCGGAGAGCCGGATACGCCATTGCTCGTTGCAGCGGCTGCCCAGGTCCATGTTCGTCAGCCCATTTGCCACCGACCAGAATCCCTTCTTCCCAATGCCGCAAACTCTCAACAATGGCGGCATCATGTAATCCCTTCCTTCCACCGGGCTATCGAGGCACATGTCCATCAATTCACGCAAGCTGATCCGCTCCTTTCCGGTTTCCACAAAATGATCCAGCAATCTCTTCTTCGTCACCACAAACAGCCCGATGGCATCAGCCAGGTCATTGACGGGCCATGTTCTTTCCGGATCGTCTGCGGTGCGAATTGCCTCTCGGAGATTGGTTCGCCTCTCGGCCATCAATTTATCGGCTTTGTCCCTCTTCTCAAGCTGCGAAATCCGCTCTCGTGATAATCTGAACCTGAGTGCCACCTCCGGACGTGGAACCCCCTCTTTCCGCATCTGGAGAATTTGCCGGTTGCGGTCCTGGATCGGGATCATGGTTTATTTGCTCGTCGTAATTATAGTTTATGCTTCGGATGGGAGTGTGGCAGGGAAGCGGGATCATCGGGAACACCAGTGACCAAAATCATGTTCCCGTTGTAACCCAGGAACGCCTGGAAAACGAATTCCAGCCAGTATCCGAGTGATTTGCCGTATTTCAGATAATCTCGCAATGCATTGCCGACATCGGCCTCCGAAGCCAAGTGACGCTGAAAGAAGTCCTCCCATGTGCGGCGGTCGCTATCCCTGAACACGTAGGGCGTACTCATCGTGACCGACCGGTTGGAACCCTCGACGAAAGGAGGCAGCAGCCGGACGTACCAAACCTCCCCCTTGCGGCCTGGATATCCGCTGCCATTCCAACATTGGACTTCCCGGTTGCCGGCGATGTCCCAAAGCTTGACTCCCTGGGCACCAACATCCGTCACCTCGTAAAACGAACAAAAGGAATCATTCAGCGCGACCATGGCCTGCCGGAGGAAATCGAATCTGCCCGCGTTTTCCAGATGGTGGGTAAACAATCTGCCGAGAGTCATCCCGGTGAAGGAATCGCGCGCATCCAAAACCATCCAAGCCGCGAAAAGGGCTGAGGTAACCGGGCTCATGGGCGGGTAACTCGGCATGTATTCCTCCTGAATATCGGCGAGTTGGTTGTTGAATGGGACCAAGTCAAGAATGTCCAGTGCCTGACTGGCGAATTCGTTGGCCACATTGAGCGCGGCGGCGTAAGCGTGAAAACTCGGGTCTCCCGGTTTGGTGTCGGCGTAGGTCCCGTCGTAAATGGAGTGCAAAAGCTCCAGATCGGCCTGGCTGCCCTCGAACTTGAATTGGCGGCCGAGCACTTTCTTCAGGAGCTTCTCTGTTTTCAAATCCCGTTTACTCTTCTCTTTGGCCATAAGTGTCAATATGTGCAAACGTCATCGGTTCCTCATTCGCTTTGTAGTGAAACTGTTGGTACCGCACCGGCCTTCCCCGCTGCCACCCTCGACAACCAGTCAGGAGGCTCACATGGCTTTGACCAGGCCAGCCGCCGAACTCCAACTATACGCGAGGCTTCGCTCAACCGTGCAAGGCGTTTCCTCCATTCCTGGTTGCAACGCTCCCCAAGATCCGATTCCAGCAACCGCCTCACCGCTGACCAAAACCCCTTCACCCCAACACAACGCATATCCAGCATTGGCGCAATCAAATATCCTGGCTTCGCATGCCTTTTTTCGGAGATCACCAATTCCATGAACTCCCGAAGGCTGGTCTCCTCGATTCTGTTCCCTTCGAACCACCACCTCAGGGCAGTCCGTGTTCTGGTCATCAGGAGAAGGGCATCCAGCATATCCGCCACCTTCCACTTTTTGTCCAAGTCATCAGCCTGGCGGAATTCCTGGAGGATCTCCCTGCTCTTTCGAAACGCCGCCTCGTCAGCCTCAAGTTTACGGAAAACCAATCGCACCGCTTCGACTGACATGCCAAAAGCTAAAGCAATTTCCGTCTGGGAAGCGCCGGCCTCCCGCATCTGGCCGATTCGCGTATTCCGTCCTTAGCAGCTTTTCATACTTTTCAAATGCGCCGCCCAGGTACGGGCGGATTTCCTTTTCGTGATCCCAGTAAACGATGAGATGCGGCCTTGCCGTTCAAGTGTCTGGCTTCGTTCGAGCAAATCTCGACTTGCCATATTTTGGGAGCATAAATTCTCGGTCTTCAATAGACAACCAGATACGGCACCAGATACGGCACATTTTTTGCTGTATGGGCCGGCCACAGATTCTCCACCGGACGGACCAACAATTACCTGAAAGAAAGTCCGGCAATTTCCATAGGCAAAAGTCTTTCTGGGTTTCTTGAACTGTGGCCTGACGGCTCGTTTCCAGCCACGCCCTGAATCTCTTTCAGCCCAAAGCCAGTTGCGCACTCAAGGCCGCCATTGCCGCAGCAGTTCCGGGTGCCTTTTTGGCGGCGGTGGGTTCGTGAAACTTGGCGACCATCGGCTTGGCGTTGATCAGGGTGTGTCAGTTCCGTGCTGCGCCGCACGTTCTAGCAAATGCAATTCGGCCTCAACGCCTTCGAATTGTTCCGCGACCTGCTGTCGGAACCAACGGAAAGCGGGCCTCCCCTTCGAGTAGAATAGATGGCTCGACCGGCTTCGGTGATAATCCGACGAGCCAAACCGGCGAATCGGCACCCGAAAATGCGGCGCCTTTTCCAGCAGTTCCGCCCAGTGATGCTCCAGCTTCTGATTAGCCCTCGTGTACCAGACCTCAACGGGTTGAGCCACTCCCAGCAGATAATCAATGTGCCAATGCGGGGTGGCTGTGGATTCCAGGTGGTGACCAATCCGCGCGCGGAGACCTCCCGCGCCAAAGGCGCTGCCCACATAGGCGTAATAGCCAGGCACAATGTCGCAAGCGCCCAGGCGCCCGATCTCCAGGCGTTTCATCTGGCCCACGAAGGCGACCAGCACGTAAGTTCCCTTGGCCTCGGGCAGGTCCATCGCCATCACCCAAACGTGTTGCCGTTCCAGCCCCAATGGCTGGCCTGGACATCGGTGAAGTTGAGGTAAATGCGGTCTGGCGGAATTCCGAGAGAATCGTGCAGCAACTGGCAGACCTTCTGCGAGAGCTTCCGGTTCACCACGCCGGTCAACCCGCCAATGCTCCGGACATCCACAAAGGCCGCGTCACCCGAACTGCCGGACATCTGCATGGCGGCCTGGCTCGAGGCCACCATGACGTATTGCTCCGGCTTGCCAATCGCTTCGGCGACGGTTTTGGACAGAGAGGCCAGCAGGGCTTGCTGCTTATCCTCAGAGAGGACGACTGTAGTTTCGAATTTCAGCAATGGCATAATCAACATCTACCATCAGGGAACGCTTCACTCAAGTCCATCGGGAAAACGCAACCGGCCGCGTCCTGGGCTGCGGCGGGCTGGCCCCGAAGTTGCGAGCATTTGACCCTCCCAACGGCGCGGAGTAACCTGGCGCCATGAACGCTTCGCTTGCACTTGTTCGCCAGACGGCTTCAAACCCGCAGCCACTCGCCCGCAGGGTGATCAAGAACCCTCGGTTTTTGGAAAAGGTCATGGACGGATTAGGCACAGAGATTTTTTTGAGTTGCTCCAGAATCCGGCTCCGGTGCTTCGGTTTGTGCGAAAGCAGATCAAGAATTCGCCGCTGGCCACACGGAAGAAGGCGGAACAGTTTCTGAAAGGAATGCGAAACCGTGAGAAAACTCCACCGGCATAGGGGCGCAGACCCGGAGGATGCGCGTTTGTTCGGCACCGGTCGCCTGGCCGCCTTGCGCCAGGCAACCAGTGATTTGTGCTGGTTGTTGGACCACGGTTACGGCATTGGCTGCGCTACGGAACTGGTGGGGGATCGCCATCACCTGGCCCGCCGGCAGCGGATCGCCATCGCCCGGTGCTCCTGTTCCAAGGCCGCCAAGGAGCGGCGTCAGGCCCATTGCATCGGGCTGGCCCAGTTGCGCGGCCAGGAGCTTTGGCTGGATGGTTTTAACGTATTGACGGCGGTCGAGACGGCTTTGGGCGGCGGAGTGATCCTCATCGGCAGGGACGATTACTGCCGGGACGTGGCCGGGGTTTACTCTCATTACCACAAGGTGGAGGAGACCCTCCCGGCGCTCGACGCGATCGGCCAAATGGCTGCTCAATGGGAGATTAGCAAGTGCCACTCGCTGCTGGACAGCCCCGTCGACAACAGCGGCCGCCTCAAAGGAATTATCCAGGAGGTGGCCGCCGGAACGGGCTGGCCTTGGGAGGTTGAACTGGTGGTCAATCCCGACCGGGTTCTTTCCGTCACAGTCCAGGTCGTATCCAGTTCGGACCATGTGATTCTGGACCGCTGCCAAAGCTGGTTTAACCTGGCTCGTCAAGTGATCGCCGGCCAAGTGCCAGCCGCATACATGGTGGACCTTGGTCCGGATAAAAGTGTCCCAGGGGATGGTTCATGAAACTCATCCCGATTCAAGTCGAATGCTACGCCGGGGCCAAAGCAGGCGAGACGCCCCGCCGGTTCATCCGGCAAGGACGGTCCATCGAAGTGGGCGAAGTGCTCGACCGCTGGCACCAGGTCGAGAGCAAACCCGAGTGGCCCCGGGCTGACTATTTCAAGGTGCGCGCTGTGGACGAGCGCGAGTACCTGCTGAAACACGACCTCGAATCGGACGATTGGTATCTGGGGCAACAGGGGTGAACAAATCAAGCTTTGGCGTGAAAAGAGGCGCGTGAAACGACTTGAGTATTATTGAAAAGCGCGTTAGGACGCCAGGCGTTTAAATACGGCATCCCTGAAGCAAACGTTTTATGCAGACCATAGTCAGCGCCAGTCGTCGTACCGATATAGCCGCATTCTATTCGGAGTGGTTGATCAATCGAGTTCGTGCCGGTTACTGCGAAGTCCCCAATCCCGTGAATCCAAAGCGGGTTTGTCGCGTTTCCCTAAAACCAGACGATGTAGCCGCAATAGTATTTTGGACTCGCAATCCCAAGCCTCTCATGCGGTATTTGGACGAATTAGACAGCCGGGGATTGCGCTATTACTTTCAATATACAGTTTTAAACAACCCCAGGGAGATCGATCCGAGGGTGCCAGGGGTTGCCGCCGCCCTTTCCACTTTCAAAAAGCTGGCCGAGCGAATTGGTCCCGGCCGCGTTATTTGGCGGTATGATCCGATTTTCTTCACGACGGTCACCCAATCAAGTTTTCACGTTGACTCCTATTCTTCCATTGCGGACGCGCTTCTCGGTTTCACCCATAGGTCGGTGATCAGCATTGTGGATATTTATAATAAGATCAAGACGCGGGTGGAGGCTCTGAGCCGCCAGGGAATAGTGCCTATCGAATGCAACGAAGCCACATTGGGGCGCACCATGGTTGAAATGGTGAACGCGGCCAAACGAAACAACCTGGAGATTACGAGTTGCGCCGAGCAGATTGATTTGAGCCGCTATGGAGTCAAACCTGGCAAGTGCGTGGACAATGATTTGATTTTGAAGGTTTTCAACATCAATGTGAATCACAAGAAAGACCCGGCGCAGCGGATTGCGTGCGGTTGCGTTGTCAGCAGAGATATCGGCATGTATGACTCGTGCCTGTTTAACTGCGCCTATTGCTACGCCACGAGTTCAATGGCTGGCGCCCTGGTCCGCTTTAAGTCGCACGAACAAACAGGACCGTCTTTAATACCTTATAACGCTGAATGAGCGGGTTGTCGCGTTCCTCGGGTTTGACCCGACTTAGGAGAATCTCACGGTCAGCGGTTGACGCTCTGCATGCCTGCTTCCGGGTAACGCATGCCGGCGGCGGCTCCGGGAGGCGCCGCGGCTGAGATTTCTTCCAGATCCGCCGGTGTCAGTTCAATGTTGAGTACGGCCACATTTTCTTCGAGATACTTCCGACGCTTGGTGCCGGGAATGGGGACAATGTCATCGCCTTGGGCGAGCAGCCAGCCCAAAGCCAGTTGGGCCGTCGTGCATTTCTTTCGCTTCGCCAGCGATTCGATTCGCTCCACCAGTTCCCGGTTGCGCTCGAAATTCTCTCCCTGGAACCGCGGTGAGTTCCGGCGCCAATCGCCAGGCGGCAGATCCTCCGCTTTCTTGAATTTCGCCGTGAGAAAGCCACGCCCCAAGGGGCTGTAGGCCACAAAGCCGATCCCCAGTTCACGGCAGACCGGCCGAATTTTCGCCTCCACGTCACGCGTCCACAGGGAATACTCCGTCTGCAACGCGCTGATCGGATGCACTTTCATCGCGCGGCGGATCGTCGCGGGCGCCGCTTCGGACAATCCGAGGTAATGCACCTTTCCGGCGCGAACCAGTTCGCGCATCGCTCCGACGGTTTCCTCAATCGGCACCTGCGGGTCCACCCGGTGCTGGTAGTAGAGATCAATTTCATCCACGTCCAACCGCCGCAGGCTGGCATCGCAGCACTGGCGGACATATTCGGGCGCGCCATTGACGCCCAGGAAATTGCCCCGGTCGTCGCGCACGTTTCCGAATTTCGTGGCCAGGATCACCTCGCGGCGGCGGCCTTTGATGGCGCGTCCGACCAGCCGCTCGTTTTCGCCGCAG
>JBEKOF010000172.1:0-13109 GCA_049522055.1 Verrucomicrobiota bacterium | reverse complement strand
TTTCTTGATCCAAGCAAGGGGTTTTTCAATTTCTTCATATCTGCTGGCGCTTTTTATTATCCATCGAACGAAACCGCGAGAATGGCTTGCTCGCCCATTTCAATCCTGCGGTAATTCACGAATGCGGAGCACTCCACCAGAGCATCATAAATCTCTGGGCATCTCTTCTTGAGATCGGTCGCTCCGGATATGCACAGCACCAGCACGTCTCCGCTCGCGACATGGACGGTGCTCAAGCCATCCTTGGGGGCATCCAAAGATGTCATACAGTCGTTCCAAGCATCCATATTTCGACCGTAGAAAGCAGGGAAACCAAGCGTCTTGGAAAAGAGATCGTGAAATGAACCCCAGTCCGTGATCTTGCTCCCTTCAATCTGGACGTTCTTTGTCATGGAGGGATAACCTCGGTTTGTTCGGCTCTTGTTTCACGCGCTTTCGATTTTCCGTGGCTTCCGCCAATACGCGAACTCAGGCGCCGTCTCACCCATAAATGCCCAGTGTTCACGCTTCTTAGCCGACTGAAAATAGGCAACCTCTTCTTCATTCAATGGCCGCCAACTCGGGTCGCGCTCGAATGCGGCCATTTTCTCTCTCGACCAGTTCTCGACGAGCTTTTGACACGCGTAGAGCGACTCTTTATTGGCACCTCCGCCAGAACACGGATTCGCGAGCTGGACGGCATCGTCCTCCCATCCGCAGACAGGACAGATGTCGTAGGAGCCATAAACCTCATCGCTTATCGTGCGAAAACCACAACCTGGACACGCCAGTTTCATACGCAGCAAAGTAAAACGAGCAGAACCGGAAAGCGAGCCATTCAGCTCGCCGGTTCTGCGGTCGAAGGTTCGCTGGACTTGGATTTGCCTTTCTTGTTTTTGTCCTCTTTGCCGGCAATGGCGGCGTGGTCTTTGAGCCGGTAACTCCGCCCGGTAATGGCAATGGTTTGGGCGTGGTGCAGGAAACGATCCAGGATGGCGCCGGCCGTGGGCACGTCGCCCAGGAGTTTCCCCCATTCCTCCAGTGGCCGGTTGCTGGTCATAATGGTGGACCGGTTTTCATACCGGCGCATGATCACCTCAAAAAGATGCTCGCCGGAGTTCTTGGGCAACTGCTTCAGGCCAAAATCGTCAATGATTAAAAGCTCCGGGTTGAGGTAACGGCGCAGGGTTCGGTCCTGCTGGCTGAAGGCTTCGTCTTTCATGAAGTCGCGCACCAAATCGAAGATGGAGCGGTAAAGCACCTGGAAGTTCATCTTGATGGCTTCATACCCCACCGCCTGGGCCAGATGCGTTTTTCCGACGCCCGGCGGTCCGAGAAAAAGGACATCCTTGGCCTGGCGGATGAAGTTGCCGGTGGCCAGATCATAAATGTCTTTGCGGTGGATGCCTGGATTGAAGCTCCAATCGAAGTCTTCCAGCGTTTTCAGGCCACGGAAATCAGCGGCCTTGGTCCGGCGTTCCATCAGCCGTTGTTGGCGGACATTGACTTCGTCCTGGCAGATCAGTTCCAGGAACTCGGCATGGCCCAGGCGGTTGGCGGTCGCTTCTTGCAGGCGCACGTCCAGAGTTTGCAGCAGACCGGAGAGGCGGAGTTGTTTCAGGGTGTTTTCAAGTTGGCTCATAGACAGTTTTGGGTTGAGGGTTAAAACAATCCGGCGTGAGCGCCTCATAAGCATCCAACGACCGGATCAAGGGATGGGTTTCCAGGAAATCCAGTGGCGGCGATGGCCCGGCCCGTTCCAGCAACGTGCGCAAATCCCGTAAACGCCAGGTGCCGTGATGCAGGGCCTTCTCGGCAGCGGCTTCCAGGGCGGCCACGGGATGTTTGCCCGCCAGGGCCAGCAGGCCATGCAATACCCGCGTTCCAATGGGGCCGCGCTGTTGCACCATCGCTTCGGCCCAAGTCCCGGTGTGTTTGCCAATCAGCCGAGCCCGGTCCAACAGGTAATCCAGATTGCGGTGAATGACGTGCCGATACGGTGAATGCTGGTGGAGCGGGTCAGTGGTAAACTTGCCGGGTTCGGCCTGTGCATGCAGGGCGATTTGTTCCCGGCGCTGGTTAAAGACACGGACCAATTTGGACTCCCAGCGCACCCAGACCTGCCGTCCGACATACTCCGGCGGGACCGAGTAATAGGCCCGCTGGACCTCAACGTAACCGTCCCGGTGGACACTGCGTGGCGCTTCTTCAAAGACCGGGAACAGACTGGACGGCAGCGGCAACAGCTTGGACCGCTCCACCTCGTTGAACACTTTGATGACCTGCTGCCGGGTCGTGCCGTGGATGCGCGTGTCGGCCACCGTGCGCTCCCATTCTGCCAAGAACAAATTTTGCTCGGCCAAACTGGTGAACATACGCCCCTTGAGCGCGTTGTTTTGGCTATACTTGACACCCGCTTCAATTTTTCCTTTGTGGCGGGGCATGGCTGGCCTTGTTGGGAGGACCACGGTGCCATAGTGCCGGCAAAACTCCTCCATCTTCGGGTTGATCTCAGGGTCATACCAATCAGCCCGCGTGACTGCTGCCCGAAGATTATCGATGACCAAAGTTCTGGCTACCCCACCGTAATGCCTGAACCCATTTTCTATACACCGAATGAAGCTTTCGGTCGTCTGCCGCCACACCACTTCGCTATAGCCTTTCCGCGAATGGCTCAACACCACTCGGAACAGATGCGGTCGTTTTCGCTTGCCGTTCACCATGACCCAAGCGCCCTGTCCAAAATCGATCTGCGCCTCGGCTCCCGGCTCGACTTCCATCCGCACAAAGGGCACCGGCTGCGTCTGAGTCCACCGCCGCACGAAGCGCTTCACTGCATCGTAGCTGCCGGCAAATTGACGTTCGGTGACAAGGTCCTGGTAAAGACGTTGGGCTGACAAACCCGCATGGCATCCCTGCTCAATGAACTCTCGCCAAGGTTCACATTGGCTGCGGGAAAGCGGAAGAATGCCGGCGGGCACTATGGCCGGTTTTGGCTCCGCTTCTCCATTCGAGCCGGGGGGCACTTTGGCCGGTTTTGACACTTTGGCCGGTTTTGAAACGGCCAGTCGCAGATGTCGGCCCACGGTCTCCCGGTGGAGGCCCAGTTCACGCGCAATCCGCCGGTTGGACCAGCCCTGCGCCGACAAAGTCAATATCGAATCCGCGTGAGAAAATCCGTGTTGTGCCCCATGGCCGCGCCGTCAATGTCGCGCATGTTTTGAAAACCAAAAAAATCAGACACTTTTCCCGGCGGCAAGAAGGTGTCGCAATTAAAATCCCCGGTCAGAAATGCCAGACCGTCGAAGGCGATGGTGTTGAGCTGCGCGCGGTCAGAGATCGCTTGCTCAATGGAATACTTTCCGGGACCACGCGGTCCACGGCGAGGAGGCTGCGGTTGCGATTCCTGCTGTCCTGAAGTTGTCCACCCCGCCGCGGTCATAACCAAGACCGACAGGACGAGAATCAATCTTCTGGGAACGGCAACCAGTGCCGGGGCACGAACGAGAATGCATGTTTTCATCATACCCAAACAGACCACCGCAAGATTAACAATTCCCGGCGGTTTTCGTTAAAAGATTTTAATGATATTCCTTTCGACTTCCAGGCTCAGCCAACGGTAGGTTAGCGCCATGAAAGTCCTGGTCGTCGAGGACGACAAAAAGCTCGGTGGATTTCTGCGCAAAGGGCTCGAGACGCAGGGTTTCGTGGTGGATTTCAGCGACAATGGCGATGAAGGCTACACGCTGGCCACCACGCGCAGCTACGACGCCCTGGTGTTGGACATCATGCTGCCCGGACGCGACGGCTTGAGCATTGTTCGAAACTTGCGCGAGCAGCACTCAGCCGTCCCGGTGATCCTGCTTACCGCCCGCAGCGCCCTCAATGAGCGCCTCGACGGTCTCAACACCGGCGCGGATGATTACCTCACCAAGCCATTTTACATTGAGGAGCTTGTGGCACGGCTTCATGCGTTGCTCCGCCGTGCCTCTGGTCAGCAGACCAATCTCCTCCAACATGGCGACATCACCGTCAATCTGCTGACCCGTGAAGTGAAATGTGGCGCGAAATCTGTCGATTTGACCACTCGCGAATTTGCGCTGCTGACCTGCCTGATGCGCTCGCCTGGACGGACCTTTACGCGCGCCCAGATCTGTGAGCATGTTTGGAACTACCACTTCGATCCCGGCACAAACCTCGTGGACGTTTACGTGCAACATCTGCGCAAAAAGTTGGCCAGAGGCGCTGGCCAGGCGGTCATCGAAACCGTGCGCAGCGTCGGCTACCGGATTCCCAAGCAGCAACCACCTGTGTGAGCCTGAATTCCTTTCGACTGAAAATCGCGCTGTTGTCCGGGCTGATAACCGGCCTGTTGCTGATTGGGTCGGGGGTGGTCTTGTGGCGGGTTTCCTACCAATTCAATCTCGATCGCCTCGACCGCGAGATTCGCAATCTCGGCCAAAACAACTTGGATCGCGTTGTGGGCGGCGAACATTGGGTCCGGCTGGACGACGCGCTCAAATTTGTTTCCGGCGACAAACCGTCCGCAACCTTTGTCCTGTGGGTGAAGAATTACGACCGGGTGGTTTATCAGTCACCGGACTGGCCCAAGACCATTAATCCCGATTCATTCACGGTGTCAGCCCAATATGAATCCCCTGTCGTCCCAACCGCAGCACAGCCCTTGCCGCCGCCGCCGCGCCGGGGTGAGCAGATATCTCCACAGAATCCGGCGTTGCCGCGCAAGGCGGCCCGGTTTTGCACGCGTCAAGCGGATGGCAAAACCTGGCGGATTGGCGTGATGGGCAACCCTTACGTCACGCTCCTCCTTGCAGCGGACATCGGCGAATTCAACTCCCGGATGATTGATTTAAGGAACACCTTCCTCGCCGCCCTGCCGGTGGTCTTGCTGCTGGCGGCGGGCGGAGCCTGGTTCGTGGCCTGGCGCGCGTTGCGACCCGTTACGGCCCTGACCCAGACCGCCGAGCGAGTGACCGCCCGCGGACTCGACCAGCGGATCCCGACGATGACCCGAGACCAGGAGTTCAACCGCCTCATCACCGTCTTCAACGAAATGATGGACCGGCTGGAAGAAAGCTTCCAACAAGCCACCCGGTTTAGCGCCGACGCTTCCCACGAACTGAAAACGCCGCTGACCCGCCTGCAGGTGGAATTGGAGCAAGCCTTGGAAAGCGCGCCTTCGGGATCACCACAACAGGAAGTATACAGCAGCCTGCTGGATGAAATCCACCGGCTCAAGGCCATTATCCAGAAACTCCTGCTCCTCTCGCTTGCGGATGCCGGTCGCCTCCAAATAAACTGCCAACCAGTCAACTTGACCCGCATGTTGGAAAACGTCATCGAAGACTGCCGGACGCTGGCGCCCAATTTGACCGTGGAACACGACTTGGCGCCGGACATCATGGTCAGCGCCGATCCGGACCTGCTCGAACAAGCACTCCAAAATGTCACCAGCAATGCCATCAAGTATAATTGCGAGGGCGGACGAATTCGCGTCGAATTGACGAAGACAGACAACCGGGTCCTGGTGCGCGTGACCAATACCGGCCCCGGCATTCCCGCCGCTGATCGCGACCTCATCTTTCAGCGCTTCTACCGTGCGGACAAGTCCCGCAGTCAGCGCGTGGAAGGCGTTGGTCTTGGCCTGAGCCTCTCACGCGAGATCCTGCGAGGCCATGCCGGAGACCTTGTGTTAGACCCGACCGCTGAACCTCTGACGACGTTTGTCGCGTGGTTACCCTCCCCTGCTCTTGATGCTTGACAGCAAGCGCGCATCATCGGCAGCCAATTGAAAGGGGATTTACAAAAGGGGCAAGCAATTTTGGTTTCGTTACACCTGCGAGAGGCGCCAGTACCGCGTCCCGCCCGACACCGGAGCCGAAGGCGGGGCCGTGACCAGCTTGCTTAATTGACGGCAGTTCAGCGCACGGTTTCTGTGGAACTTAACGGGTCCCTAACGCCTGCTAACGGCAATTCTAACGGGTCAAACCTCAAAAATCCCCCATGTTTACGGGGGTCCTAACGGCCTAACGGCTCCAGACCCCAAGGTCCCCCTCCCGACCCAAACCGGCGTCTGGTTCAACGATGGATCACCGAATTATCTTCTCCCAAACTCAGACACGGTGCTAAGGTTCACACGCCATGATTACGCATTCCAGCAGCCCGCCCCATTTGTTTGAACCCTTGACCATCAAATCCGTCACCTTGCGCAACCGCATCGGCGTGTCGCCCATGTGCCAGTACTCCTCCGTGGACGGCGCGGCGACGGACTGGCACTTGGTGCATCTGGGTTCCCGCGCGGTGGGCGGGGCGGGGTTGGTCATGGCCGAAGCCAGCGCGGTTTCGCCCGAAGGCCGCATCACTCCGGGGGACGCCGGCATCTGGGCCGACAAACATGTCGAACCGCTGGCCCGGGTCAATCGCTTCCTCAAGGCGCATGGGTCGGCGCCCGGGATTCAGATCGCGCACGCCGGTCGCAAGGGTTCTGCCGCGCGACCGTGGGAAGGCGGGGCGCATCTGGCCGACGAGGCGGGCGGCTGGCCCGTGCTCGCCCCAAGCGCGCTGGCCTTTGGCGGAGAGTTGACCAAGGTTCCGCGCGCCATGGGCCTGGCAGACATCGCCCGCGTGCAAGGCGAATTTGTGGCGGCGGCGGAGCGGTCGCTGGCCGCGGGCTGCGCGTGGCTGGAATTGCACGCGGCCCATGGTTATCTGATTCATGAGTTTCTTTCGCCCCTTTCCAACCAGCGCACGGATCGCTACGGCGGCAGTTTCGAGAATCGCGCCCGCTTTTTCCTCGAGGTCACCTGCGCCGTCCGCGCTGTCTGGCCGGAGCGGCTGCCCCTGGCGGTGCGGATTTCCTGCACGGATTGGGTGGACGGCGGCTGGGACATCGAGCAGAGCATTGAATTGGCGCGCGGGGCGAAGGCCGAGGGGGTGGACTTGGTGGATTGCAGCTCGGGCGGAATGGCGCCGGACGCGAAAATCCCTGCGGGCGCGGGCTATCAGGCGCCCTTTGCCGAACGCATCCGGCGGGAAGCAGGCATCGCCACGGCGGCGGTCGGCTGCATCACAGAACCGACCCACGCGGATGAGATCATCCGCAATGGCCGCGCGGACATGGTGTTGCTGGCGCGGGAATTCTTGCGCGAGCCGTATTGGCCGCGCCGGGCGGCGCGCGTCTTGGGCCGCAAGGAGGCGGATCCCGGTCCGGTTCAATACGGCAGAGCCTGGTGATGACGATTCTTCCGCTGTTCATTTTACCGTCAGCTTGATGCTCTGGCTGTGGCTGTTGAATTCGGGGGCGTACATGCATTGAATCTCCGCAATCCCGGTCTGGTATTCGCCGCGCAGTTGCACGCGCGTCGAATACTCGAACACGTAGGCGCCCTTGGGCAGGTAATCTATGAAGAAATGGCTGGCCGTGTCCCGCGTACTCTCGTAATAGGCCAGCCCGTCCTGGTACTTATATTGCGAGAGCACATTCACCGGCTCCGTTCCGCTGCCGCGCTGGTCTTTCAGATGGACGTATTCCATGTCGCGATCGGCGCGCAACTCCACGCGCACCACCAATTCGTCGCCCACGGCCAGCGCTCCCTTCACCGGCTCCAGCGCTTGGCCGCGCGCGGTGTTGACTTTCGTGAACAAGGTTTTTGTCAGCCGCAACGGCGCGCCTTCCGAGGGCGTCACCTGGCTCATGTCTTCCAGGTATTGCCAATGCACGCCGCCCCACGCGACGCCCGGGTCGGATTTCTTGACCGTGATTTCGCCCAGTTTTGGTTTGATCTCCGCGGGCGCAAAACGAACTTCGTAAAACCCGGTGCCCAGCTCCACGCCGGCGGCTGCATGAGGGATGTTGGACGTTGGGCGCTGGTCTGATTTGGGCGTCACATCCGTTCCCCCCAACGTCACTTCCACCAGCCTGCGGCTTGAGAGCAAATCCGTTCCGCGCAACAGCAGCGCGTAAACCGCGTCCGCGGTGGCCTTGGTGGTTTTCCAATCCTGCGTCTGCTTTTGCTTGAGCAGCCACACCCGGCAGTCCTCGACTGAGGCCTGATCGTGCATCACCTCGTCAAAGGCCTCGATCATCAGCGCCTGCGTTTCAATCGGCGCATGATACCACCACCAGCTCAGTTCGGTGTCGCGCCAGAACATGCCCATTTCCTCGTTGCTCACGCTGCGCTCCTTGATGGAGCGCATAATCGCCTGCGCCGCCGCGAGATTCTCCGCGCCGCCCCAGCGCTGCAGCGCGATGGCCAGTTGGCCTTGCGACTGGCGGCAGTTGGTTTGCAGCCAGCATCTGCGCGATTGCTTCAGGAAAAACTCAACCGCCGTCTCCTCCTTCGCCGCAACCGGCCTGTCTTTGAGGAAAAAACTCCGGCCATACAAATAGAGCGCGTCCAGCGCGCTTGGCACATATTCGTCCGGCTTGGCCGTATGTTGTTGGATGTCCTCGTAACGCTCCGTCATCCATTGGTCCAGACGCGCCAGGGCGCGGATCGCCGGGGCGGTGGAGAGGTCGGCGCCCAGATGGCGCAACCGGCCAAAGCCCGTGACGATGTAAAGGGTGATGTAATCGTTGCCCTGGCCGCCGGGGAACCACGGCCAGCGCCCGTCAGCCAGTTGCATCTCGGTGAGCTTGCGCAGGGTTGCGTCCGTCTCGTAATTGAGCCGGTTGTCGTCAAACAAAATTCCGACATTGCGCCGCGCCTGGCTTTCGTTCTGCGCCTGGCGCAGCCAGGGCGTTTCTTCCAGCATCACCGATTTGAGGTCCTGGTTTTTCTCCAGGGGCGAATCCAGCGCCGGCGTGTTTTTCCACTGGTCGAACACGGCGCGGATCTTCGGATCGCGATTGGCGATGTGGCGCGCCAGCGTGTTCGCGTAGAGCCGGTTGAACGTCTGCTCGCTGCATTCGTAGGGATATTCCATCAGATACGGCAGCGCCAGCACGGCGTACCACGCCGGGTTGGACACCATCTGCACCGTCAGGCTCTGGCTCTGGAGCGTTTTGGATTTGCCGGAGTCGGCCAGCTTTTTGAACTCAAATGTGTTCGTCGCCGGCCCGCGAATCGCCAGCGGCAAAGACTCCGTGACAAAAATGCGCCGCGACAAAACGGGCAGCCCGCCTTCTTCGCCGTCCGAAAACTCGCCCGTCGCCGCCACGGCTTTGTAACTCAAGAACGGCGCGCCGTCCGGCACGGCGATGCGCCAGGAATAGCTGCGCGATTCCTTGGCCGGGATGTCGAACGACTGTTCCGGTGTCGTGTTGCGCAGAAGATTGTCGGCGGGCTGATCGCTGCCCGCGTCGCCGAACGTGAGCCGCACGCGGCCGTTCTGCCGTTTGTCGCTCTGGTTGGACACTTTGACGGTGAACTCCACCGTGTCCCCCTCGCGCAGGAATCGCGGCGGATTGGGCTGCACCATGATGTCCTTGGCGGTGAAAGTGTGGCCGTCGAGAAAACCGGCGCGCAACTGCGGATCATGGACGAAGCCGAGGAAATGCCATTTCGTCAGCGCCTCTGGCATCGCGAACGTCATGCGCGCGATGCCGTTGGAATCCGACATGAGTTGCGGAAAAAAGAACGCAGTTTCGTTGAGATTTTTTCGCGCGCTGACGTTGCTCAAATCAACCGGCGGCGAAGAAGGCTGCTTGTTTCTGCCGCCCGCGCCCCCGCCGCCGCCGATGCCGGCGCCTGCCTCATGAAGGCCGGAAACCGACCCTGCCAGGTCAAGCCCCAGAGTCATTCGCGTCGCGGCTGCGGCTGGCGCCGCGGAGGGGGCCAGCATAGCCATCGCCACTCCGTCTTCCTTCTTATCCTCCATTTCCATGGCCATTTCGCGGCCACCGCCAAAGGCGTCGCTAAATCTTCTTCCAAAATACCTGTAGGCCCACAAATGTTCCATCAGGTCAGAAGGAAAATGCCGGTAAGTAATCTCCACCCTTTCGTATCCCGGATTCCACCCGTAATAAACCCGATTGAATTGGCTGGCAAAATTCAAAAACTGCGGTTGCGCGGTCGAATAATCCTCGCGAAAAACCCCGAACCCGTGCGCCCAACCGGGCTGCGCGAACGCGTCGAGCGATTCGTCATAAAGCGCCGCCACCATTTCGGCGGTGGATTTCTCCGCGCCTGGCCCCGTGATGACCGCCGTCCAGGTTTCCTTCTGTCCCGGCTGCAACTTGGAGGTGAAATGTTCCCAGGTGAGCGCGAGTTCCTTGTTTTTCCACGGCACGGAAATTTTGCGGGAATACAGATAGGCCCGGTTTTCGCGCACCTGCGTGACGTGCAGCGTAAAGCCGCCGCGCAGCGCCTCCGTGACCGCGAGTTTGATTTGCTGCTGCGTCCGGCCCGGCTCCGTCCAATAACTCCGGATGATTTTGTTGCGCTGTTCGATCTCCACAAACGCGCGGCCTTGGTCGTAGCCCGTCCCCCACAGCGCCATAAATTCTTCTCCGGGCTGCAGCTCCCATTTTGGCGCAATCAGCAATTGTGGTATCTTGATCGCCAGTTTCGTGGAGTCCGGCTGGACCACCCGCAGCGGCAGCCTGCCGGTGACATGTTTGCCAAAACGATCTTGCGTTCCCAATACCGTGCGATAAGCCCCCGCGCCGAGCGTGAACGACAACTTTGCCGCGCCATTGGTGTCCGTGGTGAAGGGGAATTCCGCCGCAACTTTGCCCAACGGCCAGTGGTTTGGATCGGCCAAATTTGTTTCCTCCCCGCTGCTATTGCTAATCTGCGGCGAATAGAAATAGGGTCCGCCCAGCGGCCCGCGTTGCGCTTTTTCCGGCGGTTGCAACTCGTAAATCTTCACGCTTCCCTCGGCGGCTTGCGGCTCGCCGTCCAGCGTCTTTGTCTCGATCTTCAATTGCACCGGTTTGTCCCCGGTCTGCCAATCCTCCGCGGAGAGCATGGCCTCCAGTGCGGTGTAGCCGACGCGGACGCCGCGGTCCGCGGAGCGCGTTTCGCCCGCGCCATCGGTTACGTCGGCGGTGATTTGGAAGACAAAGGTCGGCTCATTTGTTTCCGAAACTTTCGGATCGGGTTTCGCCGTGAATTCGATTTTGAACGAGCCGTCGGTTTCTGTCCGCGCCGTGCCGTGGGCAATGTCCTGACTCCCGCCTTGCGGACCGCGCGACCACCACCCCCACCACCACGGCATCCGCACCTCGCGCACGACGCGATATTTGACTTCCGCGCCGTCCACCGCCGCGCCGGTGTAGCCCGTCGCGTGGCCGGTGAGGCTGACCAATTCGTTGAGCTTCGGGGCCGTTTTCGGCGAGTCGAGCCTTACCTCGAACTTCGGACGCTTGTATTCCTCGACGCGGAAAAGGCCCGCGCCTCCTGCGCGCCCTTCGGCTCGCAAAAGCATTTGGCCCATCAACCGGTCGCGCGGCGCGGTGAAGCTGCCGGCGAACGAGCCGTAATCGTTTGCCCGCTGGCTTTGCCGGGCGATTTCCTTGCCGTTCCCGTCCTGGAACACCACGGTCACTTGCTCGCCTTTGAGCGTTTCGTAGTTGTCTTTGGCCTGATCTACCCAAAGACATATTCCCTTGTATTGAATCGTCTGACCTGGCCGATAAATCGCCCGGTCGGTGAAAAAAACGGTCTTCGCATACGGACGCTGCTCCTGGGGGGGGTTCCCCTGATACCACCACGTTTCCTGCGCCGTCGCAAGTTCCCGTCCGTTCTGTCGCGCCCGAAAAAGGTAGGCGCGATCCTGCTCCGGCTTCATCATGAAAAAGCCGTTGGGGTCGGTCGTCAGCCTTGGATCGGCCACGCGATTGCCATTCTGGTCCAGATGCCAGACGGAAATCTCCGCCCTGGTGACCGGCTCGCCGGAATTGGCCTCCAGGACGAATCCCTCGATATTGCCGCCGCGCGTGCGTGTGACCAGCGCCAGGTCGCTTACCCAAACGTCGGCCATCGAAACAAAGTTGTCCTTCTCCCCAAACCCCTCGTCGTGGCTCGCCGCGATGAAGTAAAACCCCGGCTTCAAGTTTTCCGGCGCGGCCACCTCGAAGGTTTTTTCCTTGAAATCCGCTGTGGGCGGCAGTTTGGCGGACCACGCCAGGGCGGGAGTTTTGGCCAGGATTTCCCGGCGCTCCTGGTCGTTCAAATTCTCGGGGCGATTACGGCCCCGTTCCAGGAACATTTCCCAATCCGCCGGAATGGCGCGAAAATAAAGGACATCCACATTTGCGTAACGAACGGAGATTTTCGGCCACGGCGCGTTCCAGACCCGCTCGGTGGTGATGTCCGCCGACCTGGCCTCGATTTCTTTAATTAGGTTGGCGCAAAGTCTCCCGCCGGGCGAATTCGGAAAGAGTGTCGCCGCGCGTGCCGCCAGCTCGTGCGCCGCCGCCAAATCGCCCTCCTTCTGAACCACGCGGGCTTCCCGTTCACAGGCGAGCGCGGAGATGTCGAAATCGGCGTTGCCGCGGATGAACGCTTCCAGCGCCGCCTTGTAAGCCGCGTTCTTGTCCTCGCCGAACGCCGCGTTCCAACCCCAGGTCAGCCGCTCCAAATCCGCCGCCGCGAACGCCAGCCGCGGCGCCGGGTCGCCCTGATGAAAGCGCAGCAGGTCCCGATAAAGTTCCAGCGCCTTGACCCCCGTGGCATTCGTGTCGCCGACCAGCTTCGGCCCTTCCGCGCCGGCAATCCGGTCCACCCAATTGAGATATTCCGGCACCGGTTGAAAAATCGGACTGTTTGCCGGCAGATCGAAGGCCTCCTCCGGCTTCGCCGCCGCCTGCTCGCCCGACGTGTAAAACTCCAGCGCCTCGCGCGCGATAAAATCGTAGAGCGTGGGCTGGTCGCTGTCCGGCACGGTGCCCTTTTCGATCAAGTCATCCCACGCGCTGATCGGGGTGGCCTTGAGGATTTTCTCCGCCGCGAGAGATAGCTGGAAGTGCCGGTCAATTTCGGCGAAGAGCCGCGGCAAATCCCAGGTGGTGAAATCCTTGCCCGGCGCCTGGGCCGTCGCCGTGCGCTGCATGAACCGCCACCGGTTCTGCTGGAAATAATCCCAATACCAATGCGCCAGCAGGGTTTCGAGCACCGGCGTCATTTCCTTTGGCGCGCGCGCCATTTCCGCTTCCAGGCGGATGA
>JBEKOF010000171.1:0-10128 GCA_049522055.1 Verrucomicrobiota bacterium | reverse complement strand
CCGTTCCATAATGCGTATTGGGACAATCATAAGCCCGGCCTCTACGTGGACGTGGTGTCGGGCCAGCCGTTGTTCAGTTCGCTGGACAAGTTTGATTCCGGCACGGGCTGGCCGAGTTTCACCCAGCCGCTGCAAAGCGGGGCCGTCGTTGACAAAAAAGATTCCACACTTGGCATGGCGCGGACCGAGGTTCGCTCCACCGTGGCGGATTCGCATCTGGGCCATGTGTTCAACGACGGCCCGGGCGCGAACGGTTTGCGTTATTGCATCAATTCCGCCGCGCTGAAATTTATTCCGGTGGAGGACATGGACCAAGCCGGGTACGGCCAATATCTTGAGTCGTTTGTCGCGGCGGGTGTCGTCAAGGCTCCGGTGCATGAAACGGCCATCCTGGCCGGAGGCTGCTTTTGGGGCATGGAGGAAATCATTCGCAAGATCCCCGGTGTCGTCAAAACGACGGTTGGATACACTGGCGGCACCACCCCGGATCCGACCTATGAAGATGTTTGCACCGGCACTACGGGCCACGCGGAGTCCATTGAGATTGTGTTCGATTCCACCCGGCTCAGTTACGAGTCTTTGCTGGATTATTTCTTTCGCATGCACGACCCGACGACGCTGAACCGGCAGCACAACGACCTGGGCACGCAATATCGGTCGGCCATTTTCTACACGAGCGACGAACAGAGACAGAGCGCCGAGCGCGTGAAGACGCGGTGGGACAAGTCAGGCGAATTCAACCGGCCGATTACGACGGAGATTACGGCGGCAGCGAAATTCTACCCGGCGGAGGAATACCACCAGAAATATCTTGTCAAAAATCCCGGCGGATATGCCTGTCACGTTTTGCGGGTCTGATTCTGGCGACAGGAGTTTCAAACGACTATTATTCAAAACAGAAATTCAAATACTTATGAAGACCATATTCTGCGCACTGCTGGTGGGCGCCGCGCTGGCGCGGGCTGAAACCATTCCCTCCGCCCTGAAGGTCGGCGATTCGATTCCCGACGTGACTTTACGCACGGTGGAAGACAAGGAAGTGCGCCTGCGAAAGCTCGTTGCCGACAAACCCGCCGTGCTGGTGTTTTATCGCGGGGGCTGGTGCCCGTTTTGCAACCTCCATCTCCAGTCCCTTGCCGGCATCCAGGACGATCTGGCCAAGGAAGGGGTGCAGTTGATCGCCATCAGCATGGACCAGCCGAGCAAGCTGCGGGAAACCATGCAGAAGGACAAACTCGATTACACTCTGCTTTCCGACAGCGATGCCAGGGCAGTGAAGGCCTTCGGCATCTCCTACAAGGTGGACGACGCCACACTCGAAAAAATGAAAACTCATAACGTGGATCTGGATGCCGCCGCGGGCAATAGCAACCATATCCTTCCTCATCCGGCGGTTTTTGTCGTCAATACCAGGGGGGTCATCCGTTTCGTCCACGTTAATCCTGATTTCAAGGTGCGCCTTGAACCGTCCAAAGTTCTCGAAGCGGCGAAGAGAGCCAAGGAATAGCACCCTTCTCATTTGACTTTCTCCGGCGGCGCCAGCCAGCCGCCGACCGATGCACAGGCTCGATACTTCCGAGGCGAGCGACCCAAACGGCCAGCGCCAAATTTCCTTCCGGCGGATTCCGCCCGGCGGTCATGGTGAAAGCGCCTTTGAATTCTCATTCCAAACCAGTTGTGCCACTCCTTGCGGTTAAGAACAAACTCGGGCGTGTAAATAGTCTCGCTGCCCCAGGCTCCGGCATAATCGCGCTGACGATCAGGGGAGGGAGGGCCGAAGAAGTTTCAAATCGGCGTGATCAAATGGAACTTCCGAAACGGCATTCCCGTTGTTTTGGTCCGTTCCGTCCCTTTCTGCCAATCCGTGTGCATCCGGGTCCATCGGGGTGATCCGGCCGATGGGAAAAGCATCCAGCGTGAACACCGCAAAAAGTTCTGGCGTTTTTCCGGGGATTCGTTCATAAAGACTTCAAGCATGAATTTCTTTACTCCTCTCCTCGGGGCGGCGGATGCGCCCGCCGCCACCACCACGCACATCCTGACCGGATTGGACTGGGCGGCAATTGCCGCTTACTTTTGCCTGCTGCTTTGCGTGGCGTGGTGGGTGATCAGGAAAGGCAAGGACACCGCCACCGACTACTTCCTGGCCGGCCGCAATCTGAGTTGGTGGATCATCGGCGCCTCGATTTTCGCCTCGAACATCGGCTCGGAGCACATTGTCGGTCTGGCCGGGTCGGGGGCGAAGGACGGCGTGGCCATGGCCCACTACGAATTGCACGCCTGGTGTTTGCTGGTTCTGGCGTGGGTCTTCGTTCCTTTCTATGCGCGGTCCATGGTCTTCACGATGCCGGAATTTTTGGAGAGACGATTTTCCGCCGGTTCGCGCTACATTCTGTCCATTGTCTCGATGGTGACGTTTGTGGTAACCAAGATCGCGGTGGGGATTTTCGCCGGCGGGGTGGTCTTTTCCACGTTGCTGCCCGAGGTGCATTTTACTCTGGGCGGCCAAGAGATCAACAGCTTCTGGATCGGCTCGGTGATGGTCATTGTTCTGACTGGTCTTTACACGATGCTCGGGGGCATGAGAGCGGTGGCTTACAATGACGCCGTTCAGGTGCTGGTGCTCATCGGCGGGTCGGCCTTGCTGACATTCTACGGACTGGCGAAATTGGGCGGCTGGGGGGAACTGCGGCGGCTTTGCGGCTCGGATATGTTCAATCTTTGGAAGCCGCTGATTCCCCACGGGGTGGCTTCGACTTGGTCGCCGGTCCTGGAGACCAGCGCGGCAGGGGATGTAACGCGGGAGGCGTGGTATTTCAACGGGAATTACCCGTGGCTGGGCATGGCGATATGCGCGCCGGTGATCGGGCTGTGGTATTGGTGCACGGACCAGTACATCATCCAGCGCGCCCTGGGCGCTCCGAATCAACAGGTGGCCCGGCGGGGCAGTATCTTCGCGGCGTTCCTGAAGCTCTTTCCTGTTTATCTGTTCATAATTCCTGGCCTGATCTGTTTTGCGCTCGCCAAGAAAGGGGTCGTGCCGGGATTGGAGGGGGTTTACAACAGCGCCACCGGCCATGCCACCGACGCCTCCCAGGGGGCCTTCCCGTTGATGGTGGCCCATTTGCTGCCGCCGGGTTTGCGGGGCATCGTGGTGGCCGGATTGCTCTCGGCGCTGATGGGATCGCTGGCCGGGGTGTTCAACGCCTGCTCCACACTTTTCACGGTGGACCTTTACGAAAAAATGCGCCCCAAGGCGTCCCAACACGAATTGGTGACGATGGGCCGGATTGCGACGGTGGGGATGGTGCTGATGGCCCTGGCTTGGATTCCCGTGGTGCAAGGGCGCCGGGGCCTTTACGACTACCTGCAATCGGTGCAGGGGTACCTGGCCCCGCCGGTCTTCGTGGTATTTTTCTTCGGGGTGTTTTGGAAACGACTCAACGCCAAGGGGTGCTTTTGGTCCATGGTGGTTGGCTTTGCCATCGGGTTGTTCCGGATGTTTGTGGACACTCCGGTTTCGATGTACCACAGGGAGTACCCCAAGGATTCGTTTTTGTGGATCCTCAACCATATTAACTTCCAGTATTTCAGCATCCTCATCACCATCGTTTCGGCGGCTGTGCTGGTGGTTGTCAGCTACATGACCGCCGAGCCGGATTACCAAAAGATACAAGGTCTGACCTTTGCTACATCGTCGAAGGAGGACAACGCCAAGACGCGGGCCAGTTGGGGCGCGGGGGAAGTGGCGGCATCGGTGTTTGTGGTGCTGTGCATCCTGGGGGCTTATCTTTATTTCACGGGATAGGCCCCTGCGGCGGGGCTTATAGCCGGGCATTTTCAGATATGGACTTGACGGAGGCGTATTTTGTGGGAATTTTCCCGTATGACGACCGTAGCCAAAGCTGACAAAAGCCGGTTGACCATACGCGGATTGGTTGACGGCCACCGATACATAGTGTGCGAACAACCCGGCGGCTGGTTCATCACGCCTGAAAAAACGCATCGGGTCAAGAAAACGGGCATGAGCGCAGAGGCCTTTGGGAGACTCTACCGTTCCCGCACGCCTTTGGGCGCTGAGACGGCCAAGGAAATGTCGGCCAACCTCGCCGCCACGGACACGGCGAAATGAGAATCCTGATTGACACTTCGTTGCTCGTCGAGGGCGAGCGCAGAAACTTTGATCTGGGCGAGTGGGTGCTCGCCGCCGGGCATGAAGTTTTTATTTGTGATGCCACGGTCGCGGAATACATCGCGGGCAAGCCTTTGACGGATGCAGGCAAGGAACAGCGCTGGCAGAATTATTGGGACACGTTTGTTTCCCGTTTAGAATCCGTGCCACTGGATCACCAAGTCTGCGAAAAGGCTGGTGAACTGCTGGCCGGCGCCCGGCGCGCGGGAAAAACCTTGCCGCTAGGCGATGGACTTCATGCCGCCGTGGCCAACTTGGAAGATTTGACGGTTGCCACGGTGGACGCGGACCACTTCAAAGCCCTCGGCGTTCCCACCGTCAATCCGTTGAGAAAGCTTCCGCGATTTTGAGAAGCCGTGAAACCGCGCCGTGTCATGCGGCGTTGGCCTATCCACATCAATGCTTGCCCACAATCCTTAGCGTAAAGGGGTTCCGAGGGCCACAACTAATTGCGGTTTTTCGTCAAAAAAACCTCAAATAAACATTGTGTCCCGAACGCCATTTTTCTATAATTTGGCAGTGGTTTTCCGGCGGATACAATTCGCCGTCCACAAACGATTTTTGAAACTGAAAATGAGCAGATATTTAAAGGGAAAATGAGCACCGAAACTGATCCAAACACGAAGTACGACGCCTCAAAAATTGACAAGTTGGAGGGCCTGGAAGCGGTGCGAAAACGACCGGGGATGTTCATCGGCGACCCGGACGAACACGGATTGCACCATTGCGTGTTCGAGGTGCTGGACAATTCGATTGATGAACATCTGGCCGGCTATTGCCGGAAAATCGAGGTGTCGGTGCATGTGGATGGATCGGTATCCATCAGGGACGATGGGCGGGGCATCCCGGTGGACATGCACCCCAAGTGGAAGATGCCGGCGGTGGAATTGGTGCTGACCAACCTGCATGCGGGGGGCAAATTCGGCCAGGGGGCTTACAAGTATTCGGGCGGGCTGCACGGGGTGGGCGCCAAGTGCGTGAACGCCTTGTCGGACTGGTTCAAAGTGGAGGTCTCCCGCGACAACCAGGTTTACTACATGGCGTTTCAACGCGGGGTGACGACGCAAAAGCTGGAGATCATCGGCAAATCCAAGAGCACCGGCACGCTGATCACGTTCAAGCCCGATCCGACCATTTTCACGATCACCACCGAATTCAAGTTCGACCTGCTGGCCAACCGCTTGCGCGAACTGGCGTTCCTGAATCCCGGCATCGAGATCACCCTGGCCGACGAGCGGGTGGAAAACAAGAAGGAGACCTTTCTCTACAAGGATGGCATCGAGCAGTTCGTGCGCCAGCTTGGGCGCAACAAGGAAGTGCTGCATCCCAAGCCGATTGTGCTGGCCCGGCAAAAGGAGGAAGTGATCGTGGATTGCGTGATGCAATACAACGACAGTTACACGGACCAAATCCTTTGCTTCGCCAACTCGATAGCCAACCCGGACGGGGGGACGCATCTGACGGGCTTCCGCGCCGCGCTGACGAGGGCGATCAACCAATACGCCAAGACGAACAATATGCTCAAGGAAAAGGACCCGCCGATCTCCGGGGACGACGTGCGGGAGGGGCTGGTTTGCGTGCTGAGCGTCAAGCTGCCCAACCCGCGCTTCGAGTCGCAGACGAAGGTCAAGCTGGTCAATACTGAAATTGAGGGGGTGGTATCCTCGGTCGTCTATGAGGGGTTGATGAGCTTTTTTGACGCCACGCCCGCGGTGGCGCGGCGGGTGGTGGACAAGAGCCTGATGGCGGCGCGGGCGCGGGAAGCGGCCCGCAAGGCCCGGGACACGGTGCGCAAAAGCGCGCTCTCGGGCGGGGGTCTGCCCGGCAAGCTGGCCGATTGCTCGGATCGGGACCCGGCCAACACCGAGCTTTATATCGTGGAAGGCGATTCGGCCGGCGGCTCGGCCAAACAGGGGCGGGACCGCCGCTACCAGGCGATACTGCCCATTCGCGGCAAGCTCATCAACGTGGAAAAGGCGCGGCTGGACAAGGTGCTGCAAAACACGGAAATCCGCACGATGATCACGGCCATCGGGACGGGCATCGGGGACGGGGAGGGGGAAGGGGCGTTCGACCTGGAGAAATTGCGCTACCACAAGATCATCATCATGACGGACGCGGACGTGGACGGGTCGCACATCCGCACGTTGTTGTTGACATTTTTCTACCGGCAGATGACGCAACTGGTGAAGCGGGGATTTGTTTACATCGCGCAGCCGCCGCTGTACCAGGTGACGCGGAAAAAGCGGGTGGAGTACGTGGACGACGACGCGCAGTTGAACAAAATCCTCATCCAGCTTGGGACGGAGGACGTGCGGCTGCGAGACCTGACGACCAACAAGGAGCTATCGGAGAAGCAACTGGCGGAAATCCTGGAATTGCTGGCATCGCTGGACAAGTACGTGCAGTCGCTGCGGCGGCATGGCGGGGATTTCGGCGATTATGTCGAGCACCGGGACGCGCGGACGCACGCGCTGCCGCGCCACCTGGTCAAAGTGCGCAACGGCAACGATGAATCGGTGCATTACTTCCACACGGAGGAGGAACTGGCGGAATTTGGCTCGGCGAACCCGGACTTGAAATTGTTCGGGGCGGAGAACGACACGGCGATATTGGAGAAAGGGGACAAGCCGCGCGTGACGCGCCGCGCCACGCATGTGGAGCTGCACGAGAGCAAGGCGATCATGGATTTGCTGGGCAATCTGGCCCGCAAGGGGCTGAATGTGGACCATTATTCGGCGCAGGACCATCCTCTATTTGAATTGATCGAAGGGGAAGGGGAGCGCGCCACGGCCCTGCCGCTATTTTCCATCGCGGAAATTCTGGCCGGGGTGATGGAGGCGGGGAAGCGGGGCATCCAGATCAAGCGCTTCAAAGGGCTGGGGGAAATGAACGCCAAGGAGTTGTTCGGCACCACGATGGACCCGGTGAACCGCAAGCTGCTGCGCATAGACATGACCGATGTGGTGGAAGCCGAGGAGATGTTCACCAAGTTGATGGGCGACGAGGTGGAACCGCGCCGGCAATTCATCGAGGACAACGCCCTGAACGTGCGCAACCTGGATATCTAATCCCGTTTTCCATGCCCGACGAGAACCCACAGAACGAAGGCAAAGAGCCAGTCAAAGAGCAATTGCCCGTGAGCACGACGCCGCTTTTTGCGGCGAACGAAAGAATCCAGAAGATCAACGTCTCTGACGAGATCAAGAACTCGTTCCTGGATTATTCGATGTCGGTGATCATATCGCGCGCGCTGCCGGATGCGCGGGACGGATTGAAGCCTTCGCAGCGCCGCATCCTGTATGCGATGCACGACCTGTCGCTATTTCCCAACCGGCAGCACCGGAAGTGCGCGAAAATCTGCGGGGATACCAGCGGCAATTATCACCCGCACGGAGAAGCGGTGATTTATCCGACGCTGGTGCACATGGCGCAGCCCTGGGCGATGCGGGAACCGCTGGTGGATGGCCAGGGCAATTTCGGGTCGGTGGAGGGCGATCCTCCGGCCGCGATGCGTTACACGGAGGCCCGCATGACCCACCTGGGCGCCGCGCTGCTGCTGGACATGGAGAAAGACACGGTGGATTTCGTGCCGAACTACGATGAGACGCGGACGGAGCCAACGGTGTTTCCGGCGGCCTTTCCCAATCTGCTGGTCAATGGCGGGACCGGCATCGCGGTCGGCATGGCCACGAACATGGCCCCGCACAACCTGGGCGAAGTGATCGAAGGGGTATGCGCGCAGATTGACAATCCGCAAATCACGGTCGAGGAGCTGATGAAGCACGTCAAAGGGCCGGACTTTCCCACCGGCTGCATGGTGTGCGGAGTGGAGCCGATCAAGGAATATTTTTCCACGGGCAGAGGCAGCCTGAAAGTGCGCGGCAAGGTGGGCGTGGAACAATTGAAAGGCGGCCGCGAGCAAATCATCGTCACCGAAATTCCATACAATGTGAACCGGGCGGTGCTGGTGGAGCGGATCGCCGAGTTGGTGAACGAGAAGGTGATAGCGGACATCACGGGGGTGCGGGATGAGTCGGACGAAAACACGCGGGTGGTGGTGGAGTTGAAGCGCGACGCGATTGCCAAGGTGGTGATCTCCAACTTGTACAAGCACACGGCGCTGGAGAGCACATTCAGCGTGAACTCGCTGGCCATTGACCACGGCAAACCCAAAATCCTCAATCTCAAGGAGCTGATCAATTGCTACATCGAGCACCGGCGGGAAGTGGTCATCCGCCGCACGCGGTTTGAATTGCGCAAGGCCGAAGAGCGGGCCGAAACGCTGGAGGGCTACCTCATCGCGCTGGCCAACCTGGACGAATTCATCCGCATCATCCGCCAATCCTCCAATCGCGAAGAGGCGCGCATTAAACTGCTCGCGTTCGATTTTACGCGCGCGCAGGTGGAGCGTTTCGGGGTTCTGCTTCGGGGCGAAAATCGTTTGACCAGCGGCCGCTACTCGTTGAGCGAGGCGCAGGTCGCGGCGATTTTGGAACTGCGGCTGTACCAGTTGACGGGGCTGGAAATCGAGAAGGTAAAGGCCGAATACGCGCAAATCCTCGAACGGATCAAGGACTTGCTGGACATCTTGGCCAAGGAATCGCGGGTGTTCTCCATCATCAAGGAGGAATTGCGGGAGATCAAAGCCAAACACGCTACCGCGCGGCTGACGGAGCTGGTCTCCGACGAAGGGGAGATCGCCATCGAAGACCTGATCGCCAACGAGGGGGTCATCATCACCATCACGCACACCGGCTTGATCAAGCGCACCAACGTCAGCTCCTATCGCGCGCAGCGCCGCGGCGGCAAGGGGGTGATCGGGATGACCACGCGCGAGACCTCGGCGGCGCCTGGGGAGGACCAGGATTTTGTCGAGCACCTCTTCACCGCCAGCACGCATGATTACCTCATGTTTTTCACCAACAGCGGACGCGTGTATGTCGAGCGCGTCCATGAGATACCCGACATGGGCCGGGCCGCCAAGGGCCGGAGCATCGCCAACTTGTTGGAACTCAAGGCCGAGGAAAAAATTGCGGCGCTCATTCGCGTCACCGCCAAAACCGGCCCGAACAAGGAGGATCAGACCTGGGTGCAGCCCAATTTCATCTTCTTCGCCACCGCGCAGGGGACCGTCAAGAAGACGGCGCTGGAGGAATTCTCCAACATGCGGCGCGGCGGCATCATCGCCATCGGCATCGAGCCGGGGGACACGCTGATTGACGTGAAACTGACCTCCGGCCGCGACGAAGTGGTGATGATCACGCGGGAAGGCCAGAGCATCCGATTTTCCGAGGAAAACGTGCGGTCCATGGGCCGCCCCGCCACGGGCGTCCGCGGGATCAACCTCGAAAAATCCGACGCGGTGGTCGCCTTGGCGGTAGTGGTCACCGACGCCATGCTGCTGGTGGCGAGCGAGAACGGGATCGGCAAGCGCACCGATTTTGGCGAATACCGCCAGCAAAGCCGCGGGGGCAAGGGCATCATCACCATGAAAACCACCGAAAAAACCGGCAACGTGGTCGGCGCCCTGACAGTCAAGAATGAGGATGAGATCATGCTCATCACCGTAGCCGGCCAGATGGTGCGCACCCGGGTAAACGACATCCGCGAAACCGGCCGCAACACGCAGGGCGTGAAACTCATTGACTTGGACGGCCCCGACAAGCTCAAAGCCATCGCGCCGGTCATCAGCGAGGAAAAGGAGGACGCCTCCGAACCCGCCGCCGCATAAGATCCTGTGGCGGCGGCTGGTTTAAAGCGGTTTAAGTAAAACTGTAGCCACCCGCTATTTGCCGAGGGGCCTCTGAAGGCAGATGACATGGGTATTGGCAGGTGAGCGCCCAAGCGTTACACCAAGATTGTATGAAACACAATAATACCAATACCCAAAAATCATCATCCACCAAAACGGCTGCCAAAGCCAAGATCATAAA
>JBEKOF010000170.1:0-10146 GCA_049522055.1 Verrucomicrobiota bacterium | reverse complement strand
GGGTATTTGTCGATGTGATTTCAAAATGGCGCGGCGGGGCCGGCTTGGGGATGACGACGGGCGGGGCCGCGGGAGCGGCCGGCGCCCCGGCGGGCGGGGCGTTGCTGGCGGGCGGCTGGAGCAAATCGGCGGTCTGGAGCATGGAGATTTTCGCGGGGGTGTTGACGCTGAAATCAATGGCCTTGCCGTTCCACACGGCCAGGAGGGTCACAAAGGGGATGTGGTTGGCCCGCATCTGGCGGCCAAATTGGCGCTGCAGATCGTTGATGTCCTTGTCGAAACCGCTTCCTTGCATGGTCTCCGAGCCATCAAATATAAATATGACGGTCAGGACGCGGGAGTTGGCGATGGTCTGGCGCAGGGCGGGCAGGACTTTTTCCAGGCGCGGCCGGTTCTGATACCGGCGCCCGGCCAGGAAGCCGGCCACGGCGGCGGCGATGTCGTCCTGGTTTCGTTTGGACCAGATCTGCATGGGAAAATCGGTGTGGAGTTGGTCGTCGTAGGTCCAAAGGCCAAAGGTGTCGCCGTCGCGCATCTGGCCTTGCATGGAGGATTGGAGGAGTCCGCGGACGGCTTGCTGGACGGCATTGGTCTCGCGGCGCATGTCGGCGGAGGTGTTGATGATGAAGAGGAACCTGTTTTCCTTCTGCAAGGGCGGCTGGGCGGGGCAAGGGAGGGCCGGCGGCAAAAGGCAAAGCGCCAGAACAAGGCCCAGGCAGCGGGGCAGCGGGGATTTCGGTTTTTCAATGCGCATTTTTTGTTTCCTTGAATTTCGCCCTTTCGCGGCGGTTGCGCAGGGTGATGTCCCGCTCCTGCTCCCGCAGGACCTTTTGGACCTCCTGAATGAAATTCAGGCAGCTGGTCGCCAGGCCGTCCATGGCGAGAACGGTGTCCCGTTCGGCAATGTCATCGGTGACGGCGAGGGCTTCCCCGAAATCCCGGATGCGACAGGCCACACGCTCGATGAGGTCGTCGGCAGTCCGACCGGCGCGCGAATAAATGACTTCCAGTTCCGGGGTGGAAACGGGGCGCGGCGTCTCAGCCGGGGCGCCGCCGCCATCGAAGACGATGGTGATGGGGATGCCGATGGCGTCCTGATAGCGGGTCAGAACGTGGATCAATTCGTCGCACGCGGCGGCGGAATGGCGGGGCTGGCCGGGCGCCAGTTCAGGCCAGTTGTGCAGCAGGCTGTAGCCATCAACGAGTATGCGCACCAAAGCCATGCGGGGCACTTTAACTCCGCGGCGCAAGGCAGACAACGACGAATGTGGGAGGGGCGGAAATCAAAGCGGGAGGGTGCTGAGTTCGATTTTGAGGCGGGCCGTTTTTCCGGCGGGCAGCGTGCTTTTGTTTTCGCCGACGTTGCCCGCCTCGACACAAATCATCTGGAGGAATTCCTCGTTGCCGAAATCGGGCATCTGCTGGGCCTTTTCCACCCACGGGTTCCAGACCACGGTGGAGAGGGAGCCGGATTTTTCGACGCGCACGCGCCGCCGCAACTTGGAATCGTGAATTTCCATCGCGCCGGGGGTGTTGAGGTAAACCCGGTCGGTTTCCTGCGTGATTTTCAGGTGTTCGGCGCGTTCTGTTTTGCGCGCGAAGGCCTCCATTTTGTCCAGGAAATCCGCCCCTTTGAGACCGGTGACCGAGACGGCGCTGATGTCCCCGACCAGGAAGTAGGTGTGCAGGCAATCTTCAAAAGTGAAGTCCAGCTCGTGCGACTCGTTGGCCACGATGAGCTCCACCGCGAGTGTTTGGCCGACGGTGACGAGATATTCGACGGTGAATTTTGAAACCAAGGCGGCGTCGGGGGAATCGGGCAGGCGCAAACGCACGCTCACGCCGCCATCCTGCCATGGGGAAATCTCGCGCAGCTCCCAGATTTGGGTGCGGGCGAAGCCGTGGGTGGGTTCGCCTTCGCGCGCGCCGAACCAGGGAAAAATCACCGGGATGCCGCCGCGAATGGGCGTGCCCTGCTGGAACCGGCTCAATTGGCTCATGAACAGAACGGGCGGCTCGTCCTTCTTCTGGAAATGCGTGAGGTGGGCGCCGTGCAGGTATAATTCGGCGCGGCTCCAGGCGGTGTTGATTTCCAGCTTGGACAACTCACCGTTGCCTTCGGTGAAAATCACCCCGCCCGTCCCTTCGGGGTTTTCAGCTTTTTTGCCATAAGAGAGTCTCCATGCGGGAGCATAGCAGCCGTCGCCGCCGCTTCAAACCACAAACTGGCCTAAATTCATTTTATTTGAGGGCATTGGTGGAACCCCCGGCCCGCGGCGGAAAGACGATGCGCGCGAAGGTTTCCGGGCTGAACCGAGCCGGGCCGAAAGCGGGACTGCGGATGTCCACGCCTTCCGCGCCCCATCTTTCCAAGACAAAAGTGAGGGAAGCGCCATTGGTGAACCAGGCGCGGACGGCTCCCGCCGTCGCGATGCCCGGCTGGTCGTTGGCGCCGGAGAAAGTCAGGCGCAGGACCTGGGAAAGCGGGACGACGGTCGTTTCGCGCTTGCCGCGCAGTGTCATCTTTCCCTGGGCCGCCTCCACGATCTCGCCGGCCAGAGTGGCGGCGTTGGTCAGGGAGGCGATATCCTGGCTGGACGGGGGGAGGTTGGTCTGGTTGTCCTCCAAGACGCCGTCCCAGGGCGTGATCCGCAGGTCGCTGACTTTGATGAGGCCGCCGGTGTTGTGGACGAATCGAATCCCCGAGCCTTCGCCCACGAAGCCGTTGGTGTCGCGCCACACCTGCGCGGGCTGGCCGTCCACCGAGAGAGCGATTATACTTGACTGTTTGCGGGCGCGGATCTCGAGCCGGACGCGGTTGGTCCGGCCCAGGGCGGGCACGGCGACGGGGGCGTCCAGCCCCAGGACGGGCTCGTTCTTATTGACTCGGGCAAGGTTGACAAACAGGCCCGGGAGAAATTGCATGCTGTAAAAGCCGCCAAAAGCCGGCGCGGTGTCCTTCTCGGAAAGCAGCAGCGGCTGGAGCGAATCGGTGTACAGGGCCAGGGAAAGGGAGAGGGCCCCGCTCCAGGCGAGGTCAAACTGGATGTCGGCGGCGGGGGGCAGTTTGATATCGCGGGCGATGGAAGCCGATTTGGAGGCATAAAACGCCCCGTAGCGGTAAACCCATTCGCCCGGGTCGCCCGAGAAAGCCGCCGCCGCCCCGGTTCCTTGCGTCCAGCCTTCCGGCCCGGTCTGCGTGAAGATATCCGGCGCGACCGGCGGGAAATAAACCGAGCGCAAAGACTGGCGCGGAATTTTTAATGGGCCGGCATACCAGGTTTGGAGGCAAAGGTTTGTCCGGTCGTAAGAAACCAGGCAGCCATCCAGCGTATCGCCCCCGGCCAGGAAGACCTTGCAGGGAGGCTCTGTGGCCGAGAAGGCCGGAGCGCCGGGCGGGGCGGAGGGGCGGAATCGAATCTGGGCAACACGGTCCAGATTGAATTCAATCGGTTCGGCCACATCGGGATGTTTCCAGACAAGGCCCTGCTGGGGATCAATGGCCAGCAGTTTGCCGTCGAGCGAATCGCCGCCGCGCAAGAGCAACTGGTCCGGAGCCGGGTTGGTCGAGAGGCCCGCAGGGGCGCCCAGGGCCGCTGCCAGGCAGAGCAGCCCGGCCAGGCCGGAAATCGCCGCGGCACGCGCTTTATTGGTCCAGGGCATCAAATTCATTGGGAAGCAGGGGAGGCGGCGCGACTTTGGGCCGGTCCAGATTGAAGTCCATTTGGCGGATGGCTTGGGAAGGGAAGGACACCGGGCCGAAGAGCGCGCTACGGCCGGAAAGGACCGCTCCTTCCCATTTGTCCAACTGAAAGGAGACGCTCCCGCCGCCGGCGAAAATGGCGCGGACATCCCAGGGCCCGCGGGGAAGGGCGGCGGCGGGAGGGCTGGACCGGGTAAAATTGATTTGCCGTACCCGCTCCACCGGAATGGCCAGGAGATTGCCGCCGATGGTCATCTGCAACATTTCCAAGCCGATGCTTTGGATCTTTCCGCCCGCCTTGTCGTGATTGACAAAGGACACTTCGTCGGTGTTGGTCCATGTGGCCGGGGCCAGGTCAGGCTCAAACCGCCCCTCCCACTGGCTGATCCTCAAATTGCTCAATTTGATGGAATCGGGCGTCTGGCTCTGGAAAAAAACACCGCCCCCGGCGTTGGAGAGGAAGCCAATATCGGTCCAACGTCTTGCCACCTCGCCGTCCACCAGCACGGTGATGGAGCCTTCCTGCTGGTTGCAATGGATGGTGATATGAGCGCGGCCGAGTTTGAGCAAACTGGGCAGCAGGATATTGCCCAGATCGTTGGGGATGGCGGGACTGCGCCCGCTGGGCGAGGCATTGGTATTATTGTCAAAGTCAATCATGAATGAACCGTTGTTGAAGTCCATCCTGTCGAGCGTGGTGGTGTAGAGCTGAATGAGAAGATTAAAAGAGCCGCCGCAGGCCACGTCGAAATCAATGGTCGAGGACCCGCTGAGGTGAAAATCGCGCCCCAGCGTGCCGACGCCGGCGCTGACAAAACTTCCATCACGGTAAGCCCAATTGGTCGTCCCGTTCGGGTTGGCGCCGCCATAGGTCACCCCGCCCATGACGAGCTGGCCCCCGCCCATGATGATGATGTTTCCAAATTGCCCCCCCCGCACCACCATGCGTTGCCCCTGCGGCCCGCCCATCACCCAGCCGGAGGCATCGGTCGGCCCTTCATAAATGAGGGAGTAATTCTTGGGCAAGAAACTGATGGTTTGGATGGCCGCGCGCGGGATTCGCAGGGTGGCGCCAAACCAGGTGTTCAGTTCCAGGTCATCCTGAGTCATCGAAACCAGCGACCCAAACAACTCGTCACCGCAAAGGAAACGAAAATGGCAGCCTGGCGAATTGGTTGCCGGCTGGGAGCGGGGGAAGCGAAGGCAATCCAGATGGGCGGGCTGCAAATCAAAGGCCCTTTTGGCGTCAGGATGTTGCCAGCGCAAACCGCGTCCGGGTTCGATTGCCTGGAGGGCGCCGTGCATGGTCGCGCCGCCCAGAAACTCCAACACGTCGTCGGCCCCGCCTTCCGAGACCGCGCCGGCATTGGTGACGACGGACCACCCCGCATCCAACGCCGTGGCTGAGACGGTGAACATCTGCCCTGGGCGCGCCGTCTCCGCCGCCCCGGCCAGAGCAAGGCAAAAGGCCCACAAGGCAGCGGACCGCCAGGAGAGCTTGACTTCAACGCTCATAGATCGGCAGGTAGCGATAATTGACCGCCAGGGACAAGAGTGCCCCGGCCGTGTTAAAGGTTGGCCCGATAGGCCCATCCCAACTGCCGTCAGCCGCCTGGCTGGCCCGAAGTTCATTGATGTTTTGGTGATTCCACTGATCCCAGGCCTCGGGCGAGGCCTGGAAATAGGCCTGCGAGGCGTAATAGCGGAAGTAGGCCGGATACTGCGCCTTTTCCTGGGAGGTTCTGAGGAATTGGAACGCGGACTGGAAGGCGGCGGAGTTTTTTTCCTTCGCCAGGGCCATGACCAGACAGCCGATGGCCGTGCGGGTGGCGTTGGGCGCGCTTGCATTCTGATAGCCGATGCCCCCGTTGGCGGTCTGGCAGGAGTAATAGTAATGCAGGCCGTCCTGGATGCTTTTTTCAGGAACAGGGACGCCGGCGTTGCGGGCGGCCAACAAGGCGACCATTTGCGCGCCGCTGACGGTGGTGTCGGCGTCCCTTTCTTCCGGACTATACCGCCAGGCATTGAAACTGCTGGCCTGTTGCACGGTGAGAATGAGCTTGACGGCTTGGCGCAAGGCCGGCCCCAGGCGGGGGTCGTCCACCGCGCCATAAGATTCGGCCAGGGCCAAAGTGGCGAAGCCATGATTGTACATGGTCGGCCCGATGTAGCCGCTGGCGGGAACCTGCTGTTTCAGGATAAAATCCAGGCCGCGGTGAATCGCCGGCTTGTAGGGGCCAAAATTCGGGTCGTCTCCGTGCGCCAGAAGGCTCACGACGGCCAGCGCCGCAATGGCGGGTCTGTTCATCTGCTCTTCCGGCCAACTGCCGTCGGGGGACTGCGTGCGGACCAGGAAATCCATCCCTTTGACATACATGCGCTCGACCTGGGCGGGCACACTCTCCGGCGAGCCGGAAAAGGGGGCCTGGGCGGGCGCCGAGGCAGGGGCCAGGCAGACCAGGGCCAGCAGCGTTCTGGCAGCGTTCAGATTCAAGGGGGCCATGTTAAGCGCTCCCGTATCCATTTGTCAGTTGAAAAAGGCCGGGGCGCGGCGAATCGGGCGCAGGACAGAAGCGCAGAACCATGCGTTGTTGCGGCGCAAGGAACATAAAAATACCTTGATTTGCCTTGACCAGGCTTGATTAGGGTTGATCAGCCTTGATCAGGTTTGGGATGGCCGACAAGCCCCGGGGCCAGGTTCCCGCGCCGCCTTCTGACATTTCCGACTTCGCTATCATCATTGTCGGCAGCTTAGCATATAAGCCAGTGGATGTCAAGGGAAATTGACAGCCGATTCCTGACTGGG
This sequence comes from Verrucomicrobiota bacterium, assembly GCA_049522055.1. Taxonomy (GTDB): domain Bacteria; phylum Verrucomicrobiota; class Verrucomicrobiia; order Limisphaerales; family Palsa-1400; genus JBEKOF01. Next base: position 3,637 of record JBEKOF010000170.1, on the reverse strand, counting down.
ACGTTTTGCGACAAGCCATCGGCTGGCTTTCATCTCGAATCGCGGCAGGCTGCCGGGGGGGGCAACGGCCGTGGGGACGCGCAAATTGAAGGCGGTGTGCAACCGGGTTTGCACGCGCTTGACCAGGTCCTCGGCCCCGGCGCAACCCGGGATGAACTCAATTCGCAGGAGAAGCTCGGGCAAACTCTTGGACTGGTCCACCTTGACCTGGTACTCGGCAATTTCGGGAAAGCCGCGCAGGATGTCCTCGACCGCGGAGGGGTAGATGTTCACGCCGCGGATGATGACCATGTCGTCGGCCCGGCCCAAAATGCCGCCGGCCAGGGCGAGATCATGGCGGCCGCACACGCAGGGGGAATCCGGGGAGAAGGCGGCGCGCACCAGGTCGCCGGTGCGATAACGCAGGAGCGGAGAGTCCAGTCGGCCCAAGGTGGTGACCACCAGCTCCCCAATGTCGCCCTCGGCAGCCGGGTTGCCCCGGGCATCAATGATTTCGGGGAGGTAAGCCGATTCCATGACGTGGAGCAGGCCGGGTTGGGCGGGGCATTGGTGGCTGATGGGGCCGGTCTCGGTCATGCCGTGATGATCAAAGACGCGGGCACCGGGCCAGAGTTGTTCCAGGAGCCGGCGGGTGGCGGGGATGCTGCCGCCCGGCTCGCCGGCGACGATGATGGCGCGAATCCGGGAGGAGCGCAGGCCGGGGTTGTCGGCGGCGGCCACTTCGGCCAGGCGGAGGGCGTAACCGGGGGTGCAGCAGAGCACGGTGGCGGCGTTGTCAATAATGGCCTTGAGGCGGCCTTCGCTGCCCAGGCCGCCGCCGGGGATGCACAGGCAGCCCAGTTCGCGCGCGGCGTCAAAGGCCAGCCAAAAGCCGATGAAGGGGCCGAAGGAAAAGGCGAAATAGACGCGGTCGCCGGAGCGCACGCCGGCGGCGGCGAAAATGGTCTTCCAGCTTTCGACCATGGATTGCCAGCTTTCCGGGGTGTCGAGCCAGCGCAAAGGGAGGCTGGTGGTGCCGCTGGTTTGGTGGAAGCGCGTGTAATGGGCCAGGGGCCGGCCCAGGTTGGAGCCGTAAGGGGGAAAGGCGCGCTGGTCGTCGCTCAATTCCTGTTTGGTGGTGAAGGGAAAGCGGAGAAGATCGCGGAGGCTGGTGATGGTGGTGTCCAGGCCGGAGAGCTTTTGGCGGTAGAAACGGTTGGCGGGAAGAACGGCGGCGAGCAATTGGCGCAATTGGGCCAGTTGCCCGGCGGCCATGGCGGGACGGGTGGGAAACTCGCCGGGCATTTATTGCTGCGGTTGCGGTTGCGTCTGGGGCATGGATTGGACGGCGGCCATCGCCGGCCTGGCGGCTGGAGCCGGCCCGGTGCCGGGCTTAAAGAAGGTCACCAGACAACCGCCCGCCGCGGCCATGAGGATGCCCAAATAGAAAAGCCAGGAGATGGAACCCAGCCCGGCCTTGGGAGGGTTCAGACAAATGGCGACCACCGCGTTGACGACCGGCGCGCCGCCAAAAACGATGGACATGACGACGCCGGGGCCGGGGGAGCCTTTGCTGCTGAAGGCCAGCAGCACACAAAACGCGCCGATGGCTCCGACAATGCCAGCCACGAGCGACCAACCCATTCCCGCCGCCGGAAAACTCCAATCGGCCTTGCGGGAGAGGAGAACGCCCAGGGGCGCCAGGACGGCCGTGAGAAAATAGGCCAGCCCCACAAAAAGGAAGGCCTTGAAGAGGCCGTTGGTCTTGTCCGCCATCCCGACTTGCCCGCTGTGCAGGAAAATTCCGTAAAGGCCCCAGGAAACCACCGTCATCAACGCAAAAGTAAGCCAATTCATAGTTAATTAAAAACTTATCAATAAGATTAGCAGAAGTCGTGGTTGAATGCAAGCGACAAAATGAAGGGGGGAACTTGCGCTCCGGCGGCAGATTGATATAGTGCCGCGCATGGCCGTTGGTGATGTCCGCACTCACGAAATAACCTTTTGCAGCCGGGTCGCAAAGTGGTCTGAGAAACTGTTTTCGGAGAATCCATCCTGGGGTTTTGTCCGCGCGGAAATCGAAGAAGCAGTCAATGGCAAGCGTTCTGATCTGCGCTTTTACGGGGCAAGGGATTTGCTGGCGCTGGCCGGCGAGGTGAAGATGCCGGGAACCGCCGATGGCCGCACCCCGTACAATTCGGGATTAATCAGGGACTCCTCCGAAAAGGCATCCAATCTTGGCGCGGAGTTTTTCTTCACCTGGAATGTCAACAAGTTTGTCTTGTTTGATTCCAAGAAATGGAATGTTCCAGTCCCTGAGCGACAGTTAAACGATTGGGATTTGGGGCTTGATCTGGACAAGCCGGAGGATGTTTCACGCCCGGAAGTCGAGAAGGCAATCCAGGAATTTCTTGCAGAGTTTTTTGCCCGGTTCCACGAAATCGCCGCGGGCCTCAAAACAGATTGGGCCAAGCCGCCGGACGAGTATTTTATCAGCGCGTTTGAAAGTCATATTGGCTGGCCGGTGAAACTGACCCGGGAATTTCTCACGGAAAAATCGGCCGCGAACAAGAGCTTCGACGCTCATTTGCAGGAATGGATGTCCAACAATCAGGGCTGGCAGGTCCTCCGCAACGACTCCAACGAGTGGCGCAAGCTTGTGGACCGGGCCGCGCGCACGCTCTGTTACGTCTTCTCCAACCGTCTTCTCTTTTACGAGTCTGTCCGCCGCAAATTCACCCATCTGGATGATATCAAAATTCCCAAAAGGATTTCCGCGCCCGGGGAACTGGACGATTGTTTCCGCAACGCGTTCCAAAACGCCGTGAACGAAACCGGCGATTACGAAACGCTCTTTTATCCGGCCGAAAAGGACTGGGCCGGCCCGCTGATATTCGGCCACGAATCCGCGGCGGACGCCTGGCGTGCGGTGTTGGGGGAACTGCGCGAGTTTAATTTCAAGGAAATCCGCACGGACATCTTGGGCGGCATTTTCCAACGCCTGATTGCCCCGGAAGAACGGCACAAATTCGGCCAGCATTACACCAACGAAGATTTGGTGGACGTGGTGAACGCCTTTTGCATCCGCAAGGCCGACGACAAGGTTTTGGACCCGGCGTGCGGTTCCGGCGGTTTTTTGGTCCGCGCTTATCATCGCAAGGCGTGGATGGGCGAAGACAAAAGGCTCGCGCATCCCAGCGTTTCCCACCAAGACCGCCTGGCGGAAATTTACGGCTCGGACATTTCGGTTTTCGCCGCGCATCTGGCGACACTCAATCTGGCGTCCCGCGACATTAACGAAGAAGAAAACTATCCGCGGATCGCCCGGCGGAACTTTTTTGAAATCCGCGCCAAGGAAAAATTCTGGCAACTGCCGCGCGGCTTGCGCGGAGAGAAAACCGTGGAGCCGATTTTTCTTCCCCCGCTGGATGCCGTGGTCGGCAACCCGCCCTACGTCCGGCAGGAGTTGATTCCCCGGCGCAACGACAAACCCAAGCCCAAGCCGATGCAGGCGAAAGAAGATTTGTTTGAACTCTGCAAGGAGCTTTGGGCGAGTTGACTCAAATTAAAAGACACCGGGGGAGTGAAACTGAGGGGAGGCAAAAAGGGTCGTTGACTCATGGGAAAAAGACACCAGCAAATGGTGTGAATGAACATG
>JBEKOF010000169.1:0-10301 GCA_049522055.1 Verrucomicrobiota bacterium | reverse complement strand
AGGTGTCCGCTCCTCCGCAGGATGTTTCAGGGTTTCCGTAGCGCCGCGGCAGATGCTGTGATCGGAGCGCTTCGCCCCTTCTCTGCGTTCAATCCTCGAAACCGGAAAAGGAATTGGTCTCCTGTTGGCGCATGAACGGCAATAGTGGATTGAATTTTGGGTCGCGTACTAATAGATTGTTGAAGCCACCACTTAACCCCTTGCGATGATGGCCTGGGTGATGGCCTCAATGACTCTGGAAACAAATAATTTGTCACCGCTGGTCAATGCGGTCACTTCTCCGCCGGCGGTTGTGCATACAACGGCAAAACTCGGCTTCTGCTTCACCCACCAGAAGCCAGCGATTGCGGCGGTAATGAGGAAAACGATCAGAAACACAACAATGTTGGTTTCCGCCGCATACGCCAATCCCAAGAGACACAGGCCGCTGCCAACTACAGTGATCGGCCCAGCGCGGCTTGGCTCAATCTCCACCCCCCGCACAGAGGTTATGCCGGACAGGGCGTAAATCTGCGCCCCGGCCACAAACCTCGTTTTAGTGACGGTGATTCCGCCTTCCTGCAAAAAACGGTCCTCTTGATCGGTGTTTGGCATCGTTGGGTAACTATAAATTCAAGCACTCTTTCCAGTCAAGAATTTCCGATGAAACCACCCCCCAAACTCACACCGGCGCACATTGCCCAAGTCCTGGGAGATGCCTCTTCGGGGATTGGCGGTTCGGCGTCAAAAAAACCTGTCTTTTTCCCCGGCAGGCTGGTTAGCCTGTGGGAGATCGTGAACACACTCAATGCGATCAAGTTCGCCCGCACATGGGAGTCCTTATGCAGGATTAGGGAGAAATGTGAAGATGATGCCGCTGGTCAGCGGCAAAGCGTGTTCAATGCAAACGAAGCCCACATTCTCCAACAGCTTCTCTCTGATTTACAGGCAATGCAGGATGCTGTTCGGCTTGGGGACGGCTTTCTCCAGATTGTAAACCTCAGAGACGCACTTGACGCTGACGGGCCGTGGTTTAATAACGAGATTGGCCGCCTGCTCCGGGGCATTGAGGAGAGGATTGGAATGGATCTTTCGGCGATGGTTTTCGTTCAAGTTCCAATGGACAAGGCAAAATTCTTCAACGATCCGATCAATCCCCTTGGTAAGGAGGTCCACGATGCCTTTGAGTCCGCCAGGCCAGATATATTAGCTGCGGGCAATTGCTTGGCACTGGATTTGAACACTGCCGCCGTATTCCACCTGATGAGGATTGTTGAGTTTGGAATGCGCGATTTGGCTGTGGAGTTGGGGGTTCGGTGGATGCATAAAACTGTTGAGACGGCTGACTGGGGGGCGTTGATAAAGGGAATGCGAGGCAAGATCGAGCGCCGCCAAAGGAAATGGGACAAGAGCAAGAGGAAAAAGAGGGGGGAAAACGACCTTCTCAGATTTTACAGCGGCCTTGTGGATGAAATGAATGTTTTCCGGGAAAACTGGAGGAACAACACGATGCACGCGCACAACTTCTACACCGAGCTGGAAGCGTTCGGAGTCTATATTAGGGTCCGTGATTTTATGATCAAACTCGCCAAGCGTCAGCGCGCCAATTGACTTTGATCGGAACCGATTTACCTTTCCTGCTGAGATTAAAATAAAAAAGGCCCCGCCAGTGTTTCAGCACAGGCAGGGCCGCAACCAAAGGCGTTTGAGGCCAAAAGTTGCTGTATCTTGCGATACGCAGTCACTTTACGCCCGCGCCGTGAAAGGGTCAAGTGACTTGCCATTGCTGCCAGGGCGAAACCCAGCGTTTCGGCCATTTTGAGAACCGCAACCGGACTGTCCAGCGTTACCGCTGTGTCCGTTGCGGAAAGACATTTTCCGAGTCCCAACCATTGGAAGGCGTGCGGATTGAGCATGGGAAAATCGTCCAGATTGTGCGCCTTTTTTCCGAAGGGTGCGGCGTCCGCGCGATAAGCCGATTAACCGATTGCCACACCCACACGGTCTTGGGGGTGCTTTCGGAAACCGGGGCCTCCTGCGCCAGCCTCCATGACCGGGCGGTTCGCAATATCACCACCGATTCCATCCAAGTGGATGAACTTTGGAGCCGCGTTGGAATTCGCCAGAGCCGTACCACCGAAGCGGACACCGAGCGCGGCGACTTTTACACCTTCCTGGGCATTGCGGCGCGGGAAAAGCTGATTATCAGCCATTGGACCGGCAAGCGGGATACCGAGAGCACTGATATTTTCATAAAGGATTTGACCTCACGAATCGTTGGCAGAATCCAAGTCACAAGTGATGCCTTTCCGGCATATCCCGCCATCATCCGCCAATACCTTTTGGAGCGGCTGGACTATGCCGTTATGGTAAAACAGTTCGCCACACCGCCGGGTCAGGTGGAAGCCAAGCGCCGATATTCCCCGGCCCCGTTCAAGGGGGTTAAAATCAAGGTCAAGGCTGGCAATCCACGCAGGGACAGAATTTGCACCAGCCATGTGGAGCGGGCGAATTTGACCGTTCGCCATTTCAACAAGCGGTTCGTCCGCCTTGGTCTGGGATGGTCCCGCAAACTGGAAAACCACAAGGCGGCAATCAGCCTGTTCATCGCGGCCTATAATTTCTGCAAGGTGCATTCCACCTTGGGATGCACTCCCGCCGTAGGCGCAAAGCTCACAGACCATGCATGGTCGGTCGAGGAATTGATTGAGCGGGCGACAGGCCACGCTGCGCCATAATTTCAAGGTATTCTTTATAGGCTTCGACATCCCGCTGAAGGTCGCCAAGCGTGACGAGGAAATAGCCTTGTCCGTTTTCAGGCCGCATATCCAAGAGAATTAAGGGAGACGTGCAGAATCCATTTCCGCGGTTCTCTGCCCTCTGGAATGAAACTTCCATTCCGGGTCGCTTTTGCTCGAACTCTTGCAGTTCAACAATCAATTCAAGGAGTTTCATAATGAACTTAGATGCTGATGATTTTAACAAGCTCTATCCAGTGGGGTCAAAGGTCGTGACCCACTGGGGGGAAATCTCGCTGACAAAGAAGCCCGCCGTCCTGTGGTCTGACGGGATAAGCCGTGTAGCCTTGGACACTGGGTATCCATGCGATCTGAAATCAATCGTTCGCGTGATTCCTGATGTACCGCATCAGCCATATGCCCAGCAAAATCATCAAAATGGCCCCAGAGACAACATTCGGCGAGTGGACGGAGATGAAAAAAAAGCACTGCGAGGAGTGGTACTTGCTTTGGCCGATTTCCCCCCTGCTGTTTTTTTTGCAGAGATTATTCCACAGAAAGGGGGGCATCCGATATTTGCACCAGTCGCAGCCTTGGGTCGGGCGGTATTTCCGAGAGGAGTATGAGCTTGAACCGCATTGGCGGCTCCTCCGAAAATATGATATAGACCTCATTCGGGTCGGCTGTCAGTCGCACGGACTGCTGGCCCTCAACGCGGTTCCTCAGCAATGTGAAATAGGGCCAATCCGGGTTAAAAGGCATGGTGAGGAGGTATGTGTACATGCTGGAATATGAGGAAATCCCGGCGCAGAATCAACAATCTATTAGTACGCGACCGAATTTTGTGTTGAAATTGCAGTGCCCCTCAATTGCGTCTGACTCGCTGCACAAAAGAGAACAGGCCAAGTTCCGGAGGGCCTATTTTTTTCTTTGATCTCGGTCGGCTTCCCTATCCCGTTCTTCCGCCAGACGGCTCTTTTCACGATGATAATCCTCCGATTCCCTGATTTCAAATTCCAGTTGCTCGGCTTGCTCAATCAACCAGGATGCTTGATCCCTTAACGAGCTTGCTCTGGCCTTTGAGGCTTTAAGCTCGTTTGGTGGGATCATAAACAAGGCCCTTGGCCGCTGGAATTTCCGTCCCGTTCCGGCAACCAGCCATTCTTCATTTACCCTGAGCCGCCGCGTCCAAGCCGCCAACAGGCGCGGGCTGGGCATATCATGCCCATTCTCCACGCTGCTGAAGGTGGTCATGGCAAATCCCGTGCCATCGGACAGTTCCTCCAGGGTCATGCCCACTTCTTTGCGGGCGCTCCTTAAGCGCTCGCGCATTTTTTCCGAAAATAGTTCTTGCATAATACGGAATCCGAATATATGGTTTCCGTAATAAAGTGAACCAGTCACTGATAAAGCGCAAGGAAAAAGAGCGGCCGAGCCAAAAGACCGGCTGTTTGACGGTCGGGATGCCAGCCATGATTTGGCGGGAATCTCGAACCGGCTCCCGCGCCGAATCCGCAACGTCAATTCCGTTTATGAATAATTACGTTCAAATAAAGTCTGACATCACGCCGGAGGTTCTGCCGGCCAAGGTCCACGAGTACGCTCGCCAATGCGTGGAGGAGGCAATTCGGTCCAAACATGCAGCGCACGGAGCAGTGGCCCATGCCATCACTTCGCACAAAGCCGACATTTATGGCAGCGCGGACTTAGTACGACGACCCGCGTTACGCATTGCTTATGCGCACCCCAAGCGCCCATCCGATTCCGGCCGCGGCAGGCTTAGGCGCTCCGCAGCGGCACGGCCTTTCGCCGACCTAAATCAGGGCTCGGGCGTATCTCATGCCAAAAGGGAGGTGAAGGTTTGATATGATGATCCCTGTCAATTCCTCCTCAATTCGCGCCGTTGGGTACGACGGCTACCATCTGTTCGTCCAATTCCACACCAGCGATACCATCTACACCCATTCCGGCGTGCCGTATTCCCTTTATGCGAGCTTCATGCAGGCCGATTCGATGGGCGCGTATTACAACCGTTACATTCGCGGAAAATATAAGTGAGCCTATGCAAAACACGACATCCTTAAAACAAATCGCCGCCAACCAAGCAAACGCGCAGAAGTCCACCGGGCCAAAGACGCCGGAGGGGCGCGCAGTTGCCAAAATGAACGCCCTCAAGAACGGCATCTTTTCCAAAGAGGCGCTGGTGAGAGGCTTGAACATCAAGGAAAACAGCCGCGAGTTGGAGGCCCTCCATGAGCGATTCTGGCGGGCGTGCAATCCGGTCGGCCAGGTGGAGGAAATGCTCGTGGACCAGATTGTGACCGCACAATGGCGCCTCCGCCGCGTGCTGAGGGCGGAATCGGGCGAAATAGCTCTGAACGTGGACGAGGGCGCATGGCAGCGCAGCCGGCCCAATATCCAATTGCAAGTGATGCGATGGGACCTTTCGGGTGACGCAGTCCATGCCATGCAAGATTGCGCCTTGGGAAATTCGACATTGGCAGGGTGGCTGCGGGAAGTTCGCGCTCATCTTGAGAAGGAAGGTCAATTGACCACGGCGGACATAGAGAGATTTGTGTTCCACGGCAAACCAAACATAATGTCGAAGAAATTGGAGGCACTGCGTGTCCGACTGTCGCAAAATTCCGAAGGTGCCGATGACGCCGCCCGGCGGGCGGAAGCCAAGAAAGAGGCTCTCGCATTTGTTGACCGCGAATTGCGGATGGTGCAATGGGCGCAGACGGATTGCGAGAAGCGGGAAGCGGCCGAAGAGGAAGCGAGGCAGGCGGCTGCGGTGCTTCCATCCCCGCAAGTCCTGGACAAAATCATGCGGTACGAAACCACATTGCAGCGGCAGTTGTATCGCGCCTTGGCGCAATTGGAGCGAATGCAGCGGATGCGCCAGGGCGAGGCCGTGCCGGCTCCGATGATGATGGAGGTGTCGGAAAGGGCGTGAAGCCAAAAAAGGCATTTGTGCAAAACGAACCCAAATTCAAAAAGTAGGAAGTGCTTGAGAATAAATCACGTAGGGAGATTTTGATGACGCTGACATGCCTTAAAACGAACCCATTTTCGTTCATTTGGCCCGGTCGAATCGGTCAACATGCCGTCAATGAATGGATTTGGATGAAAACTATTCGTTTAAATTCGCTTATGTGCGGATATGTTCGCTTATCATGGGAGAAGTTTTTCAGCGCAAGCCCTTGGTGGCAATGCGGTAACACCCAACCGCCCTTGCATCCGTCACAGTCCATGAAAGAATGCTAAATTAGGGGTTGACATTCCTTCCAACATGATGTAAATACATTGTAATTACATTGCATGGCCAATTCATTTACTTATGGAATTTGATTGGAATAATCCGCCGTTCAATCTGGACCCTTCGATTTCCCTCGGTCTCATCGAAGAATCGTTTGAAGACCCCTTTGCCGTCCGGTTGCTGCCCGATTCCCCGAGGTTCGCAGTCCAGGCGCGCTTTTTCAATCTTGGCCTGGCCACCAACGGCCAAGGGATTTTCACTTTGTTTCGCACCAATGGCAAGCAGGCCCGCGTGATCTTCGCGCGGCCATTCGAACCGGAGGAAAAGTTTCTTTATCAGCGACGTTTAACCCATGCCCTTGCGCAATAACCTCTCACCCCCATGAACGCCATTTCCGATTGGGAAGATGTCCCGATGTTCGACCTCGAGGAAGCCGAAGCTGCCTTCTGGGCCGATACCCGGCTGGACGTCCGTCTCATGGAGCGTTCCATCGTCGTCCCGACCGAACTGGCCGATTCGGTCACCATCACCTTGCGGATGGACCCCCGCATGTTGACCCGCATCAAGCGCCTGGCCCGGTCCCGCTATCTCAATTATCAAAGCATGATAAAACAGTGGCTGAGCGAAAGAATGGAACAGGAAATGCGCGAACAAAGGGTCAATTCGCGTTCCGAAGGCGGTTTCTCATGAACAAGCCGGACTCAACACAGCGCGCGTTCACGCTCATCGAAATGCTGGTGGTCATCAGCATCATCGGCGTTATCGCCGCGATGGTCCTCGGTCTGGCCAACCTGGCCTCCAACAAGAAAAAATCCGTCGTCGCTTCGGCCGCCGTGAACCGGCTCGTTCTCATGATCGAAAACTACCATTCCAAGCTCGGCTTTTATCCGCCCGACAATGCCGCGAACATCGCGGCCACCGCCTTCACCACCCCCGCCTACGACCAGACAACGGCCACCAATCAATTGATCTACGAATTGACCGGTGAGACCAATTACGGCGGGCCGCCAGGCAATTATAAGTTCACCAATTTCGATGGAACCACAATGCATACCAGCGATCTGGTCAACACCTACGGCCGCGGAGGCATCGCCAATTCAAATCCCGACGAGCCGCACAATTTCTATTATCCCCCGCCCAAGCCGGCGGATTACACGCCTTATTCCAGTGGCGTTTTGGAAGGTCTGATCGTCCCGGTGCAGTCAGGCCCAAGTTCCACCGGACCCAACTTCATCCATTACGACTCCTCCACCACCAACCGCCATAACTCCGCCAGCTTTGATGTCTGGGTGGAATACTGGGCCGGCACCGACAAATCCACCGGTCTCCCGCTGATCATCACCAATGGCAACTGGTAACACACTTTCAAACACCGACCGACGCCCATGACAACAATGAATTCCAGATGCGACCCCAGGCGCTTGCCGGTGCTGTGGCTGGAGCAGTCCTGGGCCTTGAACGTCCCGCGCTCCCCGGCCTGCCTCTTCCACAATTTCAACCCCCGCGCCGGCCGGCTGGATGCTTTCTGGCTGGGACGCCCTCCCGGCCTGGGCGGCCGCAAGCGCCGCTTTCCCTCCTCTTCCGCCTTCACCATCTTGGAAATGCTCATCGTCGTCACCATCATCGGCTTTTTGGCGGCGGTCGCCCTGCCCCACTTGTCCGGCATGTCCAAGGCCAACAGCATGACCGCCGCAGCCCAGCAAATGAGCGCGGCCGTTTCGCTGGCCAAACAAATGGCCGTCTCCCGCCGCAGCACCGTTTATCTGGTGTTTGTCTCCCCAAACGCCTTCGCCGGTCCTGCGCCCACCAATAATCTGACAGCTTACTCCAACCTCTGGTCCCATCAGTACACCGCCTACGCTCTGGTCAGCCCGCGCAGCGTGGGAGACCAGCCGGGACGCCCCAATCCGCAATATTTGACCGACTGGAAGGCGCTCCCAGACGGCGTTTTCATCCCCCCTTATGTGTTTTACGGCCCGGCGCAGATGATCACGTCCGTCAATACGCTGGCGCCTCCGAACAACCAATTGCATACGTTCTCAGTCGTTCCGTTCAACCAGGTCGCAGTCCCTTTTCCAGCGGCCAATTGCCAGGCCATCACCAACATGCCCTGCATAGGCTTCAGCCCGCAGGGCCAGTTGACCACCAATAACGATGTTTTCATTCCGCTGGCCCGCGGCACGGTGCAGTATCTGCCGAACGGCAATGGCGGTTATTCCGCGAACCCCGTCGAATCGCCCACCGGCAACTCCACCAATGACTGCAATCTGATTCATATTGATTACCTGACCGCCCGGCCCAAACTGGAGCGGGACCAATTCTGATGAAAAGCACCGCTCCAACCCGGCCCGCCGGACAGCCCGCCTTCACGATGGTTGAGATCGCCATTGCCCTGGGCGTGATTGGTTTCGCCTTGGTGGCCATCATCGGCGTTTTGCCCTTTGGCCTCAATGTGCAGAAAGAGAGCCACCAGGACACGGTCGTCGGCCAGGACGGCCCCTTTTTCCTGGCGGCCATCCGCAGCGGCGGCCTGGCGACAAACTACGGCAACACCAATCTGGATTTTCTCACCAATTACATTGAACAGATCGCCATCTCCACGGACGAATGGAATTCCTCGAACAATGTGCCGATTCCCAACGGCAAGGCAATCCTGGGGGCGTTAAGCACCCCGGAGTTTTACTATCCGCCCGGATTCCCGCCCGGCACGGTAACAGCCACGCAGACTAATCTAGTCTGGGCGCGAGTGCGCGCCCTCTCGGGGAACGCATTGGAGCAAAACGGGGCCAACAGCCTGGTGGCCTTCCGCTATTGTATGCAGGTGGAGGTCGTCCCATTTGTCGGCTCGCTGGAGGCGACGTTCAACACCAACCTGCCCAACGACCTCTACGAAATCCACCTGAAATTCTGCTGGCCGGCTCCCGCTGCCACGTCCCTCGCCCCCATCATCGGCCCCAGGGCAAAATTCGGTCCGGGTCGCGCCCATTTTCGCTCCATGGTTTCCGGCCAGTTGGTGCCAGGATTCACCAACACCGCCACCAAGGAGATTTATTGGTTTTTGCAGCCCAATTCGTACAGCCCCTTCACCAATAACACTTTCCTGTGAGAATAGAGCCTGACAAATCCCAAAGCCGCCGCGCCTTGACCATTCTGGAGATGCTGGTTTCGGTGACCCTGCTCCTCTTTATCGTGGTGGGGCTGACCGCCATGTTTGTGCAGACCCAAAGGGCCTTCCAGGCCGGCGTCAAACAGTCCGGCGTCTCCGATGTGGGCAGCACCGTGGTGGACATGATCGCGTCGGATTTGGCGCAGTTGTCCGACGCCAAGAATCCGAACATCACCAACCTGTTTTGGGGCTGGAATTCCGTCAACTACACCTATCAGTACGAGAACAGCCCGACCATCCCCTTTCGCACCAACCAGGCGCAGGAGGTCTTCATGCTGGTGCGCACCAACGGCCAGTGGGAGGGGATCGGCTACGCGGTGAGCAACACCGTGACGGGCGGCGCGGGCGCCGGCACGTTGTATCGCTACGAGGCGCAGACCAGCGCCCCGCTGGTGGACAACGGCCTTTTTACCAACTTCATCAACGCCGTCGGCAATCAGTCGTTCATTGGTCCTAATTTCCATCGCGTGGCCGACGGGGTGATCCACCTCAAGATTTTCGCTTTCGACCAGTCCGGCAATGAGGACGCCGCCGAGTACTTCTATGGGGATTACAATCCTGGCAACGGCGCGTTTTCCTATCCCCTGCCCTACATTGGCACCAACGCGGTCCTGGCCTCCACCAATGATTTGCCTGGCAGCCTCCAACTGGAAGTCGGGGTGCTGGAGCCGGATACTTATGCGCAAGCCAGGGCCTTGTCGGGCATCACGGGCGCCGAGACCAACTTCTTGAGCAAGGCGGCCGGCAACGTCCATGTCTTTCGCCAGCAGATTCCCATTGCGGGGGTGGTGCGATGAAAACCATTGCCGCAAAAGAACACAGCGCGGTGGATATGCAACCAGAAGAAATGGACGCCGGATTTGGCGGATTTGAGACTTTTTCCGGCCGCCAGGCCTTCAGCCAAAAAAACGGAGGAAACGGAGAAATCGGAGGTTTGGCGTCTTCGGGTGAAGCCGGACAAGCAAGCCCAACCGGCGAGGGCGCCGGTTGGATGCACGCGGGGGCGCGTGCGCTCCCCGCGCAACCGCATGGTTCCAAATCGGCAGGGCGGCGCGGGATCGCGCTGGTGGTCACCTTGTTGATGCTCTCGGTGATCACCTTCCTGGCCGTGTCCTTCCTGGTGCTCACCCGCGCCCAGCGGACCACGGCGACGGTCGTC
>JBEKOF010000168.1:0-10309 GCA_049522055.1 Verrucomicrobiota bacterium | reverse complement strand
AGCCAATTACAAATCCCTCAGGCGTTCCACCGACCAGTGGATAGGGCTGGCCATCCAGATGGCTCGATTGAAACGCAAACGGAAACCTTGATTGCCCGGCGAGAACGTTTCACTCTCCAGTACTATAGTGAACATAAGAAAAAGGTATACGGCGGTCATAGCTATTTGCAGAACTCCATGATCCCCGTTCCTGATGAGCGCGATCGCAAATACCAGTCCTAGGCACGTGACGATGAAGGCTATCACAGATGACACTCTGCCCGACAAGCCGAACATCTCACCGTTCAGGTCAACACGCAAGGAGCAGACGATCAATGTCAACAATAATAGCGAATTTAGCCACCTGAGAACTCTCAATGTCGATTTCGTGACCATGGTAAGTTCAGCAGGGGTCAGTTAACGGTATTGTCATTTTCCACAGTCTTTTGCCTTGCCGCTGCGGCAGCCAGGTCAGATAACCGCGACTCCCCATGCTGCCGTGCGCGAACACAATATCCTGTCCCAACGGCGAATTTGTCAAATACTAATATATCGCCTTATTGGCCCAGTCCGAGACCACCGCCACCCTCCCGTCGGCATCGTAATTGTTGGTGGCCACAGCCAGGATCGTGCTGCCGTACAAAGCCGTGTTGTTGAGGACCGAGGAGAAGAGGCTCCAGCCAGCTTCATGGGAAAGAGGTGCCAGGGCAAAGGAGCAGGGAGCCAAAAAACTTCGTAAACAATTGACTGTCAACAAGTTGTAGCAATTTGCCACAAGTTCAGAAACCTCCGATTTCTCCGATTTCTCCGATTTTTTCCGCCGGCCTGCCTAATTGCCTATGACCCTTCTTTCCCGCCCCCAAGCGCCTTCCGCAACGCGTCCAGCAGCGGGGCAGTCTGATAAGGCTTTTGCAAAAACATCCCCGGCGCCACGCGCAATCCTTCCGGCAACTGCTCCGGCGACACCGTGCTGCCGGCCAGGATTTTTATGGCGGGGTTGATCTTGCGCAACGCGGCCAGCGCCTTCTCCATTTCCGGCATCATCACGTCCGCCAGCACCACGCCAATCTCCCGCCAGTGGAGCCGGTACAATTTCACCGTGTCCGCCTCATCCGAGCTGACCAGCACGCGGTAGCCGGAGGCGGTGAGGACCTTCTCCACCACGCTGCCCAGAGCCTCCTCATCATCCACCACCAGCACCAGCTCGCCGCCGCCCCGGGGCGCCTTGGGCAGCGCCTTTACGGGAGCCGTCCCCTCGGCCTCCACCGCCGGGAAATAGACCTTCACCTCCGTGCCGCGCCCCACCTCGCTCTTCAACTGCACGAACCCGCCGCAACCCTCCACAATTCCCAGCACCGTGGACAAGCCCAGTCCCGGTCCTTTGCCGACCTCCTTGGTGGTGAAGAACGGATCAAAAACACGGTTCATGTTTTTGGGCGTAATGCCCGCGCCGGTGTCGGCCACCGTCCACACCACATGGCGGCCGGGTTTGGCGTTGGGGATGGCCGCAGCGCCCTTTTCATCCAGCATCAAGTTGGCGGCGGAGAAAGTGAGCGTGCCGCCGTGGGGCATGGCCTCGCGGGCGTTGAGACAGAGATTGACCAGCACCTGATGCAACTCGGTGCTGTTGCCCCGCACCATCCAGAGATCCTTGGGCGCGGCAAAATGCAACCGGATGGATTGCGGAAACGTCTCCCGGATGAAACAGCAAAACTCCTTGAGCAGCCGGAAGCTTTGCAGCGGCGTCTTTTGGCTGCTGGCCCCGCGCGAAAAAGTGAGGATCTGTTTGACAATGTCCGCGCCGCGCTGCGCGCCGGCCTCCATGGAATCCAGCAACGACAACGTGGCCGGGTCCTTGATTTCCGCGCGTAGCAGAGGCCCGATCATCAACACCGGCGCCAGGATGTTGTTCAGGTCATGGGCGATGCCGATGGCCAGCGTGCCGATGCTGTCCATCCGCTGGGCGCGGAGAAACTGCGCTTCCAGCCGCCTTTTCTCGGTGATGTCGGTCGTGATGACCAGGATGGATTTGGGCTGGCCTTGCGCGTCGCGCACCAGCGTCCAACGGCTGTGGACCAGGATGGCGTCGCCCGTCTTGGTCACGTGGTTCAGTTCCCCCGACCAGTCGCCCTGCGCGACCAGTGCGCGCGCCTTGTCTTCCTTCTCCCGGGCGGCGGCGTCGCCGCAGTAGAGCATGGCGATCCGGGCGCCGATCGCCTCGGAGGATTTCCAGCCGTAGAGGCGCTCCGCGCCCAGGTTCCAGTAGCGCACGATGCCCTCAAGGTCCTGCACCAGAATGGCGTCGTGCGCCAGGTCCAGCATCCGGGCCTGCTCGCGGATGCGCGCCTCGGCCTCCTGCCGCACGAGAATTTCGGTTTGGAGATTCTCGTTAGTCGAACGAAGATCGGCTGTGCGCTGGCCCACCAGTTTCTCCAACTCTTCGAGCTTCAGGCGCGACTCCTGGAGCAGCCGCCATTTGACCGTCAGGGCGTTGGCCAGTTGGAGGACTTCCATGGTGTCAAAGGGCTTTTTGAGGATAACCAACTGGTCATTGCCGCCCAGCCGCGCCAGCATCACGTCCCAGGAATAGTCCGAATAGGCGGTGCAAATGACCACCTGCAAATCCGGGCATTCCCGCCAGAGGCGCGCCGTCGTTTCCACGCCATCCCACCCGGGCGGCATGCGCACATCCACGAACGCCATCGCGTAAGGGCGGCCCGCGGCGGCGGCCTGGCGCAATTTGGCCAGGCCCTCCTCGCCTTGATAGGCGGAATCCAGTTCAAAGGGCGGCACTTTGACGCTGTGCGCGGGCGCGTTGAAAAGCGATTCCTCCGCCGCCGTCAAGCTGGCGTTTGCGTCCTGCCCGCCGCAAAGGATTTTGTGAAAATCCTCATGCACGGCCCGGTTGTCATCAATCACCAGGATGCGCAAATTCCTTTCCACTGCGGGGGTCGTCATGGAGAGGCTTTCACGGGTTGGCGCGGGACTTGGAGAACCCCGGCGCACCACGGCGGAAACACCTCCCGCCCTGGCGCCGCCGCCGGCGGCGGGGGCAACCGCGCCGGGGCCGGCTCCATCAGAAGAATGGTTGGGGTCATTCGGATGCGTCCTACGTAGCAGAAAAACCGGATCCAGGCAATCACTTTTCCTTCGGCGGACCGGGTGGCGCAACGCTGGTGGCGCCGGTGGAGTTTCCGCTGCCGCCCGGGTTGCTGGAGGCCGGGGCTTTGCTTTCCTTTGGCGCATCCGCTTTGGTTTCGGTCTTGGCCGGCGTTTGCGCGGCCGCGTCCTTCTTCGCGGCGGCCTTGTAATTCTCGCTGCGATAATCGGTGGCGTAAAAGCCGCTGCCCTTGAAAATCAGCCCCCCTCCGGTGCTGATGCGGCGTTGGACTTTGCCTCTGCCCCAGGGCTTGCGGGGACAGGTGTCCCGCGGGCAAACCGCCAGCGCCTTCTCCTTGATGGACTGAACTTTCTCAAAGCAAAACCCGCACTTGGAGCAGGCATATTCGTAAGTCGGCATGGGGCACTCGATGTCTGGCTAATCTTGTTTTTTGAAGAACTCCGGCGCTATTTGCCCGGCGGCCCGTTGGTGGGGCCGGGGCCGCTGACATTGACGCCGCCGTTCTGCCTGATTTCCACATTCATGGCGCCGTTGGTCAAGGGTGGCGCGGACGGCTCGGGATGAGTCAGGAGCTCGCCTCCCTTGACCTTGATCGAGTCGTAAATGCCGCGCCGGATCCAATCCAACTTGCGGGCCAGGGAAAGATCGTCCTTCAACTTTCTGACCTGTTCCCGGAGCGCCTCCAAGTCGCTGAACTTCTTTTCCAGGTCGGCCTTTTCCGCCTGGAGACGCTTGACTTCCTTGACCAGAAATGCCTTGTCGCCTTCTGAATCGGCCAGCTTCTTCTTCGCATCCTGGATTTCCGCTTCCTTATTGGTGATGGAAGCGCGCAGGTCAATGGATTCCTTGTCGAGTTCCTGATTCTGCGATTCCAAAGTGCCGATTTTTTTGTCCCGCTCGGCCAAGTCGGCGGCGGCCTTTTCCGCGGCGGCCTTGGCGTCGGCCTGTGATTTTTCCAGGTTTTCCTGCGTGGTCGAAAGATTGGCCTGCAAGGTGACCAGATCGTTGGAGGCCTTGGCCACCTCCAACTGCGTCTCCGTAAGATTGGTTCCCAAGATGTAATTGACGTTGGTCTGCTCCCGGAGCTGGCCCTCCAGTGTGGTCACATGGTTGGAATACTGAGTAATCGTGTGGTCCTGCTTTTGCTTTTCCTCTTGGTGGTGTTTGCTGTCCAGCAACAGAACAACTCCCAAACCCAGGCAAGCCAGGACCAAAATGACGGGGACCGCGTTCGATTTCATGGGGATATAATGCACTGGGAGGAGGCCGCTTGGCAAGCTTCGATGTGTGTCTTGATTTAATGGGGCGGGGCGGTAAATTGGGTTCATGGAAATTCCGCATGAGGCACCCGTGATGACGTTGCCCGGGGTTATTCTGTTCCCGGAAGCCCCGCTGCCGCTGCACATGTTTGAGCCGCGCTACCGCCGCATGTTGACAGCGGTCTTGAATTCCCACCGCATGTTCGTGGTGGCCATGCAGAAACCCGGCTGCGCCAGCGGGACCCCCTCCGCCATCGCCGGCCTGGGCCTGGTGCGCGTCTGCGTGCGGCATTCCGACGGCACCTCGCACCTCATCCTCCAGGGCCTTTCCCGCGTGGAACTGATCAGGACGGTCCGCCAAAGGCCCTATCTCGTCAGCCAGATCCGGCCCTTGCGCGCGCCCGTGCACGACAGCGTGGCCATTGACGCGCTGATGGCCAAAGTGCGCGATCTGGTCACAGAGCAAATTCAGCTTGGCCTGTCGGCGTCCGCTCCCGACGCGATAAAATTAAAGCCCCAGACCAAACAAGCCCAAGCGCCCCTGACCATCTCGGAGATCATGCGGTGTCTGGAAAAACTCAGCGATCCCGACCAAGTCGCCGACCTGGTCTCCTACGCCTTGCTCTCCCGCCCCGCCCAGAAACAGATCATTTTGGAGACCGTCGAGGTGGAGCCGCGCCTGAAACTTTTAATCCATTTCTTGATGGCCGAAATCAGCCAGCGCCAAAATCAAGGAGACGAATAATGAATAATCCAGATCAGCCAGACCCGGCAGCCGCGCCCGCCGGCCAGAAAGAAATCATGTCCGCCATGTTTGCCAGCCTGGTCATCCAACAGACCAACATGGCCTCCATCTTCCTGGGCCTGGTCCCCCATCCGCAGACCGGCCAGGTCGCGCAGGACCTCGAACACGCCCGCTACTTCATTGACCAACTGGAAATGCTCGAAGCCAAAACCCGCGGCAACCTCGACAAAATGGAAGAGGGCCTGCTCAAACAGAGCCTGACCAGCCTGCGCCTGGCCTTTGTCGAAGCCGTGTCAAAACCCGCTTCCCCCGCCGTGTCCGGGGAAAAAGGCGCCCCTGCCCCAGCCGCCGCGACACCCGCCGCACAGGCCCCCGCACCTCCGCCCGAACCTGCGCCCGCCGCGCCCGCCCCGGCGGAGGAGTCGCGCAAAAAATTTACCAAGAAGTATTAGCCCGCCACTCAATCCTGTTCCACCGGGTCCGGCCCTTGGTTTTTATCTCCGGGATGCGGTGGAAAATGCGCGGCCAGCAGTTCCCCGGCCTTCTGGACGCCGTGCAGAATCCCTTGGGTGAACTCCGATCTCTTGAAGTACCCTGACATTTCCGCCGTCAGCGCCTGCCAAAAAACATCGCCGCATTTTTGATGCACGGCCTCGTCGCCGATGACGGCGAACTTGTGGGCCTTGGGCGCGACAAAGATGAGCACCCCGTTGCGATGGCGCGTTTTGGCCATGCCCATGCGCAAAAAGGCGGTCTGGCCGGCGGCCACGGCGTCCTCAGTTTTTTTGTGACTGATGAAGACCCGGATTTCGCCGGAGGTTTTTAACTCGGCGTGGCGAATCGCCGCGACAATATCGTCGTGCCGGATCTGCTTGAGAAAATCCTTCACCTTCATGGCTACCAGCTCCCTCCCGCGCCGCCGCCGCCAAAACTCCCGCCACCGCCTGAAAAACTGCCTCCTCCTCAACCAAAGCCCCCGCCGCCGCCAAAGCCTCCGCCCGACCAAAAGCTCCCGCTCCCAAAAGACCCCCGCCCGCCGAGCACAGAACCCCTGTTGGCCAGAATTCCTCGGCGGATGGCAATAGGGAGCAAGACAAAGCATATGCCGATGACTATTATTATAACCGCCGGATCCGTGAAAGGGATGGGGCGCGACCTTTGTCGGTACCCTTGCCCTCCCTCAGCGACCGTCCGCCCGGTGCCTTTGTATTCCCCCTTCGCCGCCGCAAGGATGGCGGTAACCCCCGCTTTCAAACCGCCTTCGTAATCCCCGGCCTTAAAGCGCGGTGTGATTTCATTATCAATGATCCGCTTGCAGATCGCATCCGGCATCGCGCCTTCCAGACCGTAGCCCACTTGCAGATACATTTTGCGGTCCCCAATGAACACAAACAGCACCGCGCCGTTATCTTTGGCCTTCTGCCCAACCCGCCACGACTGCGCCACCCGCACCGTATAATCCTCTATCGGGGAATCCGACTGCATCTTCGGGTAGACGGCCACGAGAATCTGGCTCGAACTGCTCTTCTCAAAATCCACCAGCTTCTGGTTGAGCTGGGCCGCGGTGGCAGAAGAGACGACATTCGCGTAGTCATTAAAATGATCCGCCGGCGCCGGGGGGATCACCTCGGCGCACCAAGCCGTCGCACACCACAAACCAAGCACGATGAACCAAAGCCTTTTCAAGCGATCACGGTTTGGCGGGAGCCGGTTTGTTGAAATCGAACTGCACTTGCGGCGGTTTTTCCGCGCCCGCGGCGGCGGCGAAGTAGGGCTTCTCCGCGAACCCAAACATCCCGGCATAAAGATTGGCCGGGAACGATTTGATGGCCGTATTGTAGGCCTGCACCGCGTCGTTAAACCGCCCGCGCTCCACACTGATGCGGTTCTCGGTGCCCTCTAATTGCGTCTGCAACTCCAGGAAACTGGCGCTGGCCTTCAAATCCGGATACCGCTCCGAGACCACCAGCAAACGCGACAACGCCGAGGAAAGCGCGCCCTGAGCCTGCTCAAACTGCGCCAGCTTGGCCGGGTCAGACGGGGCGTTATTCGGGTCAATTTTCATCTGGCCCACCGAGGCTCGCGCCGCCGCGATCTCCGTCAGCGTGGATTTCTCAAAATTGGCCGAGCCGGAAACCGTGGCCACCAGGTTGGGAATCAAATCCGCCCGCCGTTGATACACATTTTGCACCTGCGCCCACTGGCTGTTCACCCCCTGCGCCAGCTTCACCAGCCGGTTGTAGCTGCCGCCCGCAATCACCACGAGCACCAGCACAATGAGTCCAAGAACCAGCAGAACTCCGCAACCAATGGCTGTTTTTTTCATAGACAGTTTAACGATGACGGCAGCCTAAGCCGCGGGAAATGCCGACGCAATTACAATATCGGCGCTGGTTTCCACCCGCTCGACCGCCGCAATTCTCCGCCGGCATCAGGGCCAGCCCTCCTTCCTGTGCAATTGCGGCTTGTCCCAACCACACACACAAGGAAACTCTTGTTTGTGTCCCGCAAATGAACTCTTCAGGCTGGGACGGCGGCCCGGTCAACCCTCCCGGCCGAAATTCTCCGCCATCGCCACGGCTTTGAGCATGGCTTTGGCTTTGTTGACAGTCTCCTGGTATTCGCCATCGGGCGTCGAGTCGTGGATCCAGCCGCCGCCGGCCTGCACGAACGCCTTGCCGTCCTTGATCAGCGCCGTGCGGATGGTGATGCAGCAATCCAGATTGCCCGTGAAGGAAAAATAACCCATGCAGCCGCCGTAGGGGCCGCGCGCCGTTTGTTCCAATTCCGCGATGATCTGCATGGCCCGGATTTTCGGCGCGCCCGTCAGCGTCCCGGCGGGAAAAGTCGCGCGCATCAAATCGTAAGGCGTCCGCCCCGCCGCCAGCTTCCCTTCCACTTGCGAGACGATATGCATGACGTGGCTGTAACGCTCGATGATCATCAGGTCCTTGACCTCCACGCTGCCGAATTGGCAGACCCGGCCCAGGTCGTTGCGCGCCAGGTCCACCAGCATCACGTGCTCGGCCCGTTCCTTCGGATCGGCCAGCAACTCCCTTCCCAGCGCCGCGTCCTCCAGCTCCGTCTTGCCACGCGGCCGCGTCCCGGCGATGGGCCGGATTTCCACTCGCCCCTCTTCGCAGCGCACATGCGTTTCCGGCGAGGCGCCCACCAGCGAAAACCCTTCCAACTCCAGCAAAAACATGTACGGCGACGGGTTGATCGAGCGCGCCGCCCGGTAAATGTCCAGCGGCGCGGCCTGGACCGGCGTGGAAAATCGCTGCGAGCCGACCACCTGGATGATGTCGCCCCCGGTGATGTATCGCTTGGCCCGCAGCACGTTTTCCACAAACACTTCTTTCGCCACGTTCGATTGCACGGCAACCTGCGGGACCTCCTTGGGAACATCCACCGCCACATGCCCGGACGGCTGCTCCAGCAACGCCACCAGCCGCTCGATCTCCCCCACCGCCTCCTCGTAGGCCTCTTCCGCGCTCTTCTTGCCGTCCAGCACAGCGTTGACCAGCACGGTCAGCGTCTGGGCCACGTGGTCAAATACCAGCAGCTCGTCGGCGATCAGAAAATACAGCACGGGCGTTCCCAGCTCGTCGCGCGGCGGGCGGGGAACCACCGGTTCAATGTCATGTATAAATTCATAACCGATGTAGCCCACCGCCCCGCCCGTGAAGCGCGGCAGCCCGGGCCGGGAGACGGTGTGAAATCGCCCCATCACTTGCTCCACGACCGCCAGGCCGTCCCGCGCCCGCCCGGCCGGCGGGGCGCCGCCGGTTTCCGCCGCTCCCGGCAGGGCGAACCGTTCGGTGGTCCTGCCGTTTTCCATCACCTCGACCCAGCCCCCCGACTGGCGGATGACCGCGCGCGGGTTGCAGCCGACAAAGGAGTACCGGCCAATCCGCTCCCCGCCTTCCACCGATTCGCACAGGAATGATTCCCCCTGTCCGCGAATTTTCTGATAGGCCGAGAGCGGCGTCTCAAAATCGGCCAAAATGCGCCGCGCCACCGGGATGAGGTTTCCCAGGCCGGCCAATTTCAAAAATTCCTCTTTGCCAGGTTCGATGTTCAAGCGTCAAATATGTTCCGCCAGGCCCCATTATCCCATTTTACGGCGCAGGCGCCACAATGAAAGCGAAGTGTAAAACAGCACGATCAAGGCGTAGGCCACAATTCCAGAGCCGATGGCAAATGCGTTGGAATCAATCCGCGACCAATAGATCACCCCTGCGCCGACCAGCGCCGTCAGCCCGGCCTCGCCCAAAAGACACAGCAGGTAGAGGCCAAGCCGCGTCTCCGAAACCCGCTCGGCGAACCATTCCCGGAAGGCCTCCTCGCCCATCGAACGCATCAGCCAGGCGGTATGGAAGTTGTGCGCCGCCACCAGCAAACTGGCCGTGACGACCACCAGCGCGGTCGTCGTCCAGAAGGCCAGGCCAAAACAGAACGCCAGGTTCACGCCGCCGCCCAGTTTCCAGCCGAGCTTTTTGGCCAGCGGATTGCCTTCCAGCACCAGGTTTGGCGTGGCCACCCAGGTGCTCAGAAAATCCGCCCCGCGTGCGAACAGCAGCAGCCCCAACATCAACCAGTAGTTGGAACTGCCGAACGAAAGCATTTCCCCGCTCATTGCTTGCCGTAAATTTCCCCGGGCGGTTTGAGTTGGGGTTCCGTGACGCGCTCGCCGCCGCCTGGAGTCACCGAGCGGAAAAAGCAGGAGCGATACCCCTCGTGACACGCCGCGCCGGCCTGCTCCACCTGGATGAGCAGGGTATCGCCGTCGCAATCAAACGAGATCTCCTTGACGTTTTGGATGTGGCCGCTGCTTTCCCCTTTCATCCAGAATTTTTGGCGCGACCGGCTCCAGAAATGGGTTTTCCCGGTGGCGATGGTCCTTTCCAGCGACGCACGGTTCATCCAGGCCATCATCAGCACCCGTCCGTTGGCACAGTCCTGGATGATCGCCGGAATCAACCCGTCCGAATTGAATTTCAGTTTGTCGTAAAAGCTCATGCTCGCCAATCAGCATAAACCACATCCGCTTTGCCCGACAAATTTTATTCTTCGCCAGGGTCCGATCGAGTTGACTCAAATTAAAAGACACTGGGGGAGCGAAACTGAGAGGAGGCCAAAAGGGTCGTTGACTCATGGGAAAAAGACACCAGGAATTGGTGTGAATGAACATGAGCAAAGAAC
>JBEKOF010000167.1:0-10321 GCA_049522055.1 Verrucomicrobiota bacterium | reverse complement strand
GTCGCGGACGACCTGCGGCACGGCCTTGCGCAAAGATTCCAGGAACCCTTGCAAGCTCCTGCATTTCGGCGCGCTGCTGGTAAAGCTTTTCCGTCAACGCCTTTTCGCCGTCGGCCAGCCCGAGTTGATAGCGGGCGTTCAATTCCGCTTTTCGTCGCTCTTCCTCGCTCTGGAAATTGCCCGACTTGCCGGCGGCGCCGTTGGCCCTTGGGCCTTGCGGCAGGGCGTTTCGCAGCGGTTTGGGAAGCTGGATGGTTTCAGACCAGGAGTTCATTGCGGCAGGAGTTGCGGAGGTTGTTGAGGTCAATTTCGCCGCCGCCTTCCAACTGGCGCACGGCGTGGACGATGCGCCCCTGGGCGGCCTCGATTTCCCGCTTCTGGAGCGGGCCGAGGAGGGAGATTTGCTCATTGACCGCTTCGACGGCCCGTTTGGGGAGCGCGGAAAGGAGGAGAGCCTTGAGTTTGGAGGTGGCGGTTTTGAGCGCCAGGGCGAGGTCGCGGAGATCCACTTCGCGCATGATTTTTTGCAGCGCGGCGGGGCCGAGCAAGACGAGGTCGTCGAAGATGAACATTTTGCGGCGGATTTCCTCGCCCAGTTTGGGATTGCGTTTTTCCAGGTCCCCCAGCACGGAGCGGCTGAGGTCCCGGTCCAGGGAGTTGAGGACGGCGGCCGCGGTGGTGACGCCGCCGGTCTGGCTGAGAGCGCGGACCGGTTTGGCGCCGGTTTTCTGGTTGAGCACCATGACAATGCGCTCGACGACTTCCACCGGGGTCGCCCCCATGGTGGCGAGGCGCTCGACGACATTCTGGCGCGCCGGGGCGGGCAGCAGGGCGAGGAGTTGGGAGATTTTTTCGGCGGGCAGATAGCTGATGATCAGGGCGATGGTTTGGGGTCGTTCGGCCTTGAGCAAATTGATGAGGTCCTGGCAATCCATGTCCAGGAGGGGTTGCATGGCGGTCACGGGCACTGGGGCGGGAGCGACCCGGCGGATGATGGCGGAGGCGCGAGAGGGGCCGACGGAACGTTCCAGGGCGCTTTTGGTGTAGCTGGGGCCGCCGAGGACGGCGGCGCTGGCCGCGACCGCGACATCGGTGAATTCCTCCAAGATTTCCCGCTGCAATTCCTGGCTGACAAAAGTCAAGCGCGCCATTTCCAGCGAGACGGCCTCCAACTCGTCTTCGTCCAGGTGCCTGAGAAGTTGGGAGGCGCTTTCCTGGCCGAGAATGATGAGCAGGGCCGCCAGCTTCTGCACCTTGGTCATCGGGGTGTCTTGAGTTGTGTCAGTCGCCGCTTCCATAAACTTGTTTCAGGGTTTGAATGAGTTGCTAATTCTTGGATTTTCCCAGCCAGCCGCGCACGGCCTGGGTCATGTTGGCGGGGTTCTCGCGGATCAATTGGTTGAGCACTTCGACGGTGACCAGCCCCTTGCCTGGCGCGAGGCCATTGCCAAGCTGGCCGCGGCCGTTGCCGTTGCCCAGAGGAACGCCCAGGCGGATTTCTTCGGCTTTGGCCCGCTGGAACATGCGCCAGAAGGCAAAGAGGACGACCAGCGCGAGCGCCGGATAGATCAGCTTTTGCGCCAGGTCGAGCCAGAATTGCAGCCTTTCCTGAGTATCCAACTGCGGCCCCATTTCGGAAGGAATCTGGTCGTTGAAGGGCATATCCTCCAGGGTGATCAGGGACGGGTCCTGCATGCCCAGCGCACTCTGGACGATTTGTTTCAATTTGAGTTTTTCATCCTCGGCGCGCGGCACGGCTTTACGGTCGGCGCCCTGGCCTTCCATGCGTTGGGCCACAAAGACCGCGGCCGAGAGGCGTTTCAATCCGCCCGCCGCCTGGACGATGTTGCTGGTGGTCTTGTTGATTTCGTAATTGTTGCTGGTGACCTTTTTGGTGGTGTGGCTGGTGTTCACCGGCGCGGCGGCGACATTGGTGTTGCCGCCATTGTCCCCATTGGCGCCGGAGTTGACGCCCATGCCGGGAGCGCCTCCGCCGGCGGCGGCGGCAGCGGTGGCCGAATCGGTGCTCTCCACATTGTCCGTCGTGGTCCGGGCCACCTGGCCGTCGGGATCAAATTTTACCTCTTCGCGGGTGGTGGTGTCCCAGTTGATCTCGGCGGAAACCCGGACGACCGCCTGCCCCGGTCCGAGCACTTTTTCCAGCATGCCCTCCGCTTTTTTGGAGAGATATTGTTCGAAGTTGCGGCGGGCGGTGAGTTGGTCGTTGGACAGGCCCGCCACCGAGTCGCTCTCCTCGTTGGCGGAGAGCACGTTGCCCTGGTTGTCCACCACGGAGACTTTGTTGACCTGCAATCCCTCCACGCTGTTGGCGACCAGAAAGCGGATGGAATTGACGGCCGTGGAGGGCAACTGCGCGCTCCCCTTGACCCGCACAAAGACCGAGGCGGTGGGCTTGCGCAGGGGGTCGCTAAGGAGCTGGTTGTCGGGCATGACGATCATCACGCGGGCGGACTCCACCTGGTCGAGCTGGCTGATGGTGCGGGCCAGCTCGCCCTGGATGGCGCGGGTGAGGTTGGCGCGCTGGACGAAATCGGAAATCCCGAAATTGGCCTTGTCGAAGATTTCGAAGCCGACTCCTTCGCCGCGCGGAATTCCCTTGCCGGCCATTTGCATGCGGACCTGGTAAACCTTGTCCGAGGGAACCATGATGGCGTCCCCGCCGCGGCTGATCTGGTAGGGCACCTTTTGCTCATCCAGGGCGGCGATGACTTTGGAGGCCTCCTCCTGGTCGAGCTTGCCGTAGAGGAGGGAGTATTCGGTGCGGCTGGACCACATGGCCACGCCGGCCAGCCCAGCGACCACCGCCAGAGTAGTGATGATGATGCTGATGCGCTGGTTGAGGCCGAGCTGTTTCCAGATGCCGGCCAGTTGCTGCACGAGTTGGGAGATATTCTTATTCATGACAATCCTGGGCGATCAAACCTGCATCCGCATCAGTTCCTGGTAGGAGTCCAGGAGGCGGTTGCGCACCTCGACCATGAGTTGGAAGGACACACTGGCTTCCTCCACCGAGATCATCGCCTGGTGCAACGAGACATTTTTTCCACTGAGCAAGCCCGAGACCGCCTGGCTGGCGGCGGTCTGCTTGTCGGAAACTTCCTGAACAAACCCGCCCAGCATATTTTGAAACGAGGAGGAATCGGTCGCCGATGTGGCGCCGGGCGCCGTCAACTCCAGCTCCGGGGAGGACTGCGGCAAATCGGCCGGGGAAATGGTTGAGGGTGTCGCGGCGACGCCGCCGCCTTGCAGGAGACCGGACAACTGGGTCAACTGTGCCGGGGAAATCGCGGCGGGGGCGCCGCCGCTTTGCAGGAGACTGGACAACTGCTGCAAATCGGCCGGGGAGATCGTGGTGGAGGCGCCGCCCCCCAGCGACGAGCCAGGCAGTTGGCCGGCCAAACTTGGCGCGCCGACCATTTTCAATGCGGAGAGGGCATCCATGTGGTGAGGGGCTGGCGATCAATGTTTTCCGATGGAGAGAGCCTGGAGGGCCAGCGTATGGGCGTTCTTGGCCACGGCCAAATTGGCCTCATAGGTGCGTGAGGCGGTGATCATGTCCACCATTTCCTCGTGGATATTGATGTCCGGGGTGGCGACCATCCCTTGGGCGTTGGCATCCGGGTGGCCGGGCATATAAACCATGCGGGGCGGGCGCGAATCTTTTTCAATGCGGGTGATCTGGACTTTTTGGGTTGGGCCGATGTCGTCTGCCTGGGCGGCGTTGAGGACCGAGGCGAAGAGGACTTGCTGGCGCTGGTAGGGTTTGCCATCAGGCCCGCGAGTGGTGTTGACGTTGGCGATGTTCTGCGAGACCACATCCATGCGGACCCGTTCGGCGTCCAGGGCGGCTGCGGTGCTGTCGATGCCGGACAATAGACTTATCATAAATCAAGGGTCACGATTTGCCTGTGATGGCCAGGCGCATGTTGGCCAGGGAGATGCCGATCAACTCCGTCTCCAAAGCATCTTCCACGGTGTTTTGGTTTAATTTCAGCATCTCTGATTCCAGCGTGACCGTATTTCCATCGCTGCGTCCCGAGACGGCGGTGGTGTCCACAGCCAGGGAGGGCTTAAGCCCAGTGATTTTGGCGGCGTCCTGACCGCCCACCGCCTGGGACAATTGGGACTCGAAGGTTGGGGAAACATCCAGACGCTTGTAATTGGGGGTTTCCAGGTTGGATAAATTGCTGGCGATGGCTTCCTGGCGCAGGACGGTGGCGTCCAGCATCTTTTTGGCCGCCAGATAAGCTGGCTGGTTGAACAAGGCGTCGATCATGGCTCACGAGCTTTCTCTGACTTAGCAACCAATATGCCAGCCGGGGAAAAGGCCGAAAATCGGGCAATTTGGAGAGGCGGCCGGGCCGGGGATGGAAATAATTGCCAGCGCAAAGCCGTGGGGGTAGGCAAGAATGACCCGGGTGTCGCCATGGTGTTGGCGCAAGAAACAGAGCGACTGATGTCTTGATTTTCGGATGGGTTGGATTGACATTGGGAACCTCAGCGATGAGGTATCAGGCCATTGGTGATATCCGCGCAGGCGTTATGACGATGGATGCAAAACAGGACAGGAAAGTGTTTCGCGCGGCCTTGTTCCCGCTTTCCATCGCCATCGCCGGGCCGGCGCTGGTGATTGTGTGCTGTCTGACGATTCGAGTGGAGGGCTGGCGGGGCCTGGACTTGAAGTCCCTTTTTGAGGGAGCGGTGGCGATTGAACTGGCGGGCCTGGCATTTGCGTGGGTCATCAGCGTGTGCTTCCCCAACAAGCTGGGTCCCTCCGGCGTTGACGGACATTCGTTCTGGGGAGTGCGGCGCTTTATTCGCTGGCAGGACATCCAGAGGGCCAGTCCGTTCCATTATTTGGGTTTTAAATTCCTGCGGCTCTATCCGGGTGGCGGGAGGGGTGCGACCTGGATCGCATTCTCGCAGGCCCGGCAGAAAGAGTTCGAGGAGGAAATCCGGAAACTGGCCCCGCCGGAAAGCCCGATTCGGGCCTTTTTGAAATAAGCATGCCGAACCGCCGCCGCGTCCCAGCGGGGCCAGCCCTATCTTGCCGTCCCGTGGCGCAAGAATTTGTTGGTGGACAAGGCGAAGCGTCTGCGGTATTCTGCCGGCATGGAGCGAGAGCTACATCTGCAATGTGCCGGAACTTTTAATCATTAACGCCAAAAGGAATGACTATGAAAAGAATTGTCTTATGTTTGTTGGGCTGCTGGATGACCTTCCAGTTGCAAGCCGCGGATTTGACCTGGGGGACGAGCGTCCCCGACGCCATGGCGCAGGCCAAGAAGGAGTCCAAACTTGTGCTGCTGGACTTCACCGGT
This sequence comes from Verrucomicrobiota bacterium, assembly GCA_049522055.1. GTDB lineage: Bacteria > Verrucomicrobiota > Verrucomicrobiia > Limisphaerales > Palsa-1400 > JBEKOF01. Next base: position 4,979 of record JBEKOF010000167.1, on the reverse strand, counting down.
TCAGACTGGTGCGGTTGGTGCATGAAACTGGACTCGGAGGTTTTCTCCAAGGCGGAGTTTTCCGACTATGCGAAAAAGAACCTGGTGCTGGTGACGGTGGATTTTCCGCAGAAGAAAACACTGGACGCCGACCTGGTCAAGGCCAATGACGCCCTGAAAACCAAATACAAAGTAACCGGGTTTCCAACGCTCGTCGTCCTCAAGCCCGACAGCACGGTGGTCTGGAACCAGGTAGGCTATATGGAAGGCGGCCCCAAGGCCGTGATCGCCAAACTCGACGAAGCCAGAAAGAAATGATTTCGGCGGCGCCGGGACATGGCCTCCTTTTGAACGCCGTTGTTCCGGCGCCGGCGCGTTGCAGGCGGATGGCGGAGCAACCTTATGCCCTGGCGGCACCGGGATGACGCCCGCGGAGAAATTCAGGAGCCTGCTCCGCGGCGGGGAGCCGATCCTGGCGCTGGCGCCGATGCAGGACGTGACGGATTTGGCGTTTTGGCGGGTGCTGGCCCGCTACGGGGGGGCAGATTTGTATTGGACGGAGTATTTCCGGGTGCATGGGGATTCCCGGCCGGAGAGGTTTATACTCGACTCCATCGCGCAAAATCCCACCGGCCAGCCTGTGATCGCCCAAATGATCGGCAACGACATCGCCGCCATGGCGCGGACGGCCCGGGAATTGCAGCGGCATCCCATCGCGGCGGTGGATCTGAACCTGGGCTGCCCCGCGCCGGTGGTGTATCGCAAATGCGCCGGCGGCGGCCTGTTGCGCGAGCCGAAAAGAATTGACGCCATCCTGGGCGCGCTACGGGAGGCGGTGAGCATTCCGTTGACGGTCAAGACGCGGGTGGGTTTTGATTCGGCGGATGGGTTCGACGAGTTGCTGGGTCTGTTTGCCAAACATTCGATTGATCTGCTGACCGTCCACGGCCGGACGGTCACGCAGATGTACCGGCCTGGAGTGCGGCATGACTTGATCGCCCGGGCGGCCCGGCAACTGTCCTGTCCGGTGCTGGCCAACGGCAATATCCACGGGCCGGCGCAGGCGCTGGTGGTGCTGGCGGAAACCGGGGCGCGGGGCTTGATGATCGGGCGCGGGGCGATCCGCAACCCGTGGCTATTCCAACAGATTCGACAGCAGCAACGGGGCGAAACCCGGGCGCTGCCGACGGGCCGCGAGGTGCTGGCTTACATCGTCCAACTCTGGGAAACCCAGGCCACGCCGGAGGCGCTGGAACCGGCCCAGGTGCAACGGCTTAAAAAGTTCATGAACTTCATCGGCGAAGGGATGGAGCCGGCCGGGCCGTTCTTGCACGACATCCGGCGGGCCGTCACGCGCGCGGATTTCTTCCGCGTCTGCGAGACATTTTTGGACCACCACCGCCCGATGCGGCTGGAACCGGCGGCGGCCGGCGCGGAGGCGGCGGCGGCGATGGCGGCGGCCTGATGTCAATTGTAAGGGATGCCGGTGGTGTTGTAGGAGAAGGTCATCTCGCCCTCGGTGAAATGGGTGTAGGATTTGATGTGCCAGTCGGCGAAGAGGACGTTGACGCGGTTGTTGTGCATGGGGGGCGGCAAATTGGTGAAGAGCGTGTCGGCATCGTTGTTGTTGAGGTCGGCGTTGACCGGGTCGGAGGCGAAATTGCAGTCGCCGGAAAGGATGTAGGTGGAAGGGGTGGCGATGCCGCGCAGCAGGACGCTGGCGGGGGTGGGCGGCAAGTTGGCGTCGGTAAAGCCCACCGACCCCATGAAGTAGCTGAACCCCGACTGCCGGTAATGCTGGGAGAGGGCGGGGCAGCGCAAGACATTGGTGTTTTGGTAATCGCTCTGCAGGGCCACGGTCCAGGGCACCGGGAGGCTGTTCCAGCCCCCCAGGCCGGGCCTGGTGATGTCCGTCTCGGAGAGAGGGAGGCGGTCGTTGTAATCATCCCCGTACATCATCATGGCCAGGCCGATTTGATGACAATTGTTGACGCAATAAATGGTGACTCCCTTTTCCTTGGCCTTGGCCAGGGCGGGGAGCAACATGCTGGCGAGAATCCCGATGATGGCGATGACCACCAGAAGTTCGATCAGGGTAAAGGCTCGTTGTGCTTGTGTTTTCAAATCAGTTAAGGACTCTCCTCAGGGCCAATATAGCAGATGCGGGGCGCCGGCACGAATGAAAAATGCAACCCGCGGCGGGGGGCGATGTTCATTGGACCCTGGCTCTCAGTTTTTTGATGGAATCTTCCAGGATGACGCGTTGGTCCTTGGTCAGCTTGGCGGCGTAGGCCACATGCCTGAAGACGGGCAGCGCCTGGGAATAATTGCTGATAGTGATGGCCGCGATGCCCTTGTCCAATTCGGCGCGGATGGCCGGGTCGGCGGACTGAAAGGCGCTTTGCAATTTGACGGTGTCAATTTCCCGGTTGGAACACCCCGTCGCGCCCCAGAGCATCAACCCAGCCACAACGGGCAACGGCAACTGCAAGAGTTTTTTCATCGGCTTTGTTGGAATATACCTCTTGGCCGGGCGGGAGTCCATTTTTTGTTCAAACCGCTGGCGTTTCCAATCTCCATTTGGTAGAGGGTTTCTCCTTGAAGCGTTGGCTCAAACGAATTGCGGTGAATTATCGGAACCTGATTGCGGCCAGCGCGGCGTGCGTGGCTTTTCAGGGGGAGTTGATGGCGGGCAAACGGCTTCTGCCGCAATTCGGCGGGGCGGCTTCGGTTTGGTGCTGTACGCTGCTGTTTTTTCAACTGGCGGTGCTGGCCGCCTACTTCGGCTCCCGGTGGCTGAAGCAGGCCGGCGCGGGCACGCGCCGTCTGGCGCTGGCCGCGCTGGGATTGAGCGGCTTGCTCACGCTGCCGCCGCCGCGGCCCACCCTGGAATGGCTGCCGCCGGAGTTGCAACCGCTGGCCGCGCTGTTGCCGTTCGCCGGACTGGCGGTGGGCCTTTTCTGCGCCACTCCCCTGCTGCACCAGCAACAAACCGACCGCCACGACTTCACCATTTACGCCTGGTCCAACGCCGGGGCGCTGGCGGGGCTAGTGGCATATCCGTTGTTGGTGGAACCGTTCAGCCGGCTGACCATGCAGAACCGGGTCTGGGCGATTGGCGGGGCGATGATATGCATCTTCGGACTTGGGGGAGGAGCCAGGGCAGACGAATCCAAATCCATGCCGGTCCTTGATGCGGGCCGCGAGGCGCGGCCCGCTGCACGCGAGGGCGCGTGCGCTCCCCGAGCCGGATTAGGATTGGGGAAAACGCGGTGGGAATGGTGGGTGCTTCCCGGCATGAGCAGCGCCACGCTGCTGGCGACCACCAATCAATTGAGTTATGAAGCCAGCGCCGGGCCGCTGACCTGGGCGCTGCCATTGGCGCTGTTTCTGGCGAGTTATGTTTGGGCATTTTCGGGTGATCGGCGCGATTCGTGCGGCGCGATCGCCACGCTGGGACTTTTGGCGCTGATTGACACGCATCTGATGATCCCGCCGCGCAGCGCCTCGATGCTCGGATTGCTGCTCATGGCCGGCGGAGCGACGATGCTGGCCTGTCACGTCTGGCTGGCGGCGACGCGGGACGAAAACACGCACGGCTTCTATACGGCGACGGCGGCGGGGAGCGTCCTGGGCAGCGCGATGATGGTGCTGGTGATTCCGCATGTGACGCGCGGGCCGGTGGAATTTCCCATATTGACTTTGGGGACGTTATGCGTGGCGGGGTTCAAGTGGAGCGGGCGGATCCTGCGGCCGATTCTGAGCACGGCTGGTTTTGTGGCCATCGGCGCGACCCTGGTGGCGGAAGCGGCGGGACGGGCCACGGAGGCGGCCCGCGCCCGCACGCTCTACGGTTGCTGGCGCGTGACCCAAAAGCCGGGTCAGCAGTACTACCGGCTGATCAATAACAACACCATCCACGCCGAGGAAGACCGCGGCAACCCCAACGCCGGGACGACCTACTACGGACCTGAAACGGGTTTTGGCAAGCTGCTTGGGGAACTGAAACAGGCGCGGGCCGGGCTGGACATCGGGGTGGTGGGGCTTGGGGCCGGAACGATCAACCGCTGGCTGCGGCCCCAGGATTCCATCACCTACTACGAACTGGACCCGGAAGCGGAAACGCTGGCGCGGGCGTGGTTCACTTACCTGCGCCGGGACCGTTGCCGCGTCCTCATCGGGGACGGCCGCAAAACGCTGGAGAACCAGCCCGGGCCGCGGTTCGACCTGCTGGTGCTGGACGCCTTTACCGGCGACGCCATTCCCGCGCACTTGTTGACACGGGAAGCCGGCGCGGTTTATCGCCGGCATCTCAAGCCCGGGGGCGTACTGGCCATTCACATCACCAACGGGCATGTGGAGCTTCTGCCGGTGGCCGAAGGATTGGCGCGGAGCCTGGGCCTGGGCTGCGACTATGAGAAGACGGGAAACATCGAATGGGCCATCCTGAGCGCCGGCGCCGCGCCGCCGGCGGGCCGGGTGATCGAATGGACGGATGAACAAAACAGCATGGTGAGCGTGCTCCGGCGCACTCCCCGCGAGGAGGGCAGTTTTCCCATGGGCTGGTGAGGCGGCGTCTTCAGCGGGTCGGGAAGCTGGCGAGAGCGGGAGGGCTGAGGATGCCGGTGCGGGTGACGGCGGTCAGGGCGACGGCGCGCGGCAAAGCAGTCCCGGTGCGGAAGAGGCGGCTGGTTTGGGCACCGGGCAAAATCTCCCCGGTCCAGAGATCGCCGGTTTTTTTCTGCAAGAGCCACTGCCAGGGCGGCGGGCCGCCGGAGGAGGCCCAGTCAATAATAATTCCACCGGCCGCCTTCCAGAGCCTGACGGAGGGTTTTCCCGGCGCCAGGCCGCCCAGCCAGGGCGAGGCGGGAACCAGGGCGGGGGCGGCATAGGCGCGGGCCAGCACGTCGGCGACGCCGTTGGTGTTGAGCATGATGAAACCGGCGCGGAAGAGGACGGCGCCGGAAGCGCCGGCGAGGCTTCGAGTCAAATCTATTTCT
>JBEKOF010000166.1:0-10323 GCA_049522055.1 Verrucomicrobiota bacterium | reverse complement strand
TGCTCGTTTTATCTCGCCATCGAACACCCAAAATGGTATCAATACCCCCAGACCAAAACATGGGTCGCAAACGACCGGCTTACTCAGAACCCGCCGGTGTCTTTTTCCCGTGAGTCAACGGGGAAGCCATTGTGGAATGGAGCATGGGGAATGCGGAATTGCCGGCGCCGGGGGAGCCGGAACCAAGCACGCCGAACCGATTTTTTGTCACCTCCCGGCCCTTTTCAGCAGCTTATAGAGTGATATGAACATCCGTTAACCAGAAGCTCTATGAAAACAAAGGAGCAAGATTTTGATATGCCAGGAACCCTTTCTGTGCTTCAATCCACCGCGTGGCCGCCCGGCACGCCGATTTTTTGTCCGGTTTTGCTGATGGGCGGACATATACTTATGACCAATAAAAGCTTGAAACCAATCCGCCACAGCGGTGGAAAGACAACCATCATGAATAAGAACCTCATCTTCATCACCACCGCGCTGGCACTGAGTCTGCTCTGGGTGGGCTGCAACAAATCCGGCAAGTTGGCCCGACCCTCCACCTTCGCCACGCCCAGCGGGCCGGTGGAACTCAAATTGAAATGGCCCCAGGGCGAAAGAATTGTGCAGGACATGGACATGAAGGTGAACACCGATATCTTCATCCCCGGCCAGCCCGCTCCCATGAAGCAGGAGATGACCATGGGGCAGGAATACGGGCTGACGGTTTTGAAGTCGGACGCCGACGGCGGGCATGAAGTGGAGATGGAGTTCCTCACCGCCCGGATGCGGATGGTGCTGGGAGCCAAGACGCTGTTGGATTACGATTCGGCCAAAAAATCACCGGCGGACAAGGCCAATCCGGTGGCCGACATGTTCGGAAAAATCATCGGCTCCAAAATCCGGTTCTTCCTCAACGCCAGCAACGAGGTCGGGCGAATGGAAGGCGCGGAGGAATTGGCCAGCCGGCTGACGTCCGGCTCCCAGGAGGAACAACTCGGGGCGCTCAAGGGCATGTTTAGCGAGGGGTATTTAAAGCAGATGATGAGCCACTACCGTTTCATGCCGCCCAAGCCGGTGAAACCGGGCGACACTTGGCCGGTTCAGTTCGAATTTCCAATGGCCGTGGTTGGCACCATGCTGCTGGATTATGATTTCACTTTTCAAAGCTGGGAAAAGCACGGGGAACGCAACTGCGCCCGCCTGGAATTTCAGGGAACCCTCAAAATCAAACCCGATACCAATTCAAATCCGGCCGGGATTACTTTCTCCAACCTCGAAGGCACCTCTTCGGGCGTCTCCTGGTTCGACCCGGAGCTGGGGATCACCATTGATACCAGCATGGACCAGGACATGAACATGGTGATGAACGTACCCATGAACCCGAATGGAAAAGCGGGCGCGTCCGGCCCGATGCAAAGCATAACCAACCAAATGAAACAAGCCATGACCATCAAGCTGGTATCGGTGAAGTGACTCTCACAAAGAATCCAGGCTTCCAACAGATCTCCAATCCGGTTGCGCTTACGCCGCCGGGCCAAATAGGCGGTCCATTTTCCGGCGGATTTCCTCGCTCATTTTGATCAGCGGGGGCCAGGCGCGTTTGAAGCCTTCGCCAGGCAGTTTCCTGGTGGCGTCCAGGCCCATCTTGGAGCCGATGGCAAATTCGCTCGTGGCGTGATCCAGCGCGTCGGACGGGCCTCGGGTCAAAAGGGTGTCCCGCTGCGGGTCGGTTGTGGCGCAAAGACGGAACAAGACTTCGCTCGTGTTGTGGACATTGACATCCTCATCCACGACGACGATGTATTTGGTGAACATCATTTGTCCCATGCCCCAGAGGCCGTGCATGATTTTGTAGGCCTGCATGGGGTAGGTTTTCCTGATGCTCACAAAAACCAGATTGTGAAACACCCCTTCCGCGGGCAGCGCCAAATCCACCAGTTCGGGAAAAGTCATTTTGAAGACGGGCAGGAAGAGTTTCACGCTGGCGCTGCCAATGTAAAAGTCCTCCATCGGCGGCATCCCGACGATGGTCGCCGGATAAAGGGCGTTTTTGCGGTGGGTGAGGGCGGTGATGTGAAAGGCCGGATAGCAATCCGCCAGCGAATAATAGCCGGTGTGATCGCCAAAAGGCCCCTCGGTGCGGAGCGGTTCGGCGGGATCCACCCACCCTTCCATCACAATATCCGCGTCGGCGGGAACTTCCAATTCGTTGGTCAGACATTTCGCCAGTTCGACGGATTTCTTGCGCAGATAGCCGGCGAGCACAAATTCGTCCAATCCATCCGGCAGGGGCGCGGTCGCGGCAAAGGTGAACACCGGATCGCCGCCGAGAAAAACGGAGACCGGCATCCGCTTTCCCTCTTCAAAATATCGTTTGCCGTGCCGCGCGGCGACTTTGTGCAATTGCCAGTGCATCCCGGTGGTCCGGCCATCATAAACCTGCATGCGGTACATGCCCACGTTGCGTTCCCCGGTGTCGGGGTCGCGCGTGACCACGCAGGGCAGAGTGATGAAGCGTCCGGCGTCCAGCGGCCAGCATTTGAGAATGGGAAGATCGAGCAACGTGGGGCAGCCGCCGGACTCGCCCGTGGGCTGGGCCTCACCCTCGAAGCGATGGACGACCTGCTGGCACGCGCCTTGGCCGACGATCTTTGGTTTCGCGTGGCGCAGGTCCAGGGCGGTGCCGAGCAATTTGATCGCTTCGCCAAAGCTGGCGGGCGGCTTGGCTTTGATGAGCGAACCCAACTCCCCGGCCATGGTTTCGATGGATTCCGCCCCGAGGCTCATGGCCATGCGTTTATGCGAGCCGAAGGCGTTGATGGCGAGCGGAAACGGGGAAGGCCGGGCCTCGAGGGTGGGTTGTTCGATGAGCAGCGCCTTGCCGCCGCCGGGGGATTTCATCTCGCGATCGGCCAGTTCGGTGATTTCCAATTCGGTGGCGACGGGCTGGCGGATGCGTTTGAGTTCGCCGGCCTTTTCCAGTGCCCGCAAAAACTCAGAAAAGGAGGAATAGGCCATGCGGTCACTTGCTCCCCGGTTTTACCGCCGGAGTGTTGGCCAGGTCGGGCGGCAGTTTGTCCGGCTCGAAGGCTTCGACCTTGAGCGAGATCAGGCTGAAAGCGGGCACGCCAAAGGCCACCTCGCCGTTGGAACGGTCCACAATCATCGCCACCCCCAACGTCTGGCCGCGATGGGCGCGCACGATGTCCAGGGTTTCCCGCACCCGGCCCCCTTTGGTGACGACATCTTCGACGACGAGGATTTTTTCTCCGGGAGCGATCTTGAATCCGCGGCGCAAGGCCAGTTTGCCGTCCTCCTTCTCCACAAAGATGAAGCGAAGGCCCAACTGCCGCGCCACCTCCTGGCCAATGACCAGCCCGCCCATCGCCGGCGAAACCACCGTGGCCGCGCCGAGGGGCCGCACGCTGGCGGCCAGGGCCGCTCCCAATACTTCCACCACGGGCATCTGCTGGAGCGCCAAGGCGCATTGGAAAAACTGGCGGCTGTGCAGGCCGCTGCGCAGAACAAAGTGCCCTTCCAGCAACGCGCCCGTTTGGCGGAAAATCCGCAAAGCTTCTTCCGAAGTCATGCCCCACTTTAGAAGTTCAAGCGGGCAGTTCCAAGCCAAAGTCCGCAAATAATTCTCGCTTCGGGACGGGGAATTTCCAATGCTGGCGCATGCCTAAATGGGTCAAGATGTTCATCGGGATATTGCTCCTGCCTGTTTGTGTGGGAACCGCCCTGGCCCTCTGGCGGGTCCTCACGCAGGCCGGCGGGGCCGACCGGGTCTGGCTGCCCATGCTCGCCGGCGCGGCGGGATGGATCGTCATCTTTCTGCTGCTGCCCAAGCCGATGTGGGTTTATGTCTTCGGCCACGAATTGACGCACGCCCTTTGGACATGGATTTTCGGCGGGAACGTCAAGCAATTCAAAGCCGGCTCGCAAGGCGGCCATGTGGTGGCCACCAAGAGCAATTTCCTGATTGTGCTGGCGCCGTATTTCTTCCCGCTTTATGCGGCGCTGCTGGTGCTGGCCTTTCTGGTGTGCGATCTTTTCGGGGCCTGGCGGCCCGCCTACGTGCCGTGGTTTCATGTGTTGCTGGGGGCGGCCTACGCGTTTCATATCACCCTCACGTGGCACATTTTGAAAACGCGCCAGACGGACATCACCAGCCAGGGCTATATTTTTTCCGCCGCGGTCATTTTCCTGGGCAACGCCCTAGTGCTGCTGATCGCCGTGCCGCTGCTGGTGCGGCACGGCTTGGTGCAGTCGCTGATTTTCTGGCTGCAATGCAACCGGGATGTTGTCAAACGGATCGTCCGGTGGCTCTAAGCTGGACTCGGCTTTACGATGCGGCGGTGGCGGGACGCCGGTTTGGGTCGGGAGGGAGCCCTTTGGGGGTCTGGAGCCGTTAACCCGTTAGCACCCTTGCAAACATGGGGGATTTTTGAGGTTTGACCCGTTAGAATTGCCGTTTGCAGGCGTTAGGGACCCGTTAAGTTCCACAGCTTCGGGGAGGCTCCTAACCCGCCGGGTTGCGGCGCAGCAGGGTGGCGTTCTTGGAATGGCCGTGCTCGGAACCTTCTTCCACGTAGTTTTCCTCCAGCCATCTGAGAATCTTTTCTCCGGGATTTCCGGGGGCGCCGTACTTGGTAATGCCCGCTTCGCGCATGTCCCGGGTGAGCCAGATCACGTAATCCGGCCGCGCCCGGCCCAACTGCGCGAGGTACTGCTCCTCCGACTCGGGGTTGAGCTGCAAATCCGGCATCGGCGGGCTTTTGTGGCGCGAGAGGTAGTTGATCATCAACCCCTCCGGCAGGACGAGCAGATTGGCCCCGGGCGGAATGGAGCGCAGGCGCCGGACCGACCAATCAACCAGACGGCCGGTTTCGTCAATGTCCGGCGCGTCGGCATAAAAGAGGTCGGCGCCGGAAGCCACCGGTTGGGTCTGGTCGGCCCGGTGGCGGGCGGATTGCGCCGCCAGGGAGGCGCAGGCCAGGCCCAGCATCGCCATGCTTGAGAACAGCGCGACCCGCCGCCCCCAGGCCCCCGGGCCGGTCCAGGAGGGGATTTTCGACACGATCAGCGCCGCCGCCACCATGCCCGCCAGCGCCGCCTGGAAAAACCCGAAATGATCCACGCGCGAACGCAGGAACATCCGCGCCAGCATCGCCCCTGCCAGCAACACCAGGAGCAGCGCCATGCAAGAACGCTCCGGCAAAAGTCCGGTTTGCCGCCACTCGCGCCGCAGGCCGGCTGCGACGATGCCGAACCCCAGGAGCATCAACCCGGGGAAACACCGGCCCACATGAAACCATCCTCCATCCAAACGCGCCGAACAGGCCAGCGCTCCCGCCGCCAGGGCGGCGGCCAGCCGCCAGGGCCAGGGCCAGGGACGGTTGACGAACCATCCCGCCGCCCAAATCGCGCCGAGGAGGACCAGGGCGCAAAGAGCGGCCTGGGCCTCCAGCCGGATGTTGGCCCAGGGGTTGTCCCAGCCCATGAAAGCGGGCTGGGTGAGCATCATTTCCGGTGTCCTATGTTTGACAATGACGAGCCACCAGGCCTGGCTGGCGTCCATGAAGGCGGCGGGCCACGATTCCGCCCGCGCAAACCAGGCGGTGAAGCCGATGGTGGGCAGCGCCACGCCGGCCAGAATCAGCGCAAATTCCTCCAGGCCCACACCTCGCCCCTGCCAGTGGCGGCACAGCAGGCCGGCGATTCCCAAAACGGCCGCCGCCAGCATGAATTCCGGTTTCAACACCGCCGCCAGGCCCCCGCACAGTCCCAGGAAAAACGCCGCCGGCCGCGAGGCCCGGCAGGACCAACGCGCCACCACGAACACCGTCACCAGCATCAGCAGCAGGCCGTGGGTGGCCTCATGGGAGTAAGGGGTGGCGAAATTATAATTTCCCACCCCGTTGAAAATGGAGAAAGAGAACACGGAGAGAAAAACCGCCGAGGCGGCAAACGCGGCCGGCCCCCCCCAGGCCATCCGAAAGGCGGCGTAGGCGAGCGAGACGATCAATCCATAAACGATCAAGTTGGCCGTCACCAGCACCATCATTCCCGGTCCAAAACAGTTGAAGAGAAGTCCGTTCAGAGCCACCGAGAGCGGCCCATAATTCCAGAGAAAGTCATGGTAAGGGGCCGCGCCTTGGGATACGCGCCAGAAGGCATACCATTGGGTCCCAGCATCCACAATGGGGTCGGGCCACTTCCGCCAGGACAGATGCAGGAAATAAACCCCCAGCAACCCCAGCCCGGCCATGCCCATAATCTCCCATCTTCCCGGCGGCGGGTTTGGAGCCGGCCGGCCTGCGGCCTCTTTCCGTTCCGGGCAAATTGCCATAAAAGATTGTGGCGCGAGGTGGTTCTGGCGCGGCCGCCATGCCGGCTTCAAGACGCGCGGTGTCGGGCAAAATCAAGGGCTGGCGGATCCCTCTTCACTCCACCCTTGCATCGAGTTGTAGCGGAAGGTCATCTCCCTTGGATTGTAACCATTGTACCATTTCACGTGGCTGTCGGTAAAGAGGATGTTCTGTCCTCCGCTGTGAATTTGCCAAATCTCCGCCGGCGTTCCATTGGTGGGGCCGCCCACGCAATTCTGCGTGTAATCGTCCTTGTCCGCGTCATCCTCTGTTTCCGGCTCCCAGCCGGTGTCGCCGGATAATACCTGGGCTGATGGGAACCCAATCTGCCTGGTGTCCACGGACGCGAAATTGCTCACGACCACATAGGCGGCTCGCACGCCGTTGAAATAGTTGAATTGACTGTCAAGCTCCGAGGGGCAGTGGTAAATATTAGTGCTCTTGGTGTAAAATACGATTTGCTGCATCCAACTGTTTTTTTGGGTGGCCGGGTCAATCGCATCCCACATGATCAGGCCGCCGGACTCGGGCATAAAACCCTTCGCGTCATCGGCGTACATCGCCATGCCCAGGCCAATTTGCTTAAGATTGGAAATACACTTTGTTTTATTGGCGTACTGCTTGGAGGCCGACAAGGCCGGCAGCAACAACGCCGCCAGGATGGCGATGATGGCGATGACCACAAGCAATTCGATGAGGGTAAAAGCATCCTGGCCGCGACCGCCCAAAGTTCGAATTGCACCCACGTTCACGCTCTCCATCATAGTTCCGATACCCATCGCTGGCAAGTTAATGTTCAACGCGACCGGCCGTGGGCAGGGCTGGCTCATGCATCCCGCGGGAGAAGGGCAGTCTGTCTTAATCGTGAGCACAGGCTTTTGATTATGAGGCACATTCGTCCTGCTCCCCAGGAACTTTCTGCCCACAAAAGGCCCGTCAGTTTGCCGTGAAAAGCCGCGGGCTTGTGGATTTTCCGCTCGTCAGAAGGGACTGGCATAGTGCCTGCTGTGGTGTATAGGTGTCAAAAGACCGGTTGGCTTTGGGCAATAAAGTGAACAGGCACAAATTATTAACCCGCCCATGGCCTTGTTCGCGCCGTCTCAATATAAAGGATAGCCGTAGTATGAACTTGAAAACTGAGAAAAAGGGAGGATTCACCCTCGTCGAAATCATGATCGTCGTCGCGATTATCGGCCTGCTGGCCGCCATCGCCATCCCAAACTTCGTCCGTGCCCGCACCACCTCGCAGCAGAATGCCTGCATCAACAATCTGCGATTGATTGATTCTTCCAAACAGCAGTGGGCGTTGGAGCACAACGGGTCGAACAGCTCCCAACCTGTTGACTCCGACTTGCAGCCTTATCTGGGCCGCACGACCGCCGGGGAATTGCCCTATTGTCCGGCGGATCCGTCGCAGGGATTCGACACCAGCTATAGCATCCAGGATCTTGGCACCAAACCGATCTGTCAAATCGTCGGCTCGACGCATATTCTCCCATAATCCAACTCTGTTCGCCGGGGCGGCGGAGCGCGGGGGAAACCCATTCGCCCGCCGCCCCGGATTCTTTCCCTCCATGCCCAGCCCGGTTGGCCAACCGGAATCCTTTTTTTTGCCACAGCCCGGAATTTAGCTGGCGCGCCGGAGGCGGCCCCGGTATGCTCCTTGGCGCCGGCCTGGTTGGATGGGGCAATCGCTGATCCTCTGACAAATGGGCCGCGGAATTAACCACCCGCAAATATGAAGACAAGCCCTCTAGCCGGGAAGCCACCGATGCCCTCGATGCTGCTCAACGTGCCCAAGTTGATCTCGGCCTACTACACCGGTGCGCCTGACCCTTCCATCCCCGCCCAGCGCGTGGCCTTCGGCACTTCGGGACATCGCGGCTCGGCCTTCACCAACTCCTTCAATGAAGGGCACATCCTGGCCATCACCCAGGCCATTTGCCTCTATCGAAAGGAGCATCAAATCAATGGGCCGCTGTATCTCGGCATGGATACCCACGCCCTTTCCCTTCCCGCCCACGCCACCGCCTTGGAAGTCATGGCCGCCAATGGGGTCGAGGTGATGATCGCCGCGGGCGATGAATACACGCCGACGCCGGTGGTTTCCCACGCCATTCTCACCTACAACCGCGGGCGCAAGACCGGGCTGGCCGATGGCATCATCATCACTCCTTCCCACAATCCGCCCCAGGATGGCGGCTTTAAATATAACCCGCCCAGCGGCGGGCCAGCGGAGGCGCTGGTAACCGGCTGGATCGAGGCAAAAGCGAACGAGATACTCGAAGCCAAAGCGGAAGGGGTGAAAAGAATTCCCCTTCACAAAGCCCTCGCCGCCTCCACCACCCATGCACACGATTACCTGAACGCCTACGTCAACGATCTTGGAAATGTCATCAACATGGAGGTCATCCGCGGGGCCAGGATCAGCCTGGGCGCCGATCCGCTTGGCGGCGCTGGCGTTCACTATTGGGGGCCAATCGCCGAGCGCCACGGCCTCAACCTGACCGTCGTCAATGAGGCGGTGGATCCGACCTTCCGGTTCATGACCGTGGACTGGGACGGGCAGATTCGCATGGATCCTTCGTCCCCCTGCGCCATGCAGCGGCTCATCACGCTGAAGGACCGCTTCGATGTGGCTTTTGCCTGCGACACGGACAGCGACCGGCACGGGATCGTCACGAGGGGGGCGGGATTGCTGCCGCCCAACCATTTCCTTGCCGCTTGCATTTTTTATCTCTTCCAATCCCGTCCCAAATGGCCCGCGGCGGCGGCCGTCGGCAAGACGGTGGTGAGCAGCTCGATGATTGATCGGGTGACGGCCAAAGTGGGCCGCAGGCTTTACGAAGTGCCGGTCGGCTTCAAATGGTTTGTGGAGGGCTTGCTGGACGGCTCGCTTGGTTTTGCCGGTGAGGAGAGCGCGGGCGCGTCGTTTGTCCGGCTCGATGGGAGCGTATGGACAACGGACAAGGACGGGTTCATCCCCGCCTTGCTGGCGGCGGAAATGACCGCGCGGCTGGGCCGCGATCCGGGGGCCATTTACGCCGAATTGACCCGCGAATTCGGCGAGCCGGTATATGACCGGGTGGACGCCCCGGCGACCCCGGAACAAAAGGCAAAACTGGCCAAGCTCTCGCCCCGGCAAATCCGGGGCACGGAGCTGGCGGGGGAAAAAATCCTGACCATCCTCACCCAGGCGCCTGGCAACGGGGCCGCGATTGGCGGCTTGAAAGTGGAGGCGGCCAGCGGCTGGTTTGCCGCCCGTCCCTCCGGCACGGAAAACATCTGCAAAATTTACGCCGAGAGTTTTCGCGGGGCCGAACACCTGCGCCGCATTTTGGAAGAGGCGCAAACCATCGTCAACGCGTCACTATGAACCAATTTGTTTATCGCCTCCCCTCCGCCATCCCGGGACTTTTCGATGGAGTTGCCGTCATCATTTCACCTTGACGCAGGCGTGCTGCTGGCCTCGGTGGTATGGGGCGGGCTTGGCCTTGGTTTTTTCGTCTATGGCAAGAAGCAGCGCTCGGTGCCCCCGTTGTTCGGCGGGATTGCCTTGATGGGCATTACCTATTTGATTTCCCAGTCCGCCCTCTGGATGAGTCTGGCCGGGATTGGCATCCTGCTGGGAGTGTACTTTTGGTCGCGCCAGAGTTGACCGCCCCTGGCGGGATTAAACTTAAATGAGGCGGTTGATCGGTGGCCGGTCTGGGATGGAAAGGGAAGGTGCTGGATGGAGCCAAAAATCGGAGAAATCGGAGAAATCGGAGGTTTTGGAGGGGGGAGATTTTTGCGGGAAGGGGCAAAAGCAGCCAAGCGGCTTGAATTGCAACTATTTGCGTACGAGCAACTTAGAGCATTTCAATAAATAGTGTAGCCATTTTAGAGAAGTGTGGTATGGTCTGTCCATGCGAACGCTTTCTTTGGATCTCCGTGAACGAATCCTTGTTTCCTACGACCGTGGCGAGGGCAC
>JBEKOF010000165.1:0-10330 GCA_049522055.1 Verrucomicrobiota bacterium | reverse complement strand
GCCGATCTACCTCATCCCGACCGACCCGCCGGGGAATTTGAAAAGCTTTGTCGGCCAGCCGATGAATCAAACGTTTATCCTCAACGAAACGGACAACGCGCTGCTCCAGACGGGCATGGTGACCACGTTGCAAGTGAGGGCGTGGCCGCAGCCGCTGAACCCGCTGGATTTCTTCATTCCCTACATTGCCCCGCATGGCTGGTACTTCGGCTACGTGGATGTGCCGAACGACGCCACCAACCTGAACATTGCCGTGAGCTACTACGATACCGAGAGCCAAGGCCCGGTGGGCATCTACATAGACAATCAGGACGATGTCAATCCCGGCGATTTCGGGGTCGCTAACATCAGCAAGTCCACCCCGACGACGAACATCTACGAGATACCGCTCAATTCGTATTTTCCGGTGAACGGCTTTTTGAGCTTTCCGCCGCCGAGCGCCTATCCCCAGGCGCCAACAGGAACAGAGCCGTATTTGACCGGGGGCCGATGGTATTACGGCATCACCAACCAGAGCGCCGCGCCGGTGACCAACTTGGAAGTGCTGATCAGTATTTGGGAAAGCCAGACGCCCAACCTGACCCTGACCAAAGTGAATACGAACGCCACTGCTTTGCAGACCGACGCGCACACCCAATCGCAAATCTGCATCAATGACGGAATTCTGACCAATGATCAGACGCTGGTATCAGTGCAGTTGGGCATCCGGCTGGTGGACACCAATTTGGACGATTTGGTAATCCACCTGATCAGCCCGCAGGGAACCAGTGTGACGATTTTTGAAAACCGCGGCGGCACCAACGCCACCAGCCTGGGCCTGACTGTCACCAACGCCGGCGGCACCAACGGCTCATACGACTACACCACCTTCACTGAAAACACGAACCTGACAGCGACGCTGATTAAATTTGCCAATCCTCCCTACGCGCAGACCACCTCCAATGCCACGTTTTATCTAAGCAGCTTCGAGACAGTGACCAACGGCGACTACGGCCCTTCCAACACTCTCTTCCCTGTCACGTTGGGCACCAATCTGGAAATATGGACGGTGACAACCAATGACGTGGCAGTGGTCAACACCAGCAACATACTTTACAGGGCCTACGACGGGACGAATTATCTGGCGCTGGCCAACGGGGAGCTTGCGGCCCTCATCCCCACGGTGGTGGGGCAGGCTTACTCGATGACTTACGCCTATCGCGGGCCGGGATTGCTGGATTGGTGGCCGTTTGAAGGCGACGCCGAGGACCTGATCGGCACTAATAATGGAACCATCACTGGTAGCGGCAGCCCGGCCGCCACATTCACCAGCGGGATTGCTGTGATCCCTGGCATAGTGGGAGAGGGTTTTCAATTCGACGGCATCATTTCCGAAATCAATTTCGGCACCAATGCCGGCATCTTCGGCACAAATGACTTCACCATTGATTACTGGATAAACACCACGAACACAGGCACCAACGAGCAGGTCTTTCTGGAAAAAAGGGCCAGTTGCCAAAATAACGAGAGCGGATGGGGAATTATAATGCCTGCCGCCGTCGAGGCCGTAGGCGATGTTATCGGCACCGCGAAGTTATATGTTACCGATCCTGGCGGCACAAATATTCAGTTAGCCACCACCAATGTCCTGAATGACGGCCAATGGCACCATCTGGCATGGGAAAGAACAACTTCCAATTCCAGCAGCACTTATTTGCTTTATGTTGACGGGCAGCTAAACAACACCACCAACTACCCGGGTGGCGCCGTAAACTTGACAAACGCAAACGCGCTGCTGATGGGACAAAGCGTCTGCCCGGCCTTTCAACCCTTCAGCGGGGCGGCGGATGAGATGGACTTCTGGAACCGCGCGCTGACGGATGTGGAAATTGCCGCCATTTACGAGGCGGGGACCAATCACATCGGCAAGGCCACCACGGCTTCCATTCTGCCCAATTGCGAAATCCTCACCAGCCCAACGACCAATTGGATGACCAATTACGCGCAGATTGGCGCGGCCAATTGGGGGTGGGTCACCAATTACACGCAGATCGCCACCAACGTCGGCGGCACGAATTGGATCACCAACGGGATTTACTTTACCGCGCTGAGCGATTTTACAACGGTGGTGCTGCGGGGCAACCCGCTGGGGATGTTATTCGATGATTTCAAGCTGAACGGGCCGACCAATCTGAATTACGTGCTGCCGGAGGAATCACTCGCGTCCTTCACGGGCGAAAACCCGGTCGGCTGCTGGACGCTTGATGTGTGGGACACGCGCACCGATTCCCCGCTTCCAACCAACGGCGTCTTGCTCGGTTGGAACCTGCAAATGACCATCTCGGCGACGAACGTGAATCTTATCGTGCTGACCAATCACATCCCCTACACCAACGGGCTGGCGCAAAGCAATAGCATTGAGTATTTCGCGTTTGATGTTCCCATCAACGCCAATTTCGCGACAAATACCATGACCAACGCCAGCACCAATTTGACGCTGCTCTTCAACCAGGTCGCGCTGCCCACCGGAAGCCAGTTGGGCGACTACGCGTTGATAGCGGATACGAACCGTGGCGTGTATGTGCTGACCAACGGCGCGCCGCCGCCAACGCTGGTGCCGGGCCGGCGCTATTTTCTGGGTGTGGAGAACAATACGGAGACGAATGCGTCCTTTACCCTGGAGGTGGATACCGACAGGAATAACCTTGTCATCACCCCTCTGACCAACGCCGTTGCCCTGACCACCAACATCCTGGTTTCCAGCAACGCGGGTCCCTACACGACCAATCTCTACGCCACCAACGCGCCGCAATACTATTCTTTTGAGGTGCCGACCAACGCGATCCTGGCCTCGTTTGAAATCATCAACCCGACCAATCAAATTGACCTCTATGTCCGGCATACCGCGCCGCTGCCAAGCAGCACGAGCTACGATTACGCGACCTCGTACGACGGCACCAATGACGAAGCCATTGTCGTGACCACAAATTCCTACCTCTTGACCGGAACCGGGCCGGACACCAACGACGTCGAAGGCACGAACTCCATGCCGGTCCCGCTCACTCCCGGCACTTGGTACCTGGCGGTGTATGATTACAGCCAGACCAATACCACCAACCTCATTACCTACACGATTGAGGCCACGTATATCACCAACACCGTCGTAAACGGTGTCACCAATAATGCCATCACCATCATCCCGTTGACCAACGGCGTTCCTTTGACAAATCAGATGGCTGCGCCCGGCCCGGCGTTGACCAATTTTTATTCCTTCACGATCACAAATGATTTCCCCGGGGTGCAGTTCGTGGTCACCAACATGACGCAGAACCTTGATTTGATCGTGCGCGACGGGTTCCTGCCAACTCCGCAGCAGATGACCGCCGGCAGTTTCAATCCGGGCACCAACTCGCAAGTAATCACGATTGTGACCAATGCTTCCCTGCCCTCGCTCACGAATGGAGTGTGGTACTTGGGCGTGCCAAATAACGGACCAACAGATGCCACCGCCACTTTCACTATTTCCGCCACCACCCTCACCAACAACGGTATCTTCAATTCCCCCGCGGTGACGTTCTCCTCGGCGGTTATCACCACCCCGGCGAAAGGGTTCACCATGAATTGGTATTCCGTGGCAGGCGGACAATATGAAGTAGATATGACGTCTAATTTGACCTCGTGGAGTTATGTGACCAACGTCACCACCACCGGCGGCACCGGCGCTTACACCGATCCCACGCCCATCCACACCCAGGCCGCCCGCTTCTACCGCGTTTTCAAGACCAATTAATACCATTCCCGGTTCGCTTTCGCACTGTAGCAGGTCTATGACCGCCGCAAATCCGATTTGCAATAGTGCAATTCCACACTGGATATGGTATAAAGTCCGCTCTAGCTTGTCCGATGGAGAAATTTCTTGATGAAAAGGAGATAACCCAGGAACGGCAACATGCATAGTGGCATCACCCATGTCATGCCTCTCCCTATCCGCCCGGCAAACCTTTGAATCTGTTCCAATTGCGCCGCCGGAAAATCCATCAGGCGATACATATCCATGATGTCATGCTGCGCAAAGGTCACGATCCCGGACACCATCACCGCGCACATGGCGATCAGGATCAGCCACCAACCCCGCTGCTCCAATTTATACAATGACCAGGCGGAATAGCCCCAGATGGCGGCCATGCCCAGATAAAAGAGCGCCCCCGGCATCCCTGTCAGAAAAACTCCAAAAAATGGCACAACGATGGGACCCGCCACGCACATGATCAGCGACATCGGCATCGAAAACAGCAGCATCAAACATAGGCCCAACACCGGCAACGGACAGGCATCGGTCCAACGACTTACCGGGTCGCGCGCTTCGCACGTGGCTTTGACATCCCGGCTGGAATAGAACCACCTCCACACTGCCGGCAAGACGACAAAAAAGACGCCGAAAAACAGGAACACCACGAACATCACCATGCTCAGGGCTACCGGAGCCAGCGCCGGCTGGGTGGTCGTTCCGCCGGAGGGCATGTGCGGCACTATTAGCGGTAATGAAACCGCCATGACAAGCAAAGCGATAACTCCTATGACAAGCCAGATCCAGGAAAAGATAAGCAACAATGCCCTGGCCCAGCGCCGGGCCAGAAAGGAGCCAATTCCCAGCCACACCAACCCCACGGCCAGGATGCCATAGATGGATATGGCCGGCAGAAAGGACGCAAGCCCGGTTGAGGCATGTGGGGTGCGGCCAATCACTGCCTGCCCTACCAACATCAAGGCGACAAAAAGCGCCGCCACGCCGCCCAAGAACATCGTCAGAATGCCAAAGACCATCAAGCCCGTCGATCGGTCCTTGTACGGCACAGGCGGGGGGGTGGATTCAACAGGTGCGGCTCCGGGATTGATTTCGCTCATGGGTATCCGTTAGCGCAATCCCCCCGCACTGTCAAGCCGCCATTTTGGGGGGCTTTTACACCTGCACTCGAGCGGGCGGATGGAACGCCGCCACCATTTTCGGGCGCGTCATGAAGAGGAGCAGCAGAACGGGATATATCAGGCGGAAGAATCCGATGACCATCCCTAACACCCCGACAACCAGGGGGTCCATTACCGCGGCGGCCCGCGCGTCCGCGTGCTGTTGTTGAGCCAACAGTGGCGCCAGCGAAATAAAGGGGCCTATGATCATATCGAAAATGTTAATCACAATGGCGTAGATCGCGTAAACTATCGAGAGCGTGCGCGCCCAGGGCCGGAGGCCCAGCAGACCGATGCCGGCCACCAATTCGGCCGTGCGGCTCAGCAGACCCAGCGGAATGGTCACATAAAACCAGATGACGAAGGGGGGGCTTTGATGTAAAAGACCCCCAACAACCATAAAGATCACGCTGGTGACTATCAGCCCGAAAACGCCAAGCACGGCGAAGCCGATGTTCAGAATTCCGAATACCGTCACAGATGTCGGTCGTTGCATAGGTTGCGGTCCTTTCTTGTCTTGTTGGGGTGGCGGGATGGGACTTGGCGCGACCGCCGGGGCGCCCGTATCGCCAAGGATAGTCTCCACCATGGTCTTGACTTCACTGACTTGCTGGTAGCGCAGTTCGGGTTTCTTTTCCAAGGCGCGCAGCACCACTTCATCCAGCCGCACGTCAATTTGGACTTTCTTCGAGGGCGCTTCGATGCGTTTGCCGGGCAATTCGCCGGTGAGCATCTGGTAGAACACCACGCCCAGCGCATAAATGTCCGCCCGGTGATCCACCTCGCCAGGATGCCCGATCTGCTCGGGGGCCATATAGGCCGGCGTCCCCAGGACCTTGCCCGCATCGGTAAGTCCGCCAGGCCCCTGGGCTGCGTCACCCGCCGCCGCCGCGCGGGCCTCTCCCGGCGGATTGGCGAGGCCGGCGTCCTTCCCCACAATTTTCGCCAATCCAAAATCAGCCACCTTCACGCGCCCGTGACGGTCCAGCAGTATATTCTCCGGCTTGATGTCGCGATGGACGATGCCTTGGTCGTGCGCAAACTGGAGCGCGTCGCAAATCTGCGGCACAATGGCCAGCGCCTCCCGCGGGCTGACGCGACCGCCGGCGAGCAGTTGTCGCAGGTTCACCCCGTCCACATATTCCATGACGAAGAAATAAAGCCCGTCCGCCCGTCCAAAATCATGGATGGTGACGATGCCGGGGTGGTTGAGCCTGGCCAGCGCCTTGGCTTCGCGCGCGAATCGTTCGGCAAAGGCCGCGTCGTCTCCGATCCCCGGCGGCAGAATCTTGAGCGCCACGATGCGGTCGAGTTCCTTTTGCCGGGCTTTGTACACCGCCCCCATGCCGCCGCGACCAATCAATTCGATGATTTCGAGTTGGGGAAACTTCTGCGCCAATTCCGCAATGTCTGGCGGGGTGAAGCCCGCCCTCTCCTGCCCCGCCACCGTTCCCGTCGCCATTGCCACCTTCATCAAACAAGCCGGGCAGAGGCCCCGAGGCGCGTCGGCGGCCAGCGGAGCCTGGCAATTCTGGCAAAGTTTTGATGCGTCCATATTCTCTTCTTTTCACCCCTTCCTGAAAGAATCCCCGGCGTCTGTTACAAAGAATCTTTGGACAGCGGCGCCGGGAGTTCATCTTGCCGCCGCCTCAGTCATTTGTCAGCACTTGGAAGAGGTGGCGCATTTCCGCCTCGACCTCCTCCGGCGAGGCCACCGTGCCGGCCACTTCGGCCCGGATGAACTCCCGGTACCTCTGGCGCAACCGATGCACCGCGACGCGCGCGGCGGTCTCCGTGATGCCCAGGGTCTGTGCCATGCCGGCATAGCCAATAGCGCCCCGGTCTGTCGTGAGCGCGGGACGCATCGCCTCCATCCAGGCCTGCTTGCCGGCGCGCCGATACTCCTCTTCCAATCGCGCCAGCACGCCCTCGAGCAACGTGAGCGCCCAGCCGCGTTCAAACAGGCTTTCCGGCGTCGCCTTTTCGGCGGGTTCGAGCCGGTAGCGGTGTTCGGCAAAATCTTCGTCGAGGGAGAGGATGGGTTGTCCGCCGCCACGCTTTTGGGCCTGGGCCTTGTTCCATTGGTTGGCCATAAAGTGTTTCATGGCCGAGAGCAAAAAGGAACGGAATCGCCCGCGCTGCCGGTCCGCCTCCGCCACCCAGTTGCCTTCCAGAAGTCTGGCAAAGAACTCCTGGGTCAGATCCTGGGCATCGGGCGGGGAACAGCCCCGGCGCCGGGCGTAGGCATAAAGCGGATACCAGTAGGTCTTGCAGAGGTGAGCCAGGGCGTCGCGGGCGTGGGTGGTGTCGCCCTGCCCGGCCGCCAGCACCACCGACCAATGGGTAGTGACAAACAACGGCTCCGGCCTCTCTTCCGTCCGACCGTCGCTGAGGTCTGTTGCCATCGCCAGTATATGAAAGAAATTCGGACGGTTGTTACAGGAGCTTGCGGCGCGGCATCAGGTTCCGGGGGCAGAATGGCGGTGGGAATGGTGATGGTGAAAGAGCACGTCGCGATTGACGTAGAGATACCAAACGAAAATAATGTTGATGATTGTCGCCACTAAAATGGACAAGCGGAACCGCGCTACGGGATTGAGCAAGGCGTGAAACTCGATGGGAATGAAGAACGCGGATTCGCCAATCGCCAGCCAGCACGCCCAGGAGACGCGAAAGAGCATGCCGATTCCTTCGACGAGGGGAAAGAGGCTAAAGAGCACCATGCCCAAAGCCAGCCGATGGACCTTGTTCTCGGTCAAATCGCCAATCTGCTCGGCCAGATTAATAAAGAACTGGCTTTCCGGATGTATTTTCAAATGATCCAACACCCAGATGGTGGCTGGCGCGTGCATGATGCTTTCGTACTCCTGCGGAAGGGTGCTGTGGTTCCTGGACAATTCCACCGGATAAGCGTCTTCCAGGAGCAGGCGATTGAGGCGGGACCTGGAGCCACCAGGACTCTCCTTGATGAGTTTGATCGTTTCAGGCCGCAACGTCAGGCCATTGAATCGCTCTGGGTCGTAGATGGAGGGTTCTAATAGCACATCGTTCAGGGCCTTGACAACCACCTCTTGAGTTTGGTTCGAACCGGGAGCGGACGACCGATAGCTTTTCAGCATTGCCTGCTCCTGGGCCGACAATCTGAGCCAAAGAAAAGCGGAGACCGGATCGAACTGCCGCCTCAATTTGGTGACGAGCATTGGCAAATCCTTGATTTCATTCTCCGAAAACGCCGAGGAACTGTTGTTATTGGCCTGCTTATAAAGGAACAGGGCCAGGAGCAGAAACCCGATGCCTTTGGCCAGCTTGAAGTAAATGATCGCGTAGAGCGTCACCGCGTGCTTCTTCAACGGCGGCTCCGCTTGCCCCACGGCGCTTCCTTCCCCCAACTCTTTCTGTTCGGATGGCATCACCGGATTTTCTCCATCAACAGCGGCAGCAATTCGTCAATTTTCACCCGGTCCTGTCTCATGGTGTCACGGTCCCGCAAGGTGACGGTGTCGCGCAAAATATCGCCTTTCTCCCCCAGGGTGTCAAAATCAATGGTGACGCCAAAGGGAGTGCCGGCTTCATCCTGACGGCGGTAGCGGCGGCCAATGGCCCCGGCTTCGTCATAAAACACCGCCATGTGCGGCCGCAGCAAGTCGCGCACGGCCAGGGCTTTTTTGACCAGTTCGGGCTTGTTTTTGAGCAGCGGAAAGACCGCCACCTTGACCGGGGCGATCCTGGGATGAAACCGCATGACCACGCGCGATTCCAAGCTGCCTTTTTCGTCCGGGGCCTGGTCTTCGCAGTAGGCGTTGGAAATCAGGGCCAGGGCAAGACGATCCACGCCCGCCGACGGTTCGATGACATGCGGCACGTAATTGCCCTTGGCCAGATTGGCCGCCTCTTCGCGCGCCTGGCGTTCCGCCTTCTCCGCCGGTTCGCCGGCTTTGACCAGGTATTTCAAACGCGCCTCAAAGTAGCGTTTGGACAGATCGGCCTTCTTCGCCTCGTCCAGCTTGGGCCAGGCGGCTTTGAGTTCCTCGTCGAACACGCCCATGGTTTTGCCGGAAAAACGCTGGTGCTGAGACAAATCGAAGTCGCTGCGCGCGGCGATGCCCTCCAATTCCTCGCCCATCAATTCGCCTTTGTCATCCCGCTTGCTAAAGGGAAATCTGTAAAGGATGTCCACCGTGGCGCGGGCGTAATGGGCCAGCTCCTCCGGCTTTTGCCAGTACTCCACCAGGCTGGCGCGGGGCAAGCCGATGCTTTCATAGTATTTCAGGCGTTCCTCCACCCAGTATTGATGCCAGATTTGCCACCCCCAATTGGCCTGAGGCGCGCCCGGATGGCCCGGCGCCGCCGGCTTGGCCACGGCCCCGCAAATGGCTTCGACCACCTCGTCGGGCCGGATGAAGAACTCCAACTCCATCTGCTCGAATTCGCGGGAGCGGAAGGTGAAATTGCGGGGGTTGATTTCGTTGCGAAAGGCTTTGCCAATCTGGCAGATGCCAAAGGGGATCTTCTGGCGTGAGACCTCCATGACGTTCTTGAATTGCGCAAAAATCGCCTGCGCCGTCTCCGGGCGCAACCAGGCCATGTTCTCCCCGCTTTCCACCGGCCCGACGTAAGTCTTGAACATCAGGTTGAACTGTCGCGGCTCGGTCAGCAGGCTGCCGTTTTCGGGATTGTAACGGGTGGTGTTTTCGACTTGCTCGGTGCGTTCGCCGATTAATTGTGGAATTGCAATGCCGCGTTGCTGGTAAAACTGTCTGGCTATTTTTCGCGCGTATTCCGGGTGTTTGCCGGATGCAATCAGGACGGAATAAGGGTCGTCACATTGCTTGCCTCCGTCTTGCGCCCCGGAAAAATGATAAGCCGTCCCGCTCTGCGGATCAATCTGGTCGGCGCGGAAGCGTTTTTTCGTCAGCAGGCAGTCGCACATGGGGTCGGCAAAAGTGGTGGCGTGGCCGCTGGCCTCCCAGATTTTCGGGTGCATGATGATGCTGGCTTCCAGGCCAACCACATCGTCGCGCCAGCGGGTCATGGCGAGCCACCAGGAATATTTGATGTTGCGTTTGAGTTCGGCGCCCAGCGGGCCGTAATCCCAGAAGCCGTTGAGGCCGCCATAGATCTCGGAGGATTGAAAAATAAACCCGCGGCGTTTGCACAGCGCGACAATCCGTTCCATGAGATCATTAGATTTGGGTTCCACCATAGCTTGGCAGTTTTCTTGAAGGAGGGAGGAAAGTCAAGGCGGGCGTGGAATTTAGCGGGAGGAGCGAGTTGACTCAAATTAAAAGACACTGGGGGAGCGAAACTGAGAGGAGGCCAAAAGGGTCGTTGACTCATGGGAAAAAGACACCAGGAATTGGTGTGAATGAACATGAGCAAAGAACTG
>JBEKOF010000164.1:0-10389 GCA_049522055.1 Verrucomicrobiota bacterium | reverse complement strand
CAACCCCGCCGCCGCTTCGTAGAAATCTCCCATCGCAACCGCTACTGGAAAGGACGCCCCCGCAACTATCGAACCCTTAACTAAGGGCCATTCGGGTCAGTCCCTAGCAATGCCGCATTTTGGGGTGGCAGGGTTGGGGAAGCCGGGGAATCTCCTGGCATGAGGTGAAAGCTTCGCCTGCAATATCCAGGGGCCATCTATCACTTGATGAGCCGCGGGAAACGTCGGGAACCGAGCTTCCTGGACGACGCCGACCGCCGCTTGTTTCTCTCCACTCTGGCCACCAGTGATGAGGCGCGCGCTCAGGGTGTTCTGCGCTCTCGATTCATGGCGTCGCCTTGCCCGCGATTCCCTGTTCCCGCTTCCAAATTCACAAGTCGTTTTTCCGCTCTCCGTTGGCGGGGGCGCCTTGCTTGAGCCAGATCATCAATGTTCCAACGTCGGAGGGGGAAACGCCGGAAATCCGGGAGGCCTGGCCCAGGGTGGCGGGTTGGATCTTGGCAAGCTTTTGGCGCGCCTCGGTTCGCAGGCTGGGAACTTTGGCGTAATCTATCCAGTCTGGAATCTGTTTGTCCTCCAGGCTCTTGAGCTTGACGACCTCAATTTCCTGACGGGCAATGTAGCCTTCGTATTTGAGAAGAATCTCCAATTGCTCTATGACTTCTATGGAAAGATCGGTGTTTTGGCTTGGAAGCCCGGCGTAGGTCATTTCGGGGCGGCGCAAGAGTCCAGCCAGGGTGTCAGGGCCGATCCGGGTTCGTTCCAGGCGGACAAGTTCGGCGTCAATAGCGGCTTGTTTGGCTTGGAGTTTCCGATGGTTGCGCGCAGGGAGAAGGCCAATGTCATAGCCAAGGCCGCCAAGCCTCAAATCGGCGTTGTCCTGGCGAAGGAGAAGACGGTACTCGGCGCGAGAAGTGAACATGCGATATGGCTCCGTCGTTCCTTTGGTGACGAGGTCATCAATGAGAACGCCGATATAAGCTTCGTTGCGACGAAGAATAATGGGAGCTTTGGCTTGAACCCTGCGAACGGCGTTGATGCCAGCCATCAGGCCCTGGGCGCCGGCTTCCTCGTAACCGGATGTGCCGTTGATTTGGCCCGCGAGAAAAAGGTTCCGGCAGACCTTCGTTTCCAAGGACGGATGAAGCTGGGTGGGAAAGGCGAAGTCGTATTCAACGGCATAAGCTGGACGCATTATTTCCGCATTTTCGCAGCCAATGATCGTGCGGACCATCTCCATCTGAACGTCGAAGGGGAGGCATGTGGAGAAGCCATTGACGTAAATCTCATCCGTGGCGATGCCTTCGGGTTCTAGGAAAATCTGCTGGCGTTCCTTATCGGGGAATTTGACGATTTTATCCTCGATGGAAGGACAATAGCGGGGGCCGATGCCCTCTATCACGCCGGAGTACATGGGTGATTTGTGGAGGTTGGCGCGGATGATCGCGGCTGTGGCGTCAGTCGTGTAGGTGATGTGGCAGGGCAATTGGCCGTTGATGCGATCAAGAATTGAGCCGGGAGGATATTTGCCAGCAGGCCTGGGGGTTTGGCAAGACCCTTCCTTCGCCGAAGCTTCCGCCGTCGCCGAAGCTATGGCGGACGGGGCGCAGGACAAGGGCACACCGGAATGTTCCACGTGGAACAAATCCTCCTTCCAGTAGGTAAAATAGGGAACGGGATCGTCGCCGGGCTGCCGTTCGGTCTTGGAAAAGTCAATGCTGCGGCGAAGCAGGCGAGGCGGAGTTCCGGTCTTCAGCCGGCCCAATTCCAAGCCCAGATCCTTGAGGGAGCTGGAAAGGCTCATGGCGGCTGCTTCGCCAGCCCGTCCACCGGATTGCTGGTTCTGACCGATGTGCATCAGCCCCCGCAAAAACGTCCCGGTGGTGATAACGATGGTCGTGCCAAGGTATTGAACCTCCATGCTCGTCTCCACCCCGAAGGCCAAGCCGTCGCGGTGAAGGACCCTGGTGCTCTGGCCCTGCTTCACATCCAAATTCGGCTCGCGCTCGCAAATCCATTTGAGGCGGAATTGATAGGCCTTCTTGTCGCATTGGGCACGAGGCGCCCAAACGGATGGGCCTCTCTTGGTGTTGAGCATGCGAAATTGCAGGCCGGTCATGTCGGTGGCTTTGCCCATCTCCCCGCCCATGGCGTCTATCTCGCGCGCCAGGTGTCCCTTGGCCAATCCCCCTATGGCCGGGTTGCAGGACATTTGGGCGATGGTGTCCGCATTGATCGTCAGCAACAGAGTCTGGCATCCCATCCTGGCCGCCGCCAATGCCGCCTCCACCCCGGCATGGCCTCCGCCAACGACGATGACGTCATACTTTTTTGGATAGACGAACATAGCCAGAGAACCGGATGCCTATCAAATGCCATAACTGGCTTCGAATGGGGAGCTGCCAGGCTTGCGGCGGATTCCACGCAGCGGGTTGGCGGAAAGATGTTCGCAGATTTTGAAGATGCTTTCAAGGTCATTGCTCCCGATGCCAGCGGCGATCTGGACGATTGTCTGTGGTTTTTGCCTTTCTTTCAGCAAGGCGAGGACCTTTAATTGCAAGGCTATGACGGCGGCAGCCGCCTTCTTTCCGGCCTCGACGCCGGGTTGGTGATAGGCATTGATGTTGATGAGGTTGGCGTAAAAGCCAACAGCCCGCTCAAAAAGCGCGATCAACACTCCAATGGTGAAAGGAGAAACGTCATTGACCGTTATCGTTAACGATTCGCGGCCATTTTCGTATAATGCCTGGCGTGTGCCGAGCATGAATCCTTGCAAGTAGTCGCCTGATGTCACGTTCTCTTGCACGAAGAATGGAGCACCAACACGATCCAGCGACACTTCGATGAATGTCGCGAAGAAATTGTTGAGACCATCTCGAAGCTGCTGGATATAGGCGTGTTGATCTGTTGAACCTTTATTCCCATAAACTGCGATGCCCTGATGGACGACGTTATCGTTACAGTCAAGTGACTTTCCTAACGATTCCATGACCAATTGTTGCAGATAACGTGAAAACAGCTCTAAACGGTCTTTATAAGGCAAAATCACCATATCTTTTGTTCCTTTACCGTTACCGATGTAGTACCAGATCAAAGAAAGCTGAGATGCCGGATTATCTTTAACGTTAAAGATGCGCGTGATTCTGTCACATTCCTTGGCTCCATTCAGCAAGGAGTCTATATCGAATCCTTGCAGGGCGGCAGGCAACAGGCCCACGGCGGACATTTCGCTGGTCCGGCCACCAACCCAGTCCCACATGGGGAACCGCGCCAGCCAACGGTTGGCGATGGCAAACTTGTCCAAAAGGCTGTCCACTCCAGTGATGGCGACGGCGTGACGGCCAAAATCCAGATTGGCCTTCTGATATGCAGCTTGAGCTTCCAACATGCCGTTTCGCGTTTCCTGCGTTCCACCCGATTTGGAAATCACCACGCACAGGCTTTCCCCAAGCTGGCCGGCAATCCGGGACAAAACCTTGTCCATGCCGTCGGGATCAGAATTGTCGAAGAAATGAAGCGCCATCTTATCGCTGGCCGGCTGACTCAGGGCGTTGGCCACAAATTGAGGACCCAAAGCCGAACCGCCAATGCCGATCACCAGCAGGTTCTTGAACGGCCCGCTGGCTCCGCG
This sequence comes from Verrucomicrobiota bacterium, assembly GCA_049522055.1. Classification (GTDB taxonomy): domain Bacteria; phylum Verrucomicrobiota; class Verrucomicrobiia; order Limisphaerales; family Palsa-1400; genus JBEKOF01. The sequence goes on along the minus strand of JBEKOF010000164.1, from coordinate 6,758 downwards.
GATTGCGCCCTCATGAACCTTGCGCGCGAAATCATGGATCGCTTTGAGCGTTTCCTCGATTTCCTGGCGTATGGCCACGCTTGGGGCCAGGGCCGGATTCCTCAGCCAGTAATGGCCGACCATGCGTTTCTCATCAGGGTTGGCGATGGCGCCCCGTTCCAATTCGCTCATCGCGGCAAAGGCCTTTTGCATGCGCGGGTCCATGGCGGCGGGATAATCGTCAGGAAAATTCATCCGGCTCATGTCCAGGGCAAGCCCCAGCGTGGGAAAATGGGAATAATGCTTCTTGTATCGCTCCCACAGCAACTCAGGTGTCAAGGTCATATCGCCATGACGATAATCGCCATTCGTCGCAAAGTCCATTCTCTTCTCCGGGACATTGAAAAAACGGGCCGCCTCCCGCCACGCCGTGAAAAACAAGGACGTCCGCCCCGGATAGATTGAACAGAAATAGGCGCCAGGCCGTCGAATCTGGCGTGCGCGCGAGCGCGTGGGGACTTTCCGCGTCAGCGGGCGCCTCCGCTCCAGGACCGCGAACCAATTATTGACAACCAAATGCGCCGCCATCGCAAATCCGCAACCACCCGCCGTTGCCCGCGTCTGCCCGCAGCCGCCCGCGCCCCGGCCCGGGCCTTCACGCTCATTGAATTGCTGGTGGTCATCGCCATCATTGCCATTCTGGCGGCGCTGTTGCTGCCCGCCCTGGCCCTGGCCAAGGACAAGGGAGTGCGCACGGTGGATGTCAACAATCTCAGGCAGATGATCCTCGGCCTGTTCCTCTATGGGAACGAAAACCAGGACGCTTCCCCGTGGTCCAATTGGTTGTCCGGCGACGCGACCAACCGTATGGGCTGGCTCTACACCATCAATCCCAGCGCCAGCGGCCCCGCCCGCTTCGATCCCCACACCGGGGCCTTGTGGCCGACCTTGCAAAGCAGCAACATGTACTTTTGCCCAAGGGACAGAGTGGACCCGCTCTTCAGTCAACGCGACCAGCAAAGCTCCACCTATGTCATGAACGGCGCCGTCAGCGGCTACAGCCTGGCCATTTATCCCCCGGTCAAATTAAGCCAGATGCCCCCCGGAGGCATCGTTTTTTGGGAGCCGGACGAAACCGACATCGGCAACTTCAACGATGGCGCCAGCAGCCCCAACGAAGGCCTGACCGCCCGGCATGACAAGGGCGGCGTTTACGGGGAATTCAACGCCTCGGTGGCCTTCATCAGCCAGAACGCCTGGAACAACGGCTGCGCCCAGACCACCCAAAACGCCTGGTGGTGTTATCCCTTCAGCTCCGACGGCTCCGGGCGCGGCGATTAGTTCCGCGCCGGCTTTTTTCCTGCTCGTTCTCCCCGGCCGCATCCCCGTCCGAGGGAAGCCTTGCTAATAATTTAGCATTTAGGGCTTGACACTCCGTCCCGTTCTGCTAAATTCTTAGCATTCTATGAAGGAAAACGACGCTCATTTGTCCCGCCGCGAACGCCAGATCATGGAGATCCTCCACGCCCGCGGCCCGGCCACCGCCGCGCAGGTGCGCGCCGCCCTGCCTGACCCTCCCGGCTATTCGGCCGTGCGCGCCCTCCTGCGCATCCTGGAGGAAAAAGGCCACGTCAAACACCGCCGCCAGGGCCTGCGCTACGTCCATCTGCCCACCGAGGCCCGCGCCCGCGCCAGCCGCTCGGCGTTGCGGCGGGTGGTGCGCACCTTCTTTGGCGGCTCCGCCCCGCAGGCCGCCGCCGCGCTGCTGGAAGCCGCGGACACCGGACTTTCGCCCGGGGAAATCGCCCGCTTGCAAACCCTCATCAACCAGGCCCGAAAGGAAGGCCGCTAAAATCATGAACCTGTTGAATTTATTAGTATTGACTCTGTCGTCGCCGCGCGCCGCCGCCGCCCTCCCGGAGGCGGCGGGCAAGAGCTTTCTCATTCTGGCGGCCGCCTTCCTGCTCGCGCTCTGGTGCCGCCGCGGCCCGGCCGCCACCCGGCATTTCATCTGGCTGGCCGCCCTGGCGGGTTTGCTCGCCCTGCCCCTGGCCATTGTTTTGGCGCCGCGTTGGAGCGGTCCCGCCTGGGCCGACGCCGTCCTCCGCCCGCGCCAGGGGCAGTCTGCCGGCAACGATGTTCCCGCGCGCGTGACAGGCCGGCCGGGCGCGTTGGACGCCGCCAAGCCATCCGCCGCGGCGCCCCGCTCCTGGTCTCCGCCACCGGCGGCGCCGGCACCAAAGCCATTTCCCTGGCGCTCCCTGCTTTTGCCAGGATGGGCGGCGGGCGTGGTCCTGGCGCTGCTGGTTTTCCTGGAGCAGCGGCGGCGATTGCGGAAAATCCAACGCGCCGCGCGCCCGGTGACCGACCCGGAAGTCCTCGCATTGTGGGACTCCGTTTTGCGCGAGCTGGGTCTGCGCCGCAAAGTGCGCCTGTTGGAAACCGCGCTGCCACTGATGCCGATGACCTGGGGTTGCTGGCGGCCCGCGGCCTTGCTGCCGACGGACGCCGCGCAGTGGGAGCGGGAACGGCTGCGCCTGGTTTTGCGCCATGAACTCGCGCATGTGCGGCGCGCCGATTGTCTCACCCAGGCGCTGGCGGCCGGGGTCTGCGCCCTTTATTGGTTCAATCCCCTCGCCTGGATGGCCGCCGCGCGGATGCGCCTCGAACGGGAGCGCGCCTGTGACGACCTGGTGGTCGCCCTCGGACGGACGCGCCCCTCCGATTACGCCGGCCATTTGCTGCAAATCGCCCGCCAATTCTCCGCCGCGCCCCGCGCCGCTCTGCCCGTCGCCAAACAATCCGGCCTGGAACCACGCCTCCGCGCGCTCCTGGATGCCGCCAACCACCACGGCGGGTTGACCCGCCGGACCGCCGCGGCCGTGGCCTGCGCGCTGGCCGCCTGCCTGGTTGCCCTCGCCGGCTGCGGGCGCGCGCCGGCCGAGACGCCGCCCGAACCGCTCCGTCAACAATTGATCGCGCGAATGGAAGCCTTTTCGGCGTTGAAGGAAAAACAATCCGCGCAGCTGGCCGCCGCCGCCGGGGAGAAAATCTCCCCCGATTTCAAGGCCTTCTTCGACGCCGCGATCCGCGGCGACGGCCGATATGTCACCAATAAATTCGAGTATTACAAACGATACCATCCGCAATATCAGCACACCAACGCCTCGGTGGAGACCCTGCGCACCAGCTATTGGGGACCCGTGCTGGAAATCTGCCTGGCCTACTACCACGTCGTGGCCGACGATCCCCAATACGTCCGCGATTTCGGGGAGGGCATCATCCAGTCCATTCCCCCCGGCAGCGTTTACTTCGGCGGCACCGATCCGGGGCGCGGACTGGTCACGGCGTTCTGCCCGTCCCAGCCGGAGGCCGACCCGTTTTTCACCTTGACACAAAACGCGCTGGCCGACCCCAGTTACTTGGATTATTTGCGCCGCATGTACGGCGGCAGGATTTATGTGCCAACCCGGGAGGATTCGGACAAGACGTTCCGGGATTTCCTCCAGGACGTGCAAAAGCGCATGGCGGAAAACAAACTCAAACCGGGCGAACAGGCCTCCAACGAAAACGGCCACATGGTCGTGAGCGGGCAGGTCGCCGTCATGGAAATCAACGCCCAGCTCGCCAGAATCATCTTCGACCGCAACCCCGACCACGAATTTTACATCGAAGAAAGTTTTCCCCTCGACTGGATGTTTCCCCATCTCGAGCCGCACGGGCTGATCTTTAAACTCAACCGGGCGGAGCAACCGGCCTTGAGCGCGGAAACCGTCCAGCGCGACCAGGACTTCTGGCAGGCGCGCACGCGGGAGATGATTGGCGGCTGGCTGCGCCCGGAGACTCCCCTGCAAACCGTGCTCGATTTCGCGGACAAGACTTACGCCCGGAAAGACCTGTCGGGGTTCACCGGCAATCCGCGCTTTGTCCGCGATGGCGGTTCGCAGAAGATGTTCTCCATGCTCCGCTGCACCATCGCCGGCTTTTACGCCTGGCGGGTGGGCGCGCTGAAAGAGGTTCCCACTCCCGCCGAATATCTCGCTCCGCCGGGCGCCGAACGCCAACGCATGGCCGGCGCGGCGGACCTGGCCTTTCGCCAGGCCTTCGCCCTTTGCCCCTACTCGCCGGAAACCGTTTTCCGCTACTCCGATTTTCTGTTGGCGCAAGGCCGCAAAAAGGACGCCATTTCCATGCTCGAAACCTCATCGCGCATGACCGGATGGATGGACCCTGATTCCTCCGGCCAAATCGCCAAGGCGCTCGCCGACTTGCAGTCGCAGAAGTCGCCCTGACCATCCCCCCAAAGCTTGAACATTGAAAAGACCGGGCGCTTCTGGGATTCTGTCCCCCGGTGCTGGCGTCTTTGTTGACAACGGTTTTGTGGGCGTTTTCCGCCGTCTGCGGCGCGCGCTCGGCCAAAATCATGGGCGCCACGGAAGCCAATTTCTGGCGCCTGGTTGGCGCGTCGCTGCTCCTTGGCTTGTGGGCGCATCTTTTCGGCCAGGGCCTCGGCGGCGCCTCCCTCCCCATTTTTTTGCTCAGCGGCATTATTGGTGTTGGAGGCGATATTTTCCTCTTTCAAAGCTTTCCCCGCCTCGGCTCCCGTTTGACCATCCTCATCACCCAATGCGGCGCGGCCTTGTCCGGCGCGGTCATCGAGTGGCTCTGGCAGGGCGCCAGGCTGACCGGAAGCCAGATCGCCGCTTGCGCCACCATTCTCACCGGCGTCGCCTTGGCGCTGGCCCCTGGCCGGCATCTCAACGCCACCCGCCAATCCCTGACCACAGGCATCGTCTTGAGCATCCTGGCTGCTTTGGCCAACGCGGTCGGCGCGGTGTTGAGCCGGGTCGCCTATGCCGTTGCCAGGCAGGCACAGGAAAACATCACTCCGGCCACGGCGGCCTATCAACGTCTGCTGGGCGGCTTGGTCGTGGCGGCAATCTGTGTGCTGGCCGTTCGCTGGCGTCGCAGCCGCTCGCAAGTTGCTCCGGCCCAGTCAGATGGAGCTTCCTCCAGGCAAAAATGGCGGGCGGCCTGGCCATGGGTTTTGGCCAATGCCATTGCTGGCCAAACCCTCGGCGTCACCTGTTATCTTTGGGCCTTGAAAACCACCCCCACCGGCTTGGTCCTGGCCATTGTCTCCACCACCCCCCTGATCGTCATTCCCTTCTCCAAAGCCGTGGAAGGGGAAAAAACCACCCGCCGCTCCATTCTCGGCGGGGTCATCGCCGTCATCGGCGCGGTCGTCCTGGTCACCGCCACCGCCGGGAAATGAGCCTAGGCCCCGACATCCCACCCCCCCCACTTGACACAAGCCGGAAGGAAATTATAGTGCCTGAAAATGCAAATGCATAACTTTGCGGGCCAGACGGAGGAAATGCCCGATTCCACTCGCTTGAATTCCCTGAAGCAATTCCACCCCGCCGGCCGCGGCTTTTGGTCCGATGTTTCCGAAAAGGACTGGAATGACTGGCACTGGCAGCTCAAACACCGGATCACCTCCCTGGACCAATTGCAGCGCCTCATGCCCACCCTCACCCCGGAAGAATACGCCGGCACCATGCTCGCCAACCACAAGCTCGCCCTGGCCATCACCCCCTACTTCTTCAACCTCATTGACCCGGCCGACGAAAACTGCCCCATCCGATGGCAAGTCATTCCCCGCTTGCAGGAAACCCAGACTGCCCCGTGGGAGATGGCCGACCCGTGCGGCGAGGACACCCATTCCCCGGTCCCGGGTTTGGTCCATCGCTATCCAGACCGCGTCCTCTTCCTGGTGACCGACCGTTGCGCCTCTTACTGCCGATACTGCACCCGTTCGCGGATGGTCAGCAACGCCTCCGGCTACGATTTCCATCCGGAGTTCGAACGCCAGATCGAATACATCCGCCAACACACCTCCGTGCGCGACGTGCTCCTGAGCGGCGGCGATCCCCTGCTCTTCTCCGATGAAAAACTGGAAAACCTCCTCAGCCGCCTCCGCGCCATCCCCCACGTGGAATTCCTGCGCATCGGCACCCGGATTCCCATCTTTTTGCCCCAGCGCCTCACCCCGGACCTCTGCGCCATGCTCAAAAAGTTTCATCCCCTTTTCCTCAGCATCCATTCCAATCATCCCCGCGAGCTGACCACCGAGGTGCGCGACGGCCTGGCCCGCCTGGCCGATGCCGGCATCCCGCTGGGCAACCAGTCCGTGCTCCTGCGCCACGTCAACGACGATCCGGTCGTCATGCGGGCCCAAATGCACAAATTGCTCCTCTGCCGCGTCAAGCCCTATTACCTTTACCAGTGCGACTTGATCAGCGGCTCCGCCCATCTCCGCGCCAGCGTGCGCAAGGGATTGGAAATCATGGAAAGCTTGCGCGGCCACACCTCCGGCTACGCCGTCCCACAATATGTTATTGACGCCCCCGGCGGCGGCGGCAAGGTGCCCATCAATCCAGACTACATTTTGCACCGCAACGGCGACCGCGTTCTCATCCGCAATTTTGAGGGCCGCCTCTTTGAATACCCCGAGGCCGCCGACGGCGCCCGTCTGCTCTCCCCGCCCGCGGAAATCCAGGAGCAGGAGTTGGCGTAGAAATGGAGCCATGGAAGTTCTTTGAATTATTCCGATGCAAGGGGAGCAGGTAATGGTCTGCCGGATTGTTGCTGGTGCCTCTAGAGCATTTCAATAAATAGTGTAGCCATTTTAGAGAAGTGTGGTATGGTCTGTCCATGCGAACGCTTTCTTTGGATCTCCGTGAACGAATCCTTGTTTCCTACGACCGTGGCGAGGG
>JBEKOF010000163.1:0-10436 GCA_049522055.1 Verrucomicrobiota bacterium | reverse complement strand
TGGACAAAGCTATGGTCTGACCCCTTTGAGGCGACGTACTACTTGCTGACCCTAATCCTGCAACTGACCGGTTACTCCCTGGCGGCGGGAGCGGGCGTCAACCTGGGAATGTCCATGTTCCGGCCCAGGCCCTTTTATCAGGGGCGCAAGTGGCTGCGGATCTTTCCGCAGGAGGCAGTCCTGGACGTGCTCCGAATTTATGTGCTGATCGTCCCTGTGCTCGGCATCGCGTCTTTCTGGGAGTTCTTGAGTCCATGGAATCACTGAGGACTCTCTGTCAGACATTGTCGGGCAGCTTCGCAGCTTCAAGGGTTCGCAAACCTCAACGGCCGGTTTTAGGTTAATTTTCGGCAAGCTCCAGGCGCAGGTAGTCGTAAACGACGCCGGAAGTCAGATCGCCAGCGGGGACGGTAAGCTGGATTTCGTTTTCGCCCGCTTTGAGCAGCGCGCCGTCGAACTTCTGGGTGTATTCACGCCAAACGCCTTTGTCGGTGTTGTAGCGGAGGGCGTTGGTGGCTACGGGGTGGATGCTGCCAACGCTCTGGCCGTTGACCGCCACGGCAAGCCCTCCTCCTCCTCCGCCGCCGCCAGCACGCGGGCCTTCGCCGCCAGCACGCGGGCCTTCGGCGCCAGCAGGCGCGCCTTCGCCGCGAGCACGGCCACCTTCGCCGCGAGCACGCCCGCCGAAGCCGCCGCCGCCGCCACCGAGGCCGTCGGAGCCGGCCAAGGCGATGCGCAGGGCCGCCTGGCCCGCGGATGTTTTGTCCATGTTAAACTTGATGGTCCAGGTGGTCGCCCGGCCCCGGCCAATCGTGCGCCACATGTCCTCCTGGCCGGTCGCAGCCTTGACCCAGCCAAAGCGCTGGTTTGCGGGATCCTTGGCGTCGGGATTGAGCCAGGCGGTGGATTCTCCGTGGGGCACCTGCTCGAAGAACCAGTCTTTGTGGTAATCGCTCTTGCCAACGGTGTAGGTGAGATCGTTGGGGAACAGGAGCGGGTAGCGCACGCACCAGCCCCAGAGCCAATAGTTGGAGCCGTCGCCCTTGTAGAATTTGCCGCCGGTGCGGTCGGGATAACCAATCTCCCAGACTTGCTTGCCGAAGCGCACGGGCTTCCACTCAAGTTTGCCCAAGTCCAGGGTCTTGCCCGCCTCGACGGTGATGTTGGCCTGCGCGAATTCGCCGAGCACACCGTCGGCAAAGGCGTGCAGGGTATAAGTGCCGGGGCGGACATTGGCGATGGTGAATTGGCCGTCCTCAGCGCCCACGGTCCAGAACTGGTAATAATTGGCGTCGTGATCCCAGGTGACGAGAGTGCCGTTGCCCGAGCGCTGGGCAAAGGCCCCGCCCGCGCCGTTGAAATCCGGGTGGGTCAGGCCGACGTTCAGATGAGGCAGCTTGGTGGTGGCGGCCTGCGGGTCGTTGAGCACCAGCTTGCCAGTGACGGCGGCGCGCCCGGCTTTCTGCGGATAATCCAGGCCTTGCACCCAGGCGAACGGCCACTGGGCTTGGATGGTTTTAGCCTGGGCGAGGGCGTCGTGAAACAAGGCGTTGGCGTTGGCCGTCCAGGCGGGTGGGATGGTGGGGTTGCCCGCCGTGGCGGCCAGAGTGTCGAGGTCGGCCTGGGAGGGGGTCTGGGAGGTTTGCAGGGCATTGCAATAGACGAAGATCGGGCCGACGATCTTGTTCCAAGTTTCCCCGGCGGGGATGTTGCACTCGGCGCCGCCGGCGTAATGGCCCGAAGTCCAGTAGTCGAGCATGGTCGCCTCCATGTGGCAAACCAGATCAATCCGGGTGGGGCCGCCGCCCAGGTACTCGAAGGAGGGGTTGATGAACCAAACGCCGACGTGATCCTTGATGCTGGACCAGCCATAAGCGGGAAGCTTGTACATCTCGGCGCAGTAGCTGTATTTGTGCTCCACAGAATTCTTATAAATGCCGGTGCTCAGAATCCGCTGCTCCTTGGCATGAATCGTCACGCCCGCGCGAGTGTCCTGCATGCTGCACATGGGCATGTTGCGGTCGGCGTCCACCGAGAGCCAATCAAAGTGGTCTTGACTGAGCTGGTTGATGAAGCGGCTTTCGCCCTCGCCCGCGGCGGGATAACCGGCCCCGTGAGAGTAAATGGCGTAGGTGTAAATGCCGCTGACGCCGCGTTCCAGGGTGTAGCGGACTTCAATGTCCATGCGCCCGTTGACGCCTTTGACGTCCACCTCGGCCCGCGCGCCGCCGTTTTGCGCCGGGTCAATGGTCAGCGTCTGGGTCACCTGGCCGGAGGGCGACTGCTCCCAGATGCCGCCCGGCCCCATGATGTTCATGCCGTGATAGACCAGCCGGGGCATATTGCCATTGCGCTTGTTGATTGTCGCCTGGATGATGCCGTTGTCCATTGTCCAGGTCGTGCCGTTGTCAGTGACGGTCACGGGGGCGCTGGCATCGGGTTTGGCGACAACCGGCGGGCCATCGGCGGCGCGCAGCGCCGGCGCAGCCAGGGCCAGGGAAAGGAAGGCGGACAACAGGAGGCCGCGCGGGGCGGCAGACAAAGTTGTATTCATGGGAAGGAAGAAACTCCAAAGGGACGGGGGGAGCAAGAGAATTCGAGAGGGTAAAATGTTGACGTGGCAGGAGCTAAACCTGCTAAGAGAGGGGGTGGGGAAGAACCACGGATTGCACGGATTTCACGGATATGAAAGACATTTCAACGCAAAATCGCAAAGCCGCAGCGCGGCAAGCCGCAACCAAAAGCTGAATCTGAATTGAAAACTTGTCATTGAGCATTTGCCATTTGTCATTCGGGGAGGCGATTCGGAAAATCTTGCCGGAAATGCGCGATTTTTCACTAATCGGAGGCAATCAATGACAAGCTCAACCTCCTTCGCCAGATCAAAAAGAACATTCGATGTAAACGCCTTGATCAAAACAAGTTGACATTTTTGAAGAATGGGGCCACGGTGGGGGTTCGCTGACTTGCCAGCCCCGCGCGCCGCCGAAAGGGGCGGAAGATGCTTTTGATCGCGGGAGTCTGAGAACGGTTTTGGTGAACATGAAAATTAACTGGAATTTGCAAACATCCCGGCCGGCCACGGCTGGGGGGTTTACGTTGATCGAGCTTTTGGTGGTCATGGCCGTCATCGCCCTTTTGGCGGGCTTGCTGTTGCCGGCGCTGGCAGCCTCCAAAGAGCGAGCCAGGCGCACAGGCTGCGTCAACAACCTGCACCAGTTGTTCCTCGGCTGCACCATTTACGCCTCGGAGAACGCCGATTGGTATCCTTGCTGGGACAATGACCGTACAAACGACGACCGGGCCTTCAATGTGATAGAGGACATGTCTGCTGCGTGCTGGCTGGTTTTTGGAGGGACTGCGGGCGCGCACGTTCCCATGAGCATTGCGGGGGTCAATGCCATGGGTGGGGATTTTGAGAATCTCGGCTGGCTCTATCCGTATAACCTGGCAGGGGATGGCGGGGTCTTCTTCTGCCCGGGTTTTGGCCCGGACTCTCCCCTGTCCGCCAAGGCCTATTCGGCAAATGGCCTGATGACCATCGCTGAGATCCATCACGACCCCGGGGTCCGCGGCAGCTATTCGTACAACATCGTTTGTGACGGCGACTATAACCGGGTCTATCAAAAAGCCGGCGGCGCCCGGCAGCGGGACGTGTTCATCATGGACTATATTGACAGCGGCATGACCAATGCTGAGGACTTTGCTCATTTTTCCTCCGAAGGCTGGAACGTGGCTTTCACCGACGGTTCCGTCTGTTTCTGGAAGCCGGACGCCGCGACTTATCGCTTGATCGCAGGGGGCACGGAACCGTCTGACCCTTCGTCGTTCACGCAAGAATTTGACCCTTTAATCGTTCGGCAAGCGCATTAACACGTTGACAGTTTTAAGAAGAGGGGCCATATTGATGATGTACTCACTGTCAGCCCTGCGCGCCCCGAATGGGGCGGGCAACGCATTTGATTGTGACAATTTGGAAACAGTTTTCGGCAATATGAAAAACAACGCTGAATTGCCAACTTCGCGGCCTGCCTTGGCACGGGCATTTACCTTGATCGAACTTTTGGTGGTCATCGCCATCATCGCCATTCTGGCGGCCTTGCTGCTCCCTGTGCTCTCGATGGCCAAAGAACACGGCAACATCACCTCATGCATAAACAATGTCAGGCAGTTGACCACGGGGGCGAGTATGTATGCGTCGGATTACGGAGGTTACTTTCCCATCATTGATCTTCCTGACCACACGCTCAACGCCATTGAGGCAGAACATTATGGACGGTATCTTTATACTGCTCCCTCCGGCCCTGTGACGGTCCCAAAAGCGATAACGGGGCCCCAACTTTTTCAGAATCTTGGCTTTTTGTATCCCATGGGTTATGTGGGTGCCGGGGCGGTTTATTACTGCCCGAGCTACAACGCGAAGCCAGGTTCAGTTTTAGGAGAACAAGAATACATGCCGTTATTAACGACGGACGGCGAGGGGGACGTTCGTTCCTCTTATTGTTGGAACCTGTGGGCTGATGTCACGACCGATATTAGACTTTATCAAAGACAAAGCGACCTTGTTCGAGGTTCAGCCTGTTTGTTGAATGAGTTTTTTGTGCCTACCAACACCGTAGCTGATCCGATGGTGGATCCCAACCAAATGGCCCATTCCCGCACGAGAACGCTGGTGGTGGCCTACGCTGACTTTAGCGTCAAGTCCATAAATGTTACCGCTAAAATCATGACGGATGCCTTCCCGAACGATACGGACGGCGCCGGGAATCTTGGCTGGGTGACTCCATGGACGCCTGGAACCACGCCCCCGCCACAGTCCCTGGAAGCTTTGCTGACGGACATCGAGCTAGCACATTAAGGCTCATGCCGATGGTCAATTGCCAATGGAGGATGGAGTCGGAGGCAAAATGACTGCCGCGGCTATTTGAGCGCCAGGACCTTGCGCTCATTCTCGAATTCCAGGGTGACCGAAGAAGGCCCAATGGCCACCACCGTCGCTCCGGCCGGAAGCCGGTCGCGCGGGCGCACCCACGTGCCGCTGATGACAGCCGATGGGTTTTGTTTGGAGAAGAAGATGCTCTCCAGTTGCAACTCGGCAAAAGCCAGTTCTTTTGCCGTGGGCGCCGGCGTGGCGGCCGGCGCTTCATGGGCGGGACTGTTCGACGCGAGCAGCGCGGAGGACGAAGCCGGGGCCACCACGGGTTCGCCAGCCGGTTTGCCCGGCAAAACCACCGGACGGGAGATGGCCGGCGGCGCGACGGCGGCTGGATTCTGTGTGATTTGCCCGGCGGGCGCGAACACCGGCTCGAGCACGCGGCGCATGAGCGCTTGTCCCACAAACCAAAAGCACATCAATAAAACAGCGGCGCCCATCCCGGCGTAAAGCCATCGGAAACGGGGGGGCGCGGGGGTTGGAACCGGCTTCTCCGGCTGCGCCACCAGCTTGAGAGCAGGAGCGGCGGGCTTTTTGAACGCCCCGGTGTCGCCAGAACGAGTGCGGAATTCAGTGGCGCCGAAATCCGAATCCAGCGCGATCTCCCGCCACGATTTTAGTTGTCCGGAAACGCCCAATGCGGCCAGATAGGCCTCATCCAATTTCGGGGCCACAAATCCCTCCTTGTCGGGCTTGACCTGGTAAACCAGCGCATTGGCCACATGGACGGCCGTCAGAGGGGTGAAGTTTTTGGCCAGGATGCGAGAGGGGCAGTGATGGAACGCGGCGCCCTCCACCAAGTCGAGCGGCATCCCCCATAATCCAAGCAAATAGGCACCCAGTTCGCCATGACTGGCCCCAAAGATGTCCTTCTCCACCTCTTCCAGCGGGATTTGCTGCTTACGGGCGAGGGTCTGCGCGCCGCTGTACTGCTCGTCAAAATTGGAGGCCAGGATGAGCTTCCCTAAATCGTGCATCAATCCGGCGGTCAGGGCCGTCTCCCCCAAGACGGGATCATTGGTTTGGGCCAGCGCCACCCGCTGCGCGATGCGCGCCACCTCGGTGCTGTGACGCCAGAGGCGGTCAATGGAGAAATAGACCGGCTTGACCTTGTCGTACTGGCTCAGGAGCTTGAGGGTCATCACCATGGACTTGACGGTCTCGAACCCCAGGATGCCGACCGCCTCCACGGGGTCGCTGATCTTGCGCTGCAAGCCGAAGCAGGCGGAATTGGTGACTTGCAGCAGCTTGGTCATCATGGCCATGTCCCGGGCAATGATGGCTCCCACTTCGGCGGTGGAGGTGCGCGGGGCCTTGAGCGCGTTGACGACTTCCAGATAAAGGGAGGGGACGATGGGGAAAGTGCGCAGCCGGCCGACCAAATCACGCAAGCCGTCATCGGCCAGCCAGACATTGATCGCCAGCGCCCGTTGGACGGCGCCGCGCAGGGTGGCGTCGTCGCAGGGCTTGGTCAAGATGAGGTGGGAACCTTGGACTTCGGCCGTTCGGCGTTCCCGATCGCCCTCGGCGACCAATAAGATTCGGATTATTTTAGGGTAATCCGTCTTGATCCGATTGAGCAGTTGGACGCCATTGGTTTCCGGCAGATCATAATCCGCGACGATGAGGTCGCACGGGTGGGCCGCCAGTTTGGCCAGAGCCGAGGCCGCGCCGCAAACCAGGGAGACATGCCACTCGTTCCCCAAGGCCCGGCCATATTCGGCCAGCGCCGGGAGGTCGGCGTTCGCCACCAAAATGTGATTGTCGGCCATAATTCATCGTCCGGCGGGTCCAACCCGCCCGGACACTGGTGCTCTTGCTCGTTATCGGCAGAAAGAGCCCCGGGCTTGAGCCGCGCCGAGCCTGGCAAAGGTGGCTGAGTGGTTGACGAGCGCGCAGACTGGCGGCACACTGGGCGCATCAACATGATGAGAACACTTTCGGCAGCATCGTAGCGTGGGCGCGCAATGGAAACAAGCCGGCCGGGAAGCCAATGCCCAGAAGAAGGGGCAAATGGTGGTCAAGTTGGTGCGCGAAATCATGGTCGCGGCCAAACTCGGCGGTCCCGATCCGGACCTGAACCCGCGTCTGGCGGCGGCGGTGGAGAAGGCGCGCAAGAGTTCGGTTTACCGGGACACGATCGAGCGGGCCATCAAGAAGGGAGCGGGTTTGACGGAGGAGAAGGTCGTGTTCGAGCTCGTCACCTACGAAGGCTTCGCGCCGCACAAAGTTCCGGTGGTGGTCGAATGCCTGACCGACAACCGCAACCGCACTGCGCCGGAAATCCGCAACCTGTTCAAAGCGGGTTCGATGGGGGCGCCGGGAAGCGTCGGCTTTTTTTTCAACCATCTCGGCGTGATCGAAGCCACGCATGCGGACGCCCATCGCGACGCCGAGTCCGACGCCATTGAAACCGGGGCGCAGGAAGTGGAGGCGCTGCAAGACGAGGAGATTCCCCAAGGCCAGAAGGGAGCGCGTTTTCTGACGGAAATCAAAGACTTGGACAGCGTTTCCAAGGCCCTCAAAGCGGCGGGGTGGAACATTGTCGCCGCCGAAATCCGGTATCTGGCCAAGAATTTGGTCCATCTTGGAGATGACGCCCGCAAGCAGGTGGCTGACTTTCTCAACGCTCTGGACGATCACGAGGACGTTCACCGGGTTTACGCGGCGATCAGCGCGCCGTGATGATTCCGAGCGCAAATTCGGTGTCCATTCCGCCAAAAAATGTTCCGTGACAGAAAGGGGAAACCGATGTAAGTTAAGGGTATATGAAACCCCATGAAGAACTCTGCCCGCGCCGCCCGTCTTTTACGTTGATTGAGCTGCTGGTGGTCATCGCCATCATCGCCATTCTGGCGGCATTGCTGCTGCCGGCTTTGGCCAAGGCCAAGGCCAAGGCCAACCAGACTTTTTGCCTGAATAATTGCAAGCAATTGGGTCTGGGCATGATGATGTATCTCGGAGACAACGCCTCGACTTTTGCCGGGTGCGCTTCGGCCGGTGATTACGGACCGCAGCCCTCTGATTGGATATATTGGAGGGTTGATAACGATCCCGGTCCTTTGGCCAGCAGCCCGCTGGTCATGGAATTGGGCACGCAGGGATCCACGAACATTTTCCGGTGTCCGGCGGATAAGGATGACACCCAACGAATAGCGGCCGAGGGGAGCGCCAATGGCCCCTATAATTTCAGTTACGCCTTCACCAGTTTCAATGTGGTTAATGGCGTCAACCTGGGGATTACAACCATTGTTGACGACGGGTTTTTGACTTTCAAGCAGAGTCAAGTCTATGCCCCTGCCAATAAGATCATGACAGCCGAAGGGGTTACTTCGTTACTCGAAAGCGAATGCCCCCCGGGAGGCATCAGCGATAACGCCGGCGGCCACAGCCCGTGCCTTACCTCCGGCCGCTGGCAGCCTTTCACCACGGAGACCACGACGGGGATTGATAACTTTCTGACCATCCGGCATAGCGGCAACGCCGATGTCACGTTTGCCGACGGCCATGCGGCAGGGGTACCGTATCAATTTGGGACCGTCAGCAACAACACATTTCCCGGCCCACTGCCCGGCCAGTAGGATTGGCTGCCCTGCCCCCGGACGCTGGGATCAGGCTTTGACCGGAGCGGTTTTTCGGACGAGTTTTGCGCGGTTGGCCCGGAGGTAGGCCTGGACGGCGGTAATGCCACCCAGGCTAATGGGCACCCGTTTTTGGTTCTGAAAGAGGCGGTAGTGGGTGAGGGTCTTGCCCACTTCCATGATCTCGATGTGTTTATCCTGCATCTTCCAGAGCTGGCCTTTGGCCAGGGGAACCATGAGGGACGGTTTGGATTTCATGCGTTTTCCCGGCATGGGGCGCTTGACCTTGGTGAGGCGACTGACGCCGTTGCCGGCAGAAACCGCGGGAATTAATTTGGGCAGATTTGTTTGCGTGGCACCAACAGACCACAACCCGGGCGAAAAAGAAACACAAATCTTTGGGCCAATGAAAGCCAGCCGCCGCCCGCCAAAAAACCCGCCCGCAGCCATCGCCGGCTTGGTGCGTCAGTTGTTGATGGCACCGGGTATCTTGGGGAGTGCGAGTCGCGCAGGGTGGGAGTCCACCGGCGGCTGGCCTTGGGATGGCGGCACGTAAACCGGCTTGTAAACCTGCTGGGGAACCGGGTCGCGGCTGGCTGGGGTTTCCCAGGCGCGCACGTCAGGCAAGGCGTCCTGAATCCCTTGTCCCTGGCGGCTGCTGTTTTCCTGAATGGAGAACGGATTGCCTGGAGAGAAGAGGTTATCCTCGTATTTGTCCGCGTCCCTGGGGGCAATGCTTTGGAGGGAGGAGGTGGCCGGCTGCCCATAGGTTTCAGGGGAGTCAAGCCCTTGACTCTGACTCTGTTTGAACAGATCAAGCTGGGAGTTGTAGCGCGACTGCTGGCGAAGAATGTCCGTGACCGATTGTTTCTGGGAACCGAAGCCCTTGGAGGAAGCGCCGTCGGTTTGCCCGGGCCAGTCTTTGCCTGAGTTTCTGCCAGACTGGGGATCATTCTGGCGGTCGCGTCTGAGGTAAATGTCCGAGGGGTCCTGGCGGGAACCGGCGGTTCCGTATCCCAGGCCCAAATCTTCCAATCTTTGGGAGGAGTCGGCATCCCAGCCCTTCTCCATGCTGTAACTGGATTTGTATTGGTTGGTGGCGGAGTCAGGATCGTCTGAATCGTCCTGACCCCGTTCATCGGCGCTTTCCAAACTGCCATCCTGCCGGCGGTTCCCAAAAAGGGAAGTGGACTTGCCATTGCCGGCGTCTTGCCTCTTGCCGCGGTTGAAAGGCACCACATTGACGGTTGCCGTCTCTGGAATAACATAGTCCATATCCGTGACCGGCTCGACGCTGGAATGGCCAAAGGAGAGGTCCTCAGCGTCGTCAGGATGGGCCACTGCGGGCATCGTGAGAGTTTTTTCAGACGACCAGGAGAAGGCAATTTTATCGCCGGCCAGAGCGGCCAGGGACCCCGCACACAACGCCCCCGCGCCCAGCAGGAGGGCGGGAAGGAGCCTTGAGAGAGAGCGCATCATATAATGCACCTGAACTTCATACCGCAAGCGGCGCCAAAGTCAATGAGTAAAAGCGCGGAGTAAAGTGCGGGAGAGGGCGTTGGCAGGGCAGGCTGATGAAGGACTGGCTGAGAGGATGGTGGAAGGGGTGGAGAAGAAGCCAATGCGGATCAGGCTGCCGTAAGCGGAACGGGGCGTTCAGAAAATCGGAGAAATCGGAGAAATCGGAGGTTTGAAAGGGAGAGATTTTGTCCGGGAAGTGGCAAAAAGTGACAAGCGGATTTGTTTGCAAGTGTTTGTATAAGAGCAATATACAAGATTAAATGTGAACTGAGGATCGAGGTAAGCGGTAAAGCGGGGTCCTCCTGTTGAGAGTCGGGGATGCGTGATAACTTGGCCGGTTGGTCGGGTGCCGAGGGAAAAATTAGGCGGCCAGCTTGGCTTGAGTCTGGCGGGCTTTCTGC
>JBEKOF010000162.1:0-10526 GCA_049522055.1 Verrucomicrobiota bacterium | reverse complement strand
GCAAAAATGAGGGCGCGGCGGCACTCTTCCCATTTTCAAATGACGCGCTCACGTGGTCACCTTTTCAAATATGTTCTGCAACGAGCGGCTCTGGCTGCGGATCGAATAAACCTCCACCCCGCTGTCCAGCAGCAAGCCCGTCCACGCCGGGTAAAAGGTCGGCGCGTCCTTGACGCGAATGCGCAGCAGGCCCTCCGCCGGCTCCAGATCAAAGCCCAGCAGCACGCCGGCATCGAAGAGCCGCCGGGCCAGCTTCTCCGGATCCCCGCATTGGATGGACAGTTCTTCCGACCAATTCTTCAGATCCCCGCGAATTTCTTTTTGGCTGCCGCTGGCCAGGATGCGGCCCCAGTTGAGGATGAGAATGTTCCGGCAGAGCGATTCCAATTCGGCCAGGATATGGCTGGAGATCAGGATGCTGGCGCCGGCGGCGGCCATTTCGGTCAGGATGCCGGCCACTTCCTGGCGGCCCATCGGATCCAGCCCGTTCATCGGTTCGTCCAGCACCAGCAAATCCGGCTCGTGCAACATTCCCTGGGCCAGTTTGACCCGTTGTTTCATTCCTTTGGAATACTGGCCCAGGCGCTTGGACCAATGTTCCCGCGGGAGCTTGACCTTGTCCAACATCGCCTCACACCGGGCCGGGATTTCCGCCGGGGCCAGCCCGGAGAGCAGCGCCAAGCCGGTCAGCCAGTCCATCGGGCGCAAATCTTTGGGCACCGCGTCGTGCTCCGGGCAGAATCCGATGCGGCGCAGCAACGCGGGATTGTTCCAGGGAACCTGGCCGAAAACCCTCAGACTTCCCGTGCTGGGTTGAAGCTGGCCGGTGATGATCTGTATGAGCGTGCTCTTGCCCGCCCCGTTGGGGCCGACCAGCCCCGTCAGACCGGGGGCAATTTCGAAGCTCACGTTGTTGAGCCCCATCACCATTCCGTACCACCGGCTCAATTCCTCCGCCTGGATGACCGCGTTCATTCCGGTTTGACTCGCTTGAGGATGATCCATACCGCCGCCGCCAGCATCGCGGCCAGGGCCAGCCAGGTGCCGGCCAGATTGGGCGTGTCCAGGGCGGCCAGGGTGGCGGGGCGAATGCTCTGCATCATCGTGCCGAGCACCGGCAGGCTCTCCCGGGCTGTCTTGATGTTCTCGCCCACCCGAAAGGTCGCCAGCGCGATTTGATTGAGGTCAAAGCTAAAGCTCAGGTGCCGGAGCCACGGCTTGGTGTGCAAGGCGATCGGGGTGAGCACCGCTCCAAGAATCCACCACGTGAACCAAAAGGCCGTGGTATATTTCTCCTTCACCCCGCTGGCCGACACCCCCAGCGCCAGCACGCTCAGGATCACCATGCTGCTCAGGCCGTAAATCAAGATGCTTTCCAGCGCCAGGCGCGCATGCCAGAAGAACGTCCAATCCGGCGCAAGCAAATTGCCCAGAAACCAGGCCGCGCAAACCGGCCCCAGCCACGTCAACCCCAGAAAACCGAAGGCGGTGGCAAATCTCCCCAAAAGATAATCTCCCCGGCTCACCGCCTTGGAGGAGTAAATCACAATGGCGTTGCAGGCCAGGTCGCGCGTGATCAGACAGGGAATGGCCATGCCCAGAATGAAAATGCTGATGATCATCAGATACCGGCAAAAGAAATAAAAAAAGACGTTTTGCGTCGTTCCAACCGAGATTTCAGGGTGGTTCGCCAGCCAGGTTGTCAGAAGGCTGGCGAACATCTGCAAAGTTGGATTGAGCGTGGACGCCCATCGGGTCACCGCGCTGTCGGTCACCAACAACTGTCCAATCATGAAAAGAAAGATCGCCGCCGCCAGCCCCGCGCCCCAGCAGAGCACGACCATATTGCCCATCCACTTGATTTGCAGGCAGGCCGCCAGGCCGTTCCGGGCGATGGCCCAGCGCCGCTGCCACAGGCCCAGGTGCGTTCCCTCCCAATGCTTGTAGTTGACGTCATGCAGCGGCATGGGAAATCTCCAGGGCCTGCACAAAGGTTTCTTCCAGCGCGTTGGGGCTGGGAATGATCTCCAGCGGCGGCAGGTTGATCTGGTCCAGCAGATGCAACAACGGGTTCAAGCTTGCGGCCCGATGCTCGACCTTGATGTGGCCGTTGGGGAGCAATTCGCACGGCCAGTTTTGCCGGGCGCAGGCCGCCTCCAACTCCTCGTGCCGCCCCGGTAGCACCACCTCCGCCGCTCCCCGCCGCCGCGCCTTCAAGTTCGCCAGGCTGTCATGCACCAGCACCCGCCCGCGGGCGATGATGATGATCTGCTCGCAGATTTGCTCCACGTCGTGCAACATGTGCGACGAAAGGACCACCGTGATCCCGTGCGTCCGCCACAGCCCTTGCACCAACTCCAGGATTTGCGCCTGCCCTTTGGGATCCAGCCCGTTGGCCGGCTCATCCAGAAATACGATCTCCGGGTCGTGCACAATCGCCTGCGCCAGCTTCAGGCGCTGCTTCATGCCCGTGGAATATGTGTCCACCTTGCGATACCGCTCCTGGCCCATCCCCACAAAATCCAGCATCTCATGCGCCCGTTGCCGCGCCACTTGGAAGGGCAAACCGCACAACTGCGCGCAGTAGGTCACATACTCGCAACCCGCCATGCCGGGAATATGGCAATCCTCTTCCGGCGTGTAGCCCACCCGCTTGCGGATTTCCCGCCCTTCCAGGCCCACCTCCCGCCCCAGCAACTTGGCCGAACCGGAGGTGATGGGCGAAAGCTGGAGCAGGCATTTCATGAAGGTCGTTTTGCCCGCCCCGTTGGGGCCGAGCAGCCCGATGGCTCCCGGAGCGATGGCAAGGCTCACGCCATCCAATGCTTTTTGTTTTCCAAAAACCTTGGACAACTCCTTCGTTTCAATTACGGGCGCCACCGGCATGAAGAGTTCACCCCAGCATCGGCTTGGCCCGCTTGACCAGTTGCAAGCCCAGGCCCCAGGGATCTCGCAGCATCAGCAGTTGATCCCCAGCCGGATTGGTGAAGTAATCCTCCGCCACGCTGGCGCCGGCCGCCAGCAGCCGGTCCCGATCCGCCTTGAGATCCTCGGAAACAAACGCCAGATGCAATTGCGACGGATGCATGGTGCGATAATCCGGCGCCGGCGCGTTGGCGCTTTGGTAAATTTCGATCAACACCGGGCCGGCCGCCAGAAACCGCGCGCAATTGGGCGGGCCGCCCGCCCGCGCTACCGCGCAGCCCAGATGCTGCACATACCAATTGGCCATCCCCACCGGATCGGCCACCTGCAACGCCGCATGTTCGAGTCTCATGGCCCGATTCTGCCTGCCACAACTCTTTGGCGCCAGCCTGAATTTGGCCGGTTGCTCCGCTCCCAGCCCCGCCGCTTCCTCATTGCTTGTGCCACGCCATGCCATAGAATCCACCCATGCGCGCCGAATCACTCCGGTTTTTGGAACTCCTGGTCAACACCCCCAGCCCCTCCGGCCATGAGGCCCGTGGACAGCGGGTCTGGCTCGATTACGTCAAGCCCTTCGCCGATGAAACCTTCACCGACGCTTATGGCAATGCCGTCGCGGTTCTCAACAAAGGCGGCTCGCCCCGGCTCATGCTCGCCGCGCACGCCGATGAAATCTCCCTGGTCGTCAATTACATTAACGACCAGGGCTTCATTTACGTCCAAAAACGGGGCGGCGTGGACGCCGCCATTACCAAGGCCCAGCGGGTGGTCATTCATTCCAGGGGCGGGCCGGTCAAGGGCGTCGTCGGCAATGTCGCCCCGCACCTGATGAAAAGTGATCCAGACCGGAAACCGCCGAAAATTGAGGACTTGTTCATAGACATCGGCGTCTCCAGCCGGCGTCAGGCCGAGAGCCTGGTCCGCGTGGGCGATCCCATCACCCTGACCGACCCGTTTGAATTGCTGCGCAACGACCTGGCCGTCGCGCGGGCGTTTGACAATCGCGTGGGCACCTTCGCGGTGGCCGAGGCCCTGCGCCTGATCTGCGAAGGAAAGGGGAAGCTCAAGGCGGAAATCCTGGCCGTTTCCAACATCATGGAGGAAGTCGGCTTGCTGGGGTCTCGCCAGATCGCTTACACCCTCAAGCCCGACGTGGCGCTGGTGGTGGATGTGACCCACGCCACCGATTATCCCACCGTCAGCCAGCAGCAGCACGGGGATGTCAAGATCGGCCATGGGCCTGCCATCACCCATGGAGTTTGCAATCATCCCGAAGTGGTGGCGCGCCTGGAGCGCGTGGCCCGCGCCCTGAGAATCAAATTGCAGCACGAGGCCGCCTCCGCCACCACCGGCACGGACACGGACGTGATTTTCTGGACCCGCGGCGGGATCGCCAGCGGGTTGATCAGCCTGCCCAACCGTTACATGCACTCGCCGGTGGAGTTGGTGAGCCTCAAGGACCTGGACCAAATCCCCCGCCTCATGTCCGCCTTCGCCCTCTCCCTCAAACCCGGCGACGAGTTCAAGGTCAAAGTTTGAGCGGTCCACCAGCCATTCCCCCGCCCAGCGAGAACATGCGCCGCCATCTGGCGGTCGCCTTTGCGCTGGCGGTCGTCTTTTACGTCGCCAGCTTTTGGTGGATCGAGCATCGGCGCGTGGTCAAAGGCCCGTGGGAAATCGAGTTCATTTCCGACGCCTCCGGCAAGCCCTCCCTCCAGATTTCCCAGCGCAAGCTGCACATTTCCGAAAAGTTGATTTTCCCGGACGACAAGGTGGAACCGCCCAATCTTTCCCAACGGGTCAATTTCAGCCAAGCCACCACCAACCTCCCGTTCGGGGAAATGCTCTTGCAGGACGCGCTTTATTTGCCGGGGACGGTGACGATGCGGCTGTGCGGGCACCAGGTGGAGGTGCTGCCGCGTGCGCTGATCGTTGACAAAAAAGAGCACTCATGGCAAACCGGGGAGCAAGTCGTCATTGGCAAAACCGCGGCGCCGGAGTAACCGCCGGAACCATCCAAACATGCAACCTGTTCGCTGGGGAATCATCGGCACCGGTCACATCGCCAGGAATTTCGCCGCGGCCCTGGCAACCATGCCGGATGCCCGGCTCGTGGCCGTGGGATCGCGTTCCAGGGAGGCGGCTGAAAGTTTCGGCGCCCGGGTGGCCGCGCCGCGCCGCCACAGCAGTTACCAGGCCCTGGCCGGGGACAAGGAGGTGGACGCGGTTTATATCGCGGTGCCCCATCCGTTTCACGCCGAAAACACCCTCCTCTGCCTGGCGGCCGGCAAGCCCGTGCTGTGCGAGAAGCCCTTTGCCCTCAATGCGCTCCAGGCCGGGGAGGTCCTCCGCGTGGCCCGGGCCAAAAAGCTGCTGGTGATGGAGGCAATGTGGACCCGTTGCTTCCCGGTGATGGCGCGCTTGCGCGAATTGCTGGCGCAGGGGGCGATTGGCACGGTGCGATTGCTGGCGGCGGATTTCAGCTTCCGCGCCAGCTTTTCGCCCGAAAGCCGCCTCTTCAACCCCGCGCTGGGGGGCGGGGCCTTGCTGGACGTGGGCATTTACCCGGTTTCTCTCGCCTCCATGATCCTGGGCCCGCCTTCGGCTATCCTCAGCTCCCCTCACATCGGCCCTACCGGCGTGGACTTCCAGGCGGCCATGATTTTCCATTATCAGAACAACGCCGTCGCCACCCTCTACGCCGGCTTGCGGGAGGATGCCCCTGGCGAGGCGGAAATCTTCGGGGAAACCGGCGCCGTCAAAATCCACAGCCCATTTTGGAAACCCAGCCGGATGACGCTCACCCGCCGCCCTGGTAAAACCCAGCAGTTCGACTTGCCTTACCCCGGCAACGGGATGCAATTCGAGGCGGCGGAATTCATGGCCTGCCTGCGACAAGGCCGGCAGGAGAGCGCTCTGATGCCCTGGGAGGAAACCCTGTCCATCATGCGCACTCTGGACGCCATGCGCGGGCAGTGGGGGCTGCGGTACCCCGGGGAATAAAAACTTCCTTGGAATTCACACTTTCTATTGACACTTAAAGAGATGCCCGCTAAAAACGCAAGGTCAGGAAAAAATGGCGAAAGCAGGGTCAAAGCAAATAATGGGTTAATGTATTGACAAGTTAAATTCAAAATTCAAACGCGTTGGATCGTCCAGCCACGGGCTATGCGGGGCTTCTTCCCCCAGGATTCTCGAATGCAAACACACAAATGAAGGATACAAGATTATTCATCGGCAACCTGTCCTACAACACCACCGAAGAGGATCTCAGAAGTTTTTTCGCTGAGGCCGGCCACATTGCCTCCATCAATTTGATGTTGGACAAATTCACCGGCAAATCGCGTGGTTTTGCCTTTATGGAGATGGGATCGCCCGAAGAGGCCGCCAAGGCCATCGAACTCTTCCACGGCAAGGAACTGCAAGATCGCGCCCTCACCGTCAATATCGCCCGCCCCCGCGAAGAGCGGCCCCCCAGCCGCTCCGGCCCGCGCGAATTTCGCGGCGGCCCGCGCGAATCCGGCGGCTCCGGCCAGCGGTATTGATTAAACCAGCCGGACCGGGCACCGCCGCAAGGCCGGAATTTCCGATTTGACATGGGCGCGCGGCAACTCTAGCTTGTTGGCACAAAAGGAAAATATGCCAGACAATATTCCCAATTTGCCGGGTGGCGCCATGCCGCCCAAACCCGCCGAAGCGGCCAAGGTCCAGCCTAAGAAGGAAACCGTCCGCATCAACTTGCCTCCCAAGCCCACTTCGGCGCCAACCATCAAGTTGCCCACCCTGGCGCCGGGCGCCCCGATGCCATCTTCCGCCTCCGCCGCCGCGCCTGTCGCCGCGCATGCCGCCGCCCCCAGGGCCGCTGCTCCTCCGGCTGCCCCGGCCTCTCCGCCTTCCCGCTCCAACGTTCCCGCCTCGTCCCGGCCCCCCGCGCCCGCGGCTCCCGCGCGCCCGGTCGTCCCTCACGGGCCGGTGGTTGTCGGGGTCGGCAAGCTGGACAAGGGCTTGGCGATTGCCGCCGCCGTCTTCGCCCTGGCCGCCATTGGCACCACCCTTTGGTTGGTTTATGGCGGGATTCCTGGGATCACACCCAATTAACTTTTCGCCTTTATTCATTGTTTTATGTCTGCGCTGAATATTCTCAAACTCAACGGAACCAATTTTGACCAGGAAGTTCTCAAGTCCTCCGTGCCGGTGGTGGTGGATTTCTGGGCCGAATGGTGCGGGCCTTGCAAACAAGTCGCCCCGGTCCTCGATGAACTGGCCGGCGAATACGACAGCCGCGTGCGCATCGGCAAGGTCAACGTGGATGAAGACCAGAAGCTGGCCGCCGATTACGGGGTGCGCGCCATCCCCACTTTCCTGCTTTTCAAGGACGGCCAGGTTGCCGGCCAGATCGTCGGAATGGTTTCCAAGCGCGATCTCAAGGGGCACTTTGACAAGCTGATCGGCTGATTCTTTTGGGACGACTCACCGTTGCCGGTCGCAGATCGGGATTCATGCCATTGATCATTACGCCCGGGCAACTCAAACGGCGCGCCGAGTTGTATCACACTCTCGGCGTCTTGCTCGGAGCAGGCCTGACCGCGCCCCAGGCCCTCCAACAGCTTCACCGCAATCCCCCCTCACGCTCCCAGCGCGCCCCCATCGCCCAGTTGCAGGAACACCTGCGCCAGGGGCATTCGGTCGGCGCCGCCGTGGCCAAACTGGGGAGCTGGATGCCCGCCTTCGATGCCGCCCTGGTGGACGCCGGTGACCGGAGCGGCCGATTGGACGCCTGCTTCAAATTGCTCGCCGTCCATTACGAGGAACGGGCGCAAATGGCCCGCCAGATGATTTCTGATTTGGCCTATCCGGTGGGCTTGTTTCATTTCGCAGTCCTGGTTTTTGCGTTTATTGGTTACGTCATGCCTGGACATGGGCAGGGAAACGCCACGCTGTTTTGGTTGCATCTGCTGGTCCCGTTGGTTCCTGTTTATGCCCTCACCCTCTTCCTGCTGTTTGCCTGCCAGGGACGCCGCGGCCCCGAATGGCGCAGTTGGCTTGAATCGGTTCTCCGCCCGGTTCCGCTGCTCGGCGCCGCACGGCGCAGTCTGGCCCTGGCTCGGCTGGCGGCGGCGTTGGAGGCCCTGCTCAGCGCGGGCATCCTCATCACCAGCGCCTGGGAGATGGCGGCGGCCGCCAGCGGCTCGCCCGCCCTGGGCCGGGCGGTCCGCGGGTGGAAGGCGGCGGTGGAGTCGGGCTCCGCTCCGGCGGAATTGATCAAGCAGTCGGGAGAGTTCCCCGAGTTGTTCGCCAGCCTCTACTCCTCCGGGGAAATCAGCGGGCAGTTGGACGAGTCTTTGACCCGCCTGCACACCATCTATCAGGAGGAAGGCACCCGCAAGATGCGCCAGGCCTGCGTCTGGGCGGCCAATCTGGTCAAGTGGGCGGTGATGTTGCTCGCCGCCTTTGTCATTGTCTCCTCCTGGATGCGCCTCTATGGCCCCGGCAGCGACTTGGACAACATCCTCAATGGAAAATGACCGGATGAAAGCCGTTCCATGACTGTCAATGAGATTTTATCCAATGAAGAATTGCGCCGCCACGAATTCCCGGTGGCCTGCGGCAAAATCTTTCTCGCCCACGCTGGCGTCAGCCCGCTCCCGCGCCGCGTCTCCGATGCCATCCGCGATTACGCGCTCCAATGCGCTCTGCACGACCAGTGGTCGCTCCTGGGGGAATCGCTCCCGCGCCAGACCCGCCAACTGGCCGCCCGCCTGATCGGCGCCCAACCGGAGGAAATCGCCTTTGCCGCTCCGACCTCCCTGGCCTTGAGTCTGGCCGCCGCCGGCTTGCCGTGGCGCAAAGGCGACAACATTCTCATTTATTTTGACGACTATCCCGCCAACGTCTATCCCTGGATGGCCCTGGCCGAGAAAGGCGTGCAGGTGCGTCTCATGAACCTTCGTGAACTGGGAAAAATCCGCCCCGTGGATGTGATCGGCCAGGTGGATGAACAAACCCGCCTGGTCGCCCTGGCCACCAACCATTTCCTGGCCGGCTTCCGCCCCGATCTGGATGCCATCGGCAGCGCCCTTCATCAACGAAACATCCTCTTCGGCCTGGACGCCATTCAAACCCTGGGCGCCTTTCCTCTCTCCGTGCGGCACGTGGATTTCCTGGCGGCGGGCGCCCATAAGTGGCTGCTGGGCCCTTGCGGCGCGGGGATCTTTTACGTGCGAAAATCCTTGCAGGACAAACTTCGTCCCAGCGTCTTGGGCTCCAGCAATGTGCGTTCCCCCAATTATGTCGCCCAGGAACGCATGGTTTTTGTCCCCGACGCGCGGCGTTACGAACCGGGCACCGGCAACCTCATCGGCCTGGTCGGCCTGCGCGCCGCGCTGGATTTGTTGCTCGAGACGGGCGTGGAAAACATCGCCGCCGAATTGCTGCGCAAGCGCGCCTGGCTTCTTCCCGCCTTGCTCGAAAAAGGGTGGTCCGTCCTCCAAGCCGATGCGCCCCCCCTCAACGCCAGCGGCATCATCACCATTTATCGCCAGCGCGCGGAGGAGACGGACCTGGCGGCCTTGTTTCAGAAGCTCCGCGCGGCGGGCATTGAGATGTCGTTGCGCCAGGATCGGGGCGGCCGCCAATACCTCCGCATTTCCGCCCACTTCTACAACACCGACGAAGAATTGCGCCGGACGCTCGAGCTTCTCTGAATTCTTTACCGGATGTTGGCGGTGGCCGATGGTTTGGAAGCACAAATCCGCCTTGGCTTGCGGCCACGCTTTCACCTCTTCCTGGCTCGCAGCCAGACGCCCGGGAAGCTATTACAGCTTGCTTTCCCCGGCGGCCTTCACTTTGGCCCATCGCGCCTTGGCGATGGCCGCAAGCTTGGCTCGGGCAGCCGCGCTGACCTTCCGCTTCTTTCTCTTCGCGGGAGCGGCGGCTTTGCTTCTAACCTTGGCCCAGCGCGCTCTCTGCGCCGCGCCAATGGCGGCCCGGGCCGCGCGGGACATCCGCCGCCGCTTTTTGCGCCCGCCTGGGCCTTTCGCGACGCGGACGGCATCCGGCGCGCCTTCGCCGCCGATAAAGGAGTCCAACTCGCTTTGCAGTTTCTCGATTTGTTCTTTGATGGCCACTACTTCGCGTAGCTGGGCAACAGTTAGGTTATGAAGGTTATTCATATGGTATGCCAAGTCTTGTCTAGCAGAGCGACATGTGTCAAGAGCAGATTTTTCGGGTTTTGCCGGGGCTTGCATTCGCTTCTCAACGTCTTCTCTTAATCCTAATCCTAATCGTAGTCTCAATCCTAATCCCAATCCTAATCCCAATCTTGATCCTGATCTTAGTCCCCCATCCCTGAGATCAGTTAGAGCGGTTCAAAAAAAGTTGTGGCCGCTTGAATTGACAGGGTAGGGACGCCTCGCCGAGGCGTCCGTTTGAGAGGCCCCTCGGCAAGCACTGTGCGGCCTCACTATTTCTTAAACCGCTTTAGCCCAAGTTCGTCAGTTCGGGGGTGCGGGGAAGGGCGGTTGCGTTGATTTGCAACGAGTTACTCATTTTCAACTGGCGGTTTTCGGCACTACATTTTCCAGGATTTTGGGGGTTCGTGG